>JBIIUJ010000071.1:0-13092 GCA_044340025.1 Caulobacterales bacterium
GCGGGCCAGAAGCGCATAGAGCGGGCAATCTTCGTCGCGCGCGGCGATCTCGGCGAACGTGCGCCAGTAGTCTGGGCGCCAGGCCTTTGATTGGTCGTGGTTTTCGCTCACCCACGCGCCTCGGCGCCCACGATCTTGAGCGCGCCGTCGGCCGGGTCCAGCGCGATGCAGGCGCGCTCGAAGCTGCTGGTCGGGTGGCAGAGCAACGGGCTGGCGGCGGCGCGGATTCGTTCCCATTCCTCCGCTGTCAGGGCCGTCGTCAGGCTGCCGCCCGCCGGACCGCCGAGCGCCTCGTCCCAGGCCGGGAGGTCGGCGGTGGATCGCGGCCGGTCAGGCAGCAGCCGCAGCAAAAAGCCCTCGATATCGGCCTGCATCTGCACCTGGGTGGCGGCGGCGCTTGCAAAACCAAGCTCTGCGGCGGGCGCTGCGAACTGATAGGGCTTCGCCCCGCCGCCGGGATCGATGGTGATGCGGATGTCAGCCTCGGGGCAGCTGCGGCCGAGTGCTGCGGCATGCACCTTTCCGGCAGCCCCGCCGGGGCGCACCGGCAGCTGGCGGGCGGCCTCCGCGCGGCAGACGCCAGGCGGCGGCTCCAGCGCGGGCGGGGCAGCCCCCGCCGCGGCCAGATCCGGCGTTGCGGCGCCGGGCGCAGCGATCGGCGGCGGCGCGGTAAGAGGATCGTCGGCGAAGACCGGCGTCTCGGCCTGCCCCCCAAACGAGCCAGCCCCGACAAAGATGCCAAGGCCGAAGCTCACGACCATGCCAAACACGGCAAGGGATATCCACAAGGCGCGCATCCAGACCTACCCAAACCCGTCCATCATCCGACGCAGCGGCCCTTGCAGGTTGTGCAGCGCCGACACTGTGGCCTCATAGCCCGCCGCGACCGCCTGATCATAGGCCTTCCAGTCGCGAAGCTCCACGCCCGAAAGATCCGGCGCGACCAGGAGATCCACCTTCTCGCGTCCGCCCCAGGGATCGATGTTTACTGTCGCGGCGCGGATCAGCAGGCCCGCGATGGGCGGCGGCGCATGAAAGCCACGCCGCGTGACCCAGGAAAAAAAGCCCGGCGGATCAATGAAGTCGGCAGCGTTGAGGCCATGCTCACGCGCCACATCCACCCCGATGTTGGGCCCGCGATGCAGATCCTGCATCACATCCACCGGAAAATTGTTCAGGACCGCGCCATCCACCATGATGGAATCATCCTCAACCACAGGCGGCAGGATGCCAGGCAACGCGATCGAGGCGCGCAGCGCATGCCGCACGACGCCGGTGCGATGCACCCGGAAGGCGCCGGCCGTGAGGTTTGTCGAGACGCAGAAGAACGGGAGGCTCATGTCCTCGATGCGCGCCTGCCCGAAATGCTCTTCGAGCCGATCGTCCACGCGCCGACCGGAGGTCAGCGAGACGACGGGCAGGATGTAATCGGCCAGCGGATTGCTCTCCACAAAAGCTTTCCAGATGCGGCGCTCGATCTCCTCGTCGTCCCAGCCCATGGCGACGCAGGCGGCAACGACCGCGCCCATGGAGGTGCCGCCGACGAAATCGATCGGAAGGCGCGCTTCGCGGATCGCCCGAACCGCGCCGATATGGGCATAGGCCCGTGCCCCGCCTCCCGAGAGCACAAGCCCCACCGAGAGCCCCGCCATGGTGCGCGCCAAGCGTGCGCAATCGCGATCTGCGGTCTCGGACCAGGAAAACACCCGCGCCGCATCGGCGGCCTCGATCCACTCGAGAGCGGCCGCCGCCTGGCGCACGGCGCCGTGCCGGATCAGGACCACGTCCACCAAGCGAAACTGGCGCGCAGGCGAGGTATCGTCGGGCAAGAGGGGGCTGGACGGCCGCGCATCCGCCCGCGCGAGCAGCCAGATGCGATCGGCCTGACGCATGCAGAGCTTGCACCAGGCGGTATCCCCGATCGGCGCGGCGAGGATGACCACGTCGTTCCAGCGCTCGAGATCGTCAAACCAGCTCGAGGTCTGACGCTCGCCCTCTTCGCCCACCACGACGGCGCGCTTGCCCAGCCGGGCGAGCGATTCCTTCAGGAGGCGCGCCCGCAGCATGAGATCGATGGATGGCGACGTCGACAGCAGCGCATAAACGCGTGGATCGGCGCGCGGATTGCGCCGGCGGGTCTGGCGGGTGCGCAGCAACATGGTCCGCGCGAGATTCTGCATCAGCGTCGGGTGGGTGCGGATCAGCCGGTTGAAGGTCGCCCGATCGAGCATCAAAAGCTCGGTGTCGCGCAGCGCATAGACGCTCGCCGAATGCCGCTCGCCCGCGATCAGCGCCATCTCGCCTACCGGCTCGCCGGCGCGAATGTGGCCCACAAACTCCGACCGCCCGTCCGGAGCGCTGCGAAACGCGCCCAGGGAGCCGGACTTCACGAAGTAGAGCGCGTCTGCGGCCTCACCCTCCTTGAAGATCGGCCAGCCTGCAGGGGCGGAATACCAGCAGACGGAGCGGGCGACATCATCGATGGCGCGCTTGCCCGCATCGCGCAGAAACGGAATGTCGGCGATATCCGGGGTCATGGCGCCAGCCCCCAAACGCCCCTCCCCGGCGAAGGCAGGGGCCCAGACCGCAAAGCGCTGCGCTCCAGGGCCTGGCCGCCGGTCTTCGCTGCCGCGAGGAGGTTGTCGCTCAATCCGACGCCGCGCGGAAACGCCATTTCGGCGGAGCGGGACGACAAGCGGGAACGACCGGGACTAGAATGCACGCTAACCACTGTAAGCGACTCGCAGCGAGGTTGTCCCGGTGAGCATTCTCAAGAGCGGCCTTGATGGCGATGCGGCGGCGTTCGGTCGCAATCGCGCCGCCATGGAGGCCCTGATCCAGGATTTGCGCGCCCGGACCGCGCAGGCCGCGCTCGGCGGCTCCTCGCAGGCGCGCGAGCGGCATGTGGCGCGCGGCAAGCTTTTGCCGCGCGAACGGGTGGAGCGCCTGCTCGATCCCGGCGCCCCGTTTCTGGAGCTGTCGCCGCTCGCCGCCAACGGCCTGTATGAAGGCGACGTGCATGGCGCCTCGCTGATCACCGGCGTCGGCCGGGTCAGCGGGCGCGAATGCGTGATCGTCTGCAATGATCCCACGGTGAAGGGCGGCGCCTATTATCCGCTCACGGTAAAAAAGCATCTGCGCGCGCAGGAAATCGCGCTCGAGAACCGGCTGCCATGCCTCTATCTCGTCGATTCAGGCGGCGCCAATCTGCCGTATCAGGCCGATGTCTTTCCCGATCGGGAACACTTCGGCCGGATCTTCTACAATCAGGCGCGGATGTCGGCCGAAGGCGTGGCTCAGCTTGCTGCGGTTCTGGGCTCCTGCACGGCGGGCGGCGCCTATGTTCCCGCCATGAGCGACGAAACGGTGATCGTGCGCCGTCAGGGCACGATCTTTCTGGGCGGCCCCCCGCTGGTGAAAGCCGCGACGGGGGAAGTGATCTCGGCGGAAGACCTCGGCGGCGCCGACGTGCACGGCAGGCGCTCGGGCGTGGTGGATCACGTGGCTGCAGACGACGCTCACGCCCTCCACATTCTGCGCGAGATCGTGACGACCCTGCCGCCGGCGAGCAGGACCGACATCGGCGTAAGGCCTACCGCGGCCCCGCTCTACCCCGCCGAAGACCTGCTTGGGCTTATCCCACAGGACGTGCGCACCCCTTATGACGTGCGCGCGGTGATCGCGCGGCTCGTCGACGGCTCGGCCTTTCACGAGTTCAAGGCCCTCTATGGCGAGACGCTCGTGACAGGCTTCGCCCGGATCGAGGGGATGCCGGTGGCGATCGTCGCCAATAATGGCGTCTTGTTTTCCGAGAGCGCGCAGAAGGGCGCCCATTTCATCGAACTCGCCTGCCAGCGGCGCACCCCGCTCCTCTTCTTGCAGAACATCTCCGGCTTCATGGTCGGCGGCGACTATGAGGCGCGCGGCATCGCCAAGGACGGGGCGAAGATGGTCACCGCCGTCGCCTGCGCCACTGTGCCCAAGATCACGGTGGTGATCGGCGGCTCGTTCGGGGCGGGCAATTACGCCATGTGCGGGCGGGCCTATTCGCCGCGCTTCCTGTTCCTCTGGCCCAACGCACGCACCAGCGTGATGGGCGGCGAGCAGGCGGCCAGCGTTCTGGCGACGCTGCGCCGGGAAGGGATGGAGGCGAAGGGCGCCGCCTGGAGCGCGCAAGAGGAGGACGCGTTCAAAGCGCCTATCCGTGCGCGCTATGAGGAGGAAGGCAGCCCCTATTTCTCCACCGCGCGGATTTGGGATGACGGCGTGATCGATCCGCGCGATACACGCCGCGTTGTGGCGTTGGCGCTTTCGGCGTCGTTGAACGCACCCATTCCGCCCCCGCGGTTTGGCGTGTTCCGGATGTGAGGCAGTCTGAATGGGTGGGCAGGAGCGCTCGGCGATCGTCTGGATCGCGCTGTCTTTTGTGGCCTGGATGGGCGGAAACGCCATTCTGGCGATGATGGGCGCAGAGCCGATGGCGATACGGCTCATTCTGGCCTTTTTCACCTATCTGTTCGTGCTCGTGTTTGCCGCCGGCGTTCATGGCGTCCGGATCGCTGCTCACGCCGTGGCGCCCGCCAATCGGCTCGCCCGCTGGGGCGTGATCGTCGTCTCGTGCGCGGTCTTTGGCGCAGCCGGAGCCTGGGTGTTGCAGTTTGGCCCGATCATCAACCTGACCGAGATCGGGCGGCTGGTGTTTGGCGGCTTGATCGCCCTGGTTGCGATCGTGGCGGTCGGCCTGCTCGACTGGCTTGAAAGTCCGCAGCCGCCGCCGGCAGGCAAGCGCGACCACACCGACGGCTAGGCGGCGGGGTCAGTCTGCGTCGGGCTGCGCCGCAACGATGGTCACGCTCTCGCCACAGCCGCAGGCGTCGGTCTGGTTGGGATTGCGGAACACGAACTTCGACGACAGCACCGTGGTCTCGAAATCGATCTCGGAGCCCAGCAGAAACAGCACCGCCTTGGCGTCGATCAGGACCTTCACGCCCTGATCCTCCACCACCTCGTCGAGGGGTGAGGCCGCATCGGCATAGTCCATGACATATTCCATGCCGGCGCAGCCGCCATTCTTCACGCCCACACGCAGGAACGGCTTCTCGGTGCGCGCCATCACCGCACGAACGCGATCAGCCGCCGCCGGCGTAAGGCGCACGACCTGCGGGCGCGGACGGCGGGGACGGGGCGGGGCGAGAACGTCGCTCATTTGCGAGCCGTTTGCCGGGGAGCGGTCAGGAGATCGCGGTTCAGCAGGAGCACGACGCCGACCATGGTCAGCAGCCCACCACCGAACCACGCCATCAGTTCAAACGCTGTCATGGCGAATCCTCCAAGCGGTTCAGCGGCCAGAGCGCCACCGAAAAGATAAGGCCTGAAAGCGCAAACGCAAACAGCATCAGGAGAAACGGCCCGTCGCCCGGGCGCGCCGTGCCCATGGCGAAGTTCACAAACAGCGGAAGCGACCCGCCGATCGCACATCCGCTTGCGATCGAGTTGAGATAGCTCGCCAGCAGCTTTCGACGCTCGTTGCGGACCAGAACACTCATCCCCCCGCTCACAGCATGTTCAGCGCCAGTTTCGCTTCATCGCTCATGCGGGCGGGCGTCCAGGGCGGATCGAAGGTGACGATCGCCTTGGCCCCCTTCACCCCGGTCACGGTCTTTGCCGCGTCTTCGATCTGACCAGGCAGCTCGCCGGCGGCCGGGCATGCCGGGGCGGTGAGCGTCATGTCGATCGTGACCATGCGGTCGTCGTCGATATCGACCTTGTAGATCAGGCCAAGCTCGTAGATGTCGACCGGGATTTCCGGGTCATAGACGCTCTTGAAAGCGGTCACGAGATCATCGGTGATCCGCGCGATCTCGTCAGGCGTCAGGGGACTCGCCTCACCCTCAGCGGGCGGCGGCGGCAGGATCAGGAGGTCGCGGGCGTCGTCGGCCATGGCTTTGTCTCAGCTCAGGAACTCACGCGCCTTGGCGAGCGCGTCGAGAAACAGATCCACCTCGTCGGCGGTGTTGTAGAGGGCGAAACTCGCCCGGGCGGTGGCGGTCACGCCGAGGTGGCGCATCAGGGGTTGGGCGCAGTGGTGGCCGGCGCGCACCGCCACGCCATAACGGTCGAGGATCTGGGCCACGTCGTGGGGATGGGCGCCCTCGACGCTGAAGGAGAGGATCGCCCCCTTGCCCGGCGCAACCCCATGGACCCGCACCCCATTGAGGCGGCGCAGCCCTTCGTGCGCACGCGCCGTCAGGCCGTCCAGATGCGCATGAGCGGCGGCCATGTCCTGGGCGGAAAGCCAGTCGAGCGCGGCGGCGAGCCCGGCCGCCTCCGTGATCGGCGGGGTGCCGGCCTCGAAGCGGAACGGCGCGTCGGCGTAGGTGACTGTCTCTGTGGTGACCAGATCGATCATGCCGCCGCCGCCATTGTAGGGCGCAAGCTCGGCCAGAAGCTCCGCCTTGCCATAGAGGGCGCCGATGCCGCTCGGGCCATAGAGCTTGTGGGCCGACAGTGCATAGAAATCCGCATCGATGGCGCGCACATCCACGCTGGCGTGCACCACTGCCTGGCAGCCGTCGAACACCACGAGCGCGCCCGCCTGATGGGCGAGCCAGCTGATCTCGGCCGCCGGGGTGTGGGTGCCCAGCACATTCGACATGTGGGTGATGGCCACCACCCTGGTGCGCGGCCCCAGCAGGGCGGCGAAGCCCTCCAGATCCAGCGACCCATCCTCCAGCAGCGGCGCCCAGCGGATCACCGCGCCGCACCGCTCGCGCAAGAAATGCCACGGCACGATGTTGGCGTGATGCTCCATCAGCGAGAGCACGATCTCGTCGCCTGGCTGAAGCCGCGCGGCGAGACCGTTTGCGACGAGATTGAGCGCCTCGGTCGCGCCTTTGGTGAAGACGATCTCTTCCGGGCGGGCTGCGTTCAGGAAACGGGCGAGGCGCGCGCGCGCCTCTTCCATCACCTGCGTCGCCTCATTGGCGAGCGTATGCAGCCCGCGATGCGCGTTGGCGTAGGAAGTGCGCTGAAACTCCGCCATCGCATCGATCACGGCGGCAGGCTTTTGCGCGGTTGCCGCATTGTCGAGATAGACCAGCGGCCGACCATTCACCTGCCTTGACAGGATCGGAAACTGCGCCCGAACGGCGGCGACATCGAAAGGCGGCGCGCTCACCTCGGGCGCTCCAGCCAGGCGCCGGCGAGACCGGCCATCCAGTCGCGCGCGGCCTCCTCCTCCACCGCGTCGAACACCTCTGCGATGAAGGCGTGCACCAGCATGGCGCGCGCGTCCGCCTCGGGGATGCCGCGGGCGCGGGCGTAAAAGAGCGCCCCGTCATCGAGCGCGCCGACCGTATTTCCATGCGCGCAGCTGACCGCATCGGCATAGATTTCCAGCTCGGGCTTGGCGTCAATTTCCGCGCCCTCGCTGAGCAGCAGGGCATGGTGGTTCTGGCGGGCGTCGGTGTTCTGGGCGGCGCGTTCCACCAGGATCTTGCCCTGAAAGACGCCGCGCGCCTTGCCGGCGGCCGCCCCCTTGAACAGCTCGCGGGTCTGGCCGCCGGGTGCGGCATGGATCACGCGGGTCGTGGCGTCGGCGTGGCGGGCGCCGTCGAGCAGATAGGCGCCGTTCAGGGCGCAGCGCGCGCCCTCCCCCGCCATGGTCACCACCGTCTCGGCCCGCGCAAAGCGGCCGCCAAAGGCGAGGCCTGTGGCGGCATAGGATGCGCCTTCGGCCACCCGGATGTCGGCGCGGCAAAGATCGATGGCGCCCGGCCCGCCCTCCTGCAGCGTCAGGCGGGTCAGGCAGGCGCCGGGCGCCAGTTCCGCCTCGATCAGCAGGCTCGACAAGCCAGCCTCTGCGGCCGAAACCTCGATCAGCGTCAGCGCGGCACCCGCGCCCAGTTCCAGCATCAGCCGGCCGGGCGCGCCAGGCGCGCGCAGCACCACCACCGGGCGGGCAAGCAGCGCTTCCGCCCGCAGCACGAGCGTGCGCGGAGCAAGCCCAGCGCAGAGCGCAGCCAGACCATCATCGGCGCGCGCGGAAGCCGCCGGCTCGACCTCAAGCGTCAGGCCCGGCTCGGGCCGCCCTTCCACGCCTGCGCCGAGAGGGCCGAAGCTGATGGTCAGCGCATCCTCGGGCAAGAAGGCGGGCCGGGCGGGCGCAGCTCCGGACGCCTCGGCCAGGCCGTCGGCGAGCGCGGCGCGCAGATCGGACCATTTGAACGCTTCCATGCGCCGCCCGGGCAGGCCGGACACAGCAAGGCCAGCGCGCGCGGCCGCCGCTGCGGGCGTGCCGGCGCTGGCGAGCCGGGCCATCAGCGCCGCCTCCCCGGCGGTGCGGATAGAGGTCAGCGCCGTCATGCGGCGGCCTTGAGATATTTGTCGTAGCCTTCGGCCTCGAGCCGAAGCGCAAGCTCCGGCCCGCCGCTATCGACGATCCGGCCGCCCGCCAACACATGCACGCGGTCGGGGCGAATATGGTCGAGCAGGCGCTGGTAGTGGGTGATGACGAGCATGGCGCGGTCAGGGCCGCGCAGCGCATTCACCCCGTCGGAGACGATTTTGAGCGCATCGATGTCGAGGCCGCTATCGGTCTCATCCAGGATCATCAGGCGCGGGCTCAGCACCGCCATCTGGAAGATCTCGATCCGCTTCTTTTCGCCGCCGGAAAAGCCGACGTTCAGCGGCCGCTTCAGCATCTCCGGGTCGATCTTCAGCGCGGCCGCCTTCTCTCGAGCCAGCTTCATGAAGGCGGGCACCGCCATTTCATCCTCGCCGCGCGCCTTGCGCTGGGCGTTGAGCGCGGTGCGCAGGAAGGTGAGCGTCGGCACGCCGGGGATCTCCAGCGGATACTGGAAGCTGAGGAACAGCCCCTTGGCGGCGCGTTCTTCGGGCGCCAGCGCCAGCAGATCCTCGCCCTCGAAGGTGGCCGTCCCCCCGGTCACCTCATACCCTTCGCGCCCGGCAAGCGTATAGGAGAGCGTGCTCTTGCCCGCCCCATTCGGGCCCATGATGGCGTGGACCTCGCCGGCGGGCACGCTGAGCGAGAGCCCCTGCAGGATCGGCTTGTCGTCGACGGCTACGGAAAGATTTCGGACAGAAAGCAATGGATCACCCCTCAAGGCGCACGCCGGTCGGCGCAGTATAGTGGGAGAATGGGGCGTTGCCGGTATTGACGACACCGCGCACCTCGAAGACGAGCACTTCGGCCTCGTCGTCGGCGGCGGTTCGATGTTCGACGCCGCGCGGAGCAACCGCCCCCTCGCCGGGGCCAAGCGTCAGCACCCGATCGCGGAACTCCAGGCGGAACACCCCGCGCCAGACCAAGAACAACTCATCGGCGTCGTCGTGACTGTGCCAGGGAAAGACACCCTTCACCTTCACAACTTTCAGCTCATGGTCATTAACCTCGGCAATGACTTTCGGCCGCCAATGCTCATCAACGCGGGTGAAGAGATCCGGCAGAGCAAACTTTTCCATCAGCCCACACTGCCTTCAAGGCTGATTGCGACGAGCTTCTGGGCTTCGACTGCAAATTCCATCGGCAGTTCCTGCAGCACGTCGCGGACAAAGCCGTTCACCAGAAGTGCTACCGCATCCTCCTGCGACAGGCCGCGCTGGCGGCAATAGAACAGCTGGTCTTCAGACAGCCGCGTGGTGGTTGCTTCATGCTCGAACGTGACGTGGGGCGTCTTGGCCTCCACATAAGGCACCGTGTGGGCGCCGCAGCGATCCCCGATCAGCAAGCTGTCGCACTGGGTGAAGTTGCGCGCGCCCTTGGCTTTGGCGTGGGCCGAGACCAGCCCGCGATAGGTGTTGCTGGAGCGGCCCGCCGAAATGCCCTTCGAGATAATGCGCGAGCGGGTGCGCGCGCCCAGATGGATCATCTTGGTGCCGGTATCGGCCTGCTGGTGATTGTTGGTGATCGCGATGGAGTAGAACTCGCCCACGCTGTCCTCGCCACGCAGCACGCAGGAGGGGTATTTCCACGTCACGGCAGAGCCAGTCTCGACCTGGGTCCAGCTCACCTTGGAGCGCGCGCCACGGCAATCGGCCCGCTTGGTGACGAAGTTGTAGATGCCGCCGCGGCCTTCCTTGTCGCCCGGATACCAGTTCTGGACGGTGGAATACTTGATCTCGGCGTCGTCGAGGGCGACCAGCTCGACAACCGCGGCGTGAAGCTGATTTTCGTCGCGCTGGGGCGCGGTGCATCCCTCCAGATAGCTGACATAGGCGCCCTTGTCGGCGATGATCAGCGTGCGCTCGAACTGGCCGGTCTCGGCCGCATTGATCCGGAAATAGGTCGACAGCTCCATCGGGCAGCGCACGCCCGGCGGCACATAGACAAACGTCCCGTCGGAGAAGACCGCGCTGTTGAGCGTGGCGTAGAAATTGTCGCTCGTCGGCACGACCGTGCCGAGATAGGCGCGCACCAGCTCGGGATGTTCGCGCACCGCCTCGGAGAAGGAGCAGAAGATCACGCCGGACTTCGACAATTCCGCCCGGAACGTGGTCGCCACCGAGACGCTGTCGAACACCGCATCGACCGCCACCTTCGGCGCGCCCTTAACCCCGGCGAGCACTTCCTGCTCGCGCAGCGGGATGCCCAGCTTCTTGTAAGTCTCCAGGATTTCGGGATCGAGCTCGTCGAGGCTTTCGATCTCCTTCTTCGCCTTGGGCGCCGCGTAATAATACGCATCCTGGAAGTCGATTGCGGGATAGCGCACCATCGCCCAGGTCGGCTCCTCCATGGTCAGCCAGCGGCGGAAGGCGGCGAGGCGCCACTCCAGCATCCAGTCCGGCTCGCCCTTCTTGGCGGAGATGAAACGAACCGTCTCCTCGCTGAGGCCCTTGGGGGCGCGCTCGGTCTCGACATCGGTGATGAAGCCCCACTCATAATCAGAGAGCTTTTCAACGGTTTCGATCGTATCCTTTACGGCAGGCATCAGGCCGGCTCCTCAAGCATCTGTCGCGCGCGGGCGCTGTGTCTGTCAGCAAGGCGCAGCCAGGCGTCGGCGGCGCGCGCAATCTCATCTGCAGTCGTGGTCCAGCCGAAACTGAAGCGGACCGCGCCGCGAGCAAGCTCAGCGGCCACGCCCATGGCGCCAAGCCCGCGGCTGGCGGCGACTTTGCCCGACGAACAGGCCGCCCCGGCGCTGACGCGCACGCCGGCGAGATCGAGCGCCATGACCAGCGTCTCGGCGCGCGCGCCAGGCAGCGCCACACAGGTGGTCTGGCCAAGGCGCGGCGCCTTGGCCCCGATGATCACGCCCGCCCCCTCGATCAGGGCTTCAAACCGGGCGGCATGGTCAGGCATCGCCTGCAGCGCGCGCACGGCGGCGGCGAAGCCCGCCGCGCCCGGAGCATTGGCAGTGCCAGAGCGGCGGCCAAGCTCCTGCCCACCGCCATGCTGGCGCGCGGCCAGCGGGGCGCCATTGGCCAGCCCCAGCGCGCCCATGCCCGGCGGCCCGCCGATCTTGTGCGCCGAGACCGCGAGATAATCCGCCCCCAGCCGGTCGAGATCAACGCCGATCCGGCCCAGCGCCTGCACCGCGTCCACCGCCAGCAGCCCGCCGGCGGCGCGCACCAGGCGGGACGCCTCCGCCACCGGCTGGATCACGCCTGTCTCGTTCTGCGCCAGCATCAGCGCCACGAGCGTGTCGCGAGGGCCGTGGGCGAGCGCCTGCTCCAGCGCGGCAAGGTCGATCACGCCGTCCGGCGTCGCCGGCAGGGTCTCCACCGGCAAGCCGCGCCGGCGGGCTTCCTCGGCTGCGGCCCATACGGCGTCATGTTCAAGCGCGCTGAGCAGAAGCCGCGACGCGCCCGCTTCCAGCGCACCGAGGATCATCAGATTGCAGGCTTCCGTCCCGCCGCTTGTGAAGACGAGATTGCGCGCAGAAACGCCGATCGCCGCCGCCACCGTCTCGCGCGCTTCCTCCACGAGCGCCCGGATGCGGCGCCCGTCGGCATGCACCGCGCTAGGATTGCCGCCCAGCGCCAACGCGTGCGCCACCGCAGCGGCCGCCTCGGGCCGGATGGGGGCTGTCGCGTTATGGTCGGCGTAGACGTCGCTCATGGCGGCTGTGCCTATTCCGCGGCCAGAAGGCGCGCGGGCAAGCGCTTGGCGAGCACATCGGCCACCGACACTGCCGCCAGGAACAGATGGATCTGGCGGGTCAGCGCGTCCCAGAGATCGTGGGTGAGGCATTGCGCCGTGCCCTGCTTCAGACAGCCCCGCGCGGTTTCCGGGTCGCACCGGGTGACGCGCAGCGGCTCGTCCACCGCCAGCACGATATCCGCGATGCGCGTCTCGGCCGCCGGACGGGCGAGGCGATAGCCGCCGCCGGGACCGCGCGCGCTCGCCACCACGCCAGCCCTCCGGAGCTTGGCGAACAATTGCTCCAGATAGGATTGGGAGATCTCCTGACGGCCGGCGATATCGGCCAGCGACACCGCCTTTTCTTCACCGCCGTGCAAAGCGAGGTCGGCGATCGCCATGACCGCATAGCGCCCTTTCGTCGACAGCTGCATTGCCGGACCTCCCCGCTCTGTCGCCACAGCGTTGCACGCTCGCACGCGGCGGCCTTGCTGTGATAAAGCGCTTGCGGCGACGCAAAGAGCGCCCGCCATTCGCTAAGCTAGATAGAATTCCCTAGCTGAGCAGTCAAGAATTACGGGCGCGACCATCCGTCCTGCGGCGGGCGCGCTCCAAGGTGCGAGAGAGATCAGATTCCCCCATGGCTGAAGTGATTTTCCCAGGGCCTGCAGGCCGCATCGAAGGCCGCTATCACGCTGGAAAGACCGAGAACGCGCCCATATCGCTCGTGCTGCACCCCCACCCCAAGGCTGGCGGCTCGATGCAGGACCGCATCGCCATCCAGATGTTCAAGATGTTTGTGGAGCGCGGCTTTGGGGTGCTGCGGTTCAACTTTCGCGGCGTGGGCAAGAGCCAGGGCGTGTTCGACAACGGCCAGGGCGAGCTTTCCGATGCGGCGAGCGCGCTCGACTGGCTTCAGTCCATGAACCCCAACGCCAAGCAGAGCTGGGTGGCCGGCTACAGCTTCGGCGCCTATGTGGCGATGCAGCTTC
>JBIIUJ010000007.1:0-43329 GCA_044340025.1 Caulobacterales bacterium
GCGTAAACGCCCCGCCATCACGCACGCGGACGTCCGCAGTGCGTCTTTTTCGTTTGTCGGCCTGACAGGGGAAAGGGCGCGCTTCGATCCGGCGCTCGGAGCCTTGGCTCTGGAGTGTTTGTCCGCGGAGGCCAGCCGGAAAAGGAGCAACTCTGATGGCCCTCCCTGACTTTTCCATGCGTCAGCTTCTCGAAGCGGGCGCCCACTTCGGTCACCAGACCCACCGCTGGAACCCGAAGATGAAGCGCTTCATCTTCGGCGAGAAGGCCAACATCCACATCATCGACCTGTCGCAATCGGTGCCGCTGCTGCATCAGGCGCTGGTGAAGGTGCGCGACGTGGCGGCCAAGGGCGGCCGCATCCTGTTTGTGGGCACCAAGCGCCAGGCGTCGGAGCCGGTGGCGCTGGCCGCCAAGCGCTGCGCGCAATATTACGTGAACCATCGTTGGCTCGGCGGCACGCTGACCAATTGGCAGACCATCTCCAAGTCCATCGCGCGCCTGCGCGAGGTGGAAGCCGTGGTCAGCCAGGACGGCCCGTCCGGTTTCACCAAGCGTGAAATCCTCAACCTGACGCGTGAGCGCGACAAGCTGGAACGCTCGCTGGGCGGCATCCGCGACATGGGCGGCATCCCCGACCTGATGTTCGTGATCGACACCAACAAGGAAGCGATCGCGATCAAGGAAGCCAAGAAGCTCGGCATCCCGGTGGTGGCGATCGTGGATTCCAACTGCGATCCCGACGAAGTCGATCTGCCGATCCCCGGCAACGACGACGCGGCCCGCGCCATTCAGCTCTACTGCGACCTGATCGCGGACGCCGCGCTGGACGGCCTTGCCGCTGGCCAGGGCGCGATGGGCGTGGACCTCGGAGCCGCCGTGGCCCCGATCGAGCCGGCGCTCGCCGGCGCGCCTGACGAGGCGGTCGAGGCCGTCGAGGCTGAAGCCGCAGACGAAACGGCGCCCGCCACTGCGTAAACGCTGCGTCGCAATCAGCGGCTAGGCGTCCCACTTATTGATCCAGAATCGCCCGGGGCCCCGTCCCCGGGCCAATGGAGTATGACATGGCTGAGATCACAGCAGGCCTGGTGAAGGACCTCCGCGAAAAGACCGGCGCGGGCATGATGGACTGCAAGAAGGCGCTCCAGGAAAACGGCGGCGATATCGAAGCGGCTGTGGACTGGCTGCGCGCAAAGGGTCTGTCCAAGGCGGCCAAGAAGTCCGACCGCGCGGCGGCTGAAGGCCTCGTCGGCGTGGCCGTCGAAGGCGACCAGGGCGTGATGATCGAACTGAACGCCGAGACCGACTTCGTGTCCCGCAACGATCAGTTCCAGGCCGCGGTCGCCGCCGTCACCAGGCTGGCGCTCAAGGCCGACACCCTGGAGGCGCTCGCCGCCGCCCCTGCGCCGATGGGCGAGGGCAGCGTGCAGGACATGATCACCAACCTGATCGCCACGATCGGCGAGAACATGACCCTGCGCCGCATGGCGCGCCAGGCCGTGACCGAGGGCGTCGTCGCCTCCTACATCCACACCGCGACGGGCGAAGGCCTCGGCCGGATCGGCGTGCTGGTGGCGGTGGAAGGCCCCGGCGACAAGGCCGGGCTCGCCGACATCGGCAAGAAGGTGGCGATGCACGTCGCCGCGACCGCCCCGCTCGCCCTGACGGTGGAAGAGCTGGACCCCGCAGTCGTGGAGCGCGAGCGTCAGGTGCTGACCGAGCAGGCCCGCGAAAGCGGCAAGCCTGAAGCCGTCATCGAGAAGATGATCGAAGGCCGCATCCGCAAGTTCTACGAAGAGGTCGTGCTCCTGAAGCAGCCCTTCGTGATCAACCCGGACCAGACCGTGGAAGCCTTCGTGACCGAAGCGGGCAAGCCGCTCGGCGGCGCGAAGGTGGCCGGCTTCTCCATGTTCAAGCTCGGCGACGGCGTGGAAAAGAAGACCGACGACTTCGCCGCCGAAGTCGCGGCGATGACGGCTGGCTAAAGCGCGTGAAACCGGTCCTGGCGGCGCCAGCCGCCGGGGCCGTTGCGGCGCGCGGGGCGGGCGCCTTGGCCTTCCGGGCGGCCTCTGCAATAGAGAGGCCCAGAAGTCGAAAACATCCGGCGGGGGAGCGCAATGGGTCAGGCGGTGATGGCGAGCGATGCGCAGCAGCGCCCACGCCCGGCGCTGAAACGCGTTCTGCTCAAGATCTCCGGCGAAGCCCTGATGGGCGATCAGGGCTATGGCATCGATATGGCCACTGCGGTGCGCATGGCCGAGGAGATCCGCGACGCCCGGGACGCCGGCACGGAAGTCTGCCTGGTCATCGGCGGCGGCAACATCTTTCGCGGCCTCTCGGGCGCCGCCAAGGGCATGGAGCGGGCGAGCGCCGACTATATGGGCATGCTCGCCACCGTGATGAACGCGCTCGCCATGCAGAATGCGCTTGAAAGCATCGGCGTGCACACGCGGGTCCAGTCCGCGATCCCCATGACGTCGATCTGCGAGCCCTACATCCGCCGCCGCGCGATCCGCCACATGGAGAAGGGCCGGATCGTGATTTTCGCGGCCGGCACCGGAAACCCCTTCTTCACCACCGATACGGCGGCCGCGCTGCGCGCTTCCGAGATGGGCTGCGACGCCCTTATGAAGGGCACGGGCGTGGACGGCGTCTATACCGCCGACCCGAAGAAGGACCCCGCCGCGGCGCGCTACGCCAGCCTGTCCTACACCGAGGTGCTGGCCAAGGACCTTCGCGTGATGGACGCCACCGCCGTCAGCCTGATGCGCGAAAGCGGCATTCCCATCATCGTCTTCAATATCCGCGAACGCGGCGCGCTTGCGCAGGTGCTGGCTGGCGCGGGCGTGTGCACCGTCATCGAAAAAGAGTGATCCCATGGCCGGTTTCGACATCAACGACATCAAGCGCCGCATGGATGGCGCGCTCCAGGCGCTGAAGAGCGATTTCCAGGGCCTGCGCACCGGGCGTGCGAATGTGAACCTGCTCGAGCCCGTGATGGTGGAAGCCTATGGCTCGGCGGTGCCGATCACGCAGGTCGGCGCGATCTCCGCGCCCGATCCGCGCATGCTTGCCGTCAGCGTCTGGGACCGTGGGCTGGTGGTCGCGGTGGAGAAGGCCATCCGCAACGCCGGGCTGGGCCTCAACCCGATCACCGACGGCCAGACCCTGCGCGTGCCGATCCCGCCCCTGAACGAGGAGCGCCGCCGCGACCTCGCCAAGCTCGCCGGCAAATATGCCGAAGGCGCGCGCGTGGCGGTGCGCAACGTGCGGCGCGATGGGATGGAGCTTCTGAAAAAGCTCGAGAAGGATAACGACATCAGCCAGGACCAGCACAAGAAGTTCGCCGATCAGGTGCAGGCCGCCACCGACGAGCACATCAAAATGGTCGACGAAGCGCTGAAAGCGAAGGAAGCTGAGATCATGCAGGTCTGAGACCTGCGCCGCTTTTTTGGGAGGGGCGCGCCCCGCCATGACGTCTGCTGCGACAGCCCCGCTCGCTCCGCCGCTGCAAGAGCCGGCCGGCGCACTGCGTCACGTCGCCATCATCATGGACGGGAACGGCCGCTGGGCCGCCCAGCGCGGCCGGCCCCGCTCCCACGGGCACAAGGCCGGGGTGGAGGCCCTGCGCCGGACAGTGGAGGCCGCCGGCGATCTCGGCATTGAGATTCTGACGGTCTATGCCTTCTCCACCGAGAACTGGCGCCGCCCGCCCGACGAAATCGACACGCTCTTCAGCCTGCTGCGGCTTTATGTGCGCGCCGATCTGGCGCGGCTGGAGCGCGAGGGCGTGAAGGTGCGCATCATCGGCCGGCGGGAGGGCTTGCCCGCCGACATCAACCGGCTGATCGATCATGTGCATCAGGCCACAAGCCACAATACCGGCCGCATCCTGCAGATCGCGCTCAATTATGGCGGGCAGGACGAACTGGTCCGCGTGGCCCAGGAGCTGGCCGCAGAGGTCGCAGCCGGCGCCCTGACGCCCGATGCGATCACCAAGGAGCTGATCCACGACCGCCTCGACACGGCCGGCCTGCCCGACCCCGATCTGGTCATCCGCACCAGCGGAGAGATGCGGATCTCCAACTTCATGATCTGGCAGGCCGCCTACGCCGAGTTCATCACCACAAGCGCGCTGTGGCCCGACTTCGATCGGGCGCATCTCGAAGCCGCCCTCGACGAGTATCGCCGCCGTGAGCGACGCTTCGGCGGCATCTGAGCCGGTGCTGTTCAAGCCGCCGCCGCATCTGTTTCGGGGCGAAAGCCTCGATCTCCTGCCCCGCGTGGTCGGCGCGGCCGCCCTGCTGGCCGTCGCTTTGCCGACGCTGTGGCTCGGCGGGACGGCGTTTCTGGCGATGGTCTCGATCGCGGCGACGGTCATGGCGGGGGAATGGACCCGCATGACGGTCGGCACCCGCTGGACGCCGCCGGCGCTTTTTGCTGCGGTGGGCGTCATCGGCGCGGTCTGGCTGGCGCCGGATGCGCCGCGCCTGGCGGGCGCCATTCTGGTGTCGCTGGCGGGGCTGGCCGCCTTCGCCGCCTATCCTGCCGGCGCGAGCCGCGCGCTCTGGGCCGGCGCCGGCGTGCTGTATGTGGGCGCGCCCTGCGTCGCTTTCGCCTGGCTGCGCGAGACGCCGGCCGATGGCCTCGGCCTGATCGCCGGCCTTCTGGCGGTGGTCTGGGCCACCGATGTCGCCGCCTTCGCCGCCGGGCGGACGTTCAAGGGGCCCAAGCTCTTTGTGGAGGCCAGCCCGCACAAGACCTGGTCGGGGTTTGCGGGCGGCTGCCTTGCCGGCACGCTCGCCGGGGCGGCGGCTGGCGCGGTGATCGGCGGAGCGCCGGCGGTGTGGGTGATGCTGGGCTTCACGCTTTCGGTGATGGCCCAGGGCGGCGATATTCTGGAATCCTTCATCAAGCGCCGTTTCGGGGTAAAGGATGCCAGCGCGCTCATTCCGGGCCATGGCGGTCTGCTCGACCGGCTGGACGGGCATCTGACCGCGACGGCGGCGCTGACTGCGCTGCTCCTGATTGATCCGGCATTGCTGAGGGCCCTCACATGAACACCGCGCGCCGGCTCACCATCCTTGGGTCCACAGGCTCGATCGGGCGATCCACGCTCGATGTGGTCGCTCAGGCCCGCGCGATGGATCCAGACGCCTTTCCGATCGCTGCGCTGGTGGGCGGGCGCAAGGTGGCCGAGCTTGCCGAACAGGCCCGCCGGTTTCGTCCGCAGATGGCCGTTATAGCCGATCCCGCCCTGCTGGAGGATCTGCGCGCCGCGCTGGCCGATACCAATATCGGCGTCGCTGCAGGCCAGCAGGCGGTGGTGGAAGCCGCCGCCATGCCGGCCGACTGGGTGATGGCGGCCATCGTGGGCGCGGCCGGCCTGGCGCCCACGCTGGAAGCGGCGCGGCGCGGCGCGGCCATCGCGGTCGCCAACAAGGAATGCCTCGTGTGCGCCGGCGCGCTGTTTGTGGAGGTCGCGCGTGCGGCCGGCGCGACGCTTTTGCCGGTCGACAGCGAACACAATGCGATCTTCCAGGTGCTCGGCCACCCGGATCGCGTGGAAAAGCTGATCCTCACCGCATCCGGCGGCCCGTTCCGGACCGCGACGCTGGAGCAGATGGCCGCCGCCACGCCTGAACAGGCCGTCGCCCACCCCAACTGGTCGATGGGCGCGAAAATCTCGATCGACAGCGCCACCATGATGAACAAGGGGCTGGAACTGATCGAGGCCGCGCTCCTGTTCTCGATGCCGTCGTCGAAGCTGGAGGTGGTGGTTCATCCCCAATCCATCATCCACTCGCTGGTCTCCTATTGCGACGGCTCGACGCTGGCCCAGCTTGGCGCGCCCGACATGCGCGTGCCGATCGCCTCGGCGCTGGCCTGGCCCGACCGGATGGCGATCCAGACGCCGCGGCTCGATCTGGCCGCCGTCCACAGCCTCACCTTCGAGGCGCCCGATCTGGTGCGGTTTCCTGCCCTTCGGCTGGCGCGCACGGCGCTGGAGGAGGGCCAGGGCGCGCCCACCGCGCTCAACGCCGCCAACGAGGCTGCGGTCGGGGCCTTCCTTGACCGGCGCGTCGGCTTCCTCGACATTGCGGGCGTGGTGGAAGAGACGCTTGCGCTTCTTTCAGGCGAAGGGGCGTTTGCCTCCGCCGCCGCCCCCAGAACGCTGGAAGATGTGGCGGTTCTTGATGGACGCGCCCGCAACCTTGCAGCAAGTTTAGTCGCGCGGCGCGCCGCGGCGGCGTAAAGAGCGCTCCCGGTTCCGGGGGCCAGCGTAAGGGAAGTCATGGCCGATCTCCTCGCCTCTGCGCTGACCATTCTGGCGCCGTTCGTGCTCGTGCTCAGCGTTGTCGTGTTCGTTCATGAGTTCGGCCACTTCCAGGTGGCGCGCTGGGCGGGCGTGAAGATCGAGACCTTCTCGATCGGCTTCGGCAAGGCGCTGGCGCAATGGACCGACCGGCAGGGCGTGGTCTGGAAGATCGGCGCGCTGCCGCTGGGCGGCTATGTCAAGTTCGTGGGCGATGAGGATGCGGCCTCCAAGCCCTCGCTCGATGCGATGTCGCGTCCGCGCGACCCGTCCACCCGGCTGTTCCATGATCAGAACGTCAGCGTGCGCGCCGCCATCGTGGCCGCCGGACCGGCCGCCAACTTCATTTTCGCCATCCTCGCGTTCGCGCTGCTCTATGGCTTCCGCGGCGAAGTGCTGATGCTGCCCAAGGTGGGTCAGGTGCAGGCGGGCACGCCGGCGGCGGCGGCTGGATTTCAGCCGGGCGATCTCGTGCTGAGCGCCAACGGCCGCGCGGTGGAGAGCTTCGACGATCTGCGCATGATCGTGGGCTTTTCGGCCAATCGCGAAATCGTCTTCGATATCGAGCGCAACGGAACCCCGATGCAGCTCACCGCCACGCCGGAGCGCGCGGTGGTGGATAGCGGCTTTGGCTTCCGCGAGGAGCAGGGCCGGCTCGGCCTGGGCTGGCAGGCTGCGCGCGAAAATGTGGTGGAGGTCCGCTACAATCCGATCGAGGCGGTGGGCCGCGGCGCGGAGCAGACCTGGTCGATCGTGGAGGGCACGTTCAAGTTTGTCGGCGCGCTGATCCGGGGCGGCATGTCCACCGGCCACCTCTCCGGCCCCGCCGGCATCGCGCAGATTTCCGGAGAGGTTGCGAAATCGGGCGCGGAATCAGGCATGGAAGATGGCGACTGGCTGAAGGCGCTCGCCGGAACGCTTCTGGCGCTCGCGTCTTTCGCGGCTGTGCTCTCGGTCAGCGTCGGCCTCATCAATCTGATGCCGGTTCCCGTGCTCGATGGCGGGCATCTTCTCTACTACGCCTTCGAGGCGGTGATGGGAAAACCGCTGAGCCCGGCGATCCAGGCGGCGGGCTTCCGGGTCGGCCTGGCCTGCATCCTCGCCCTCTTCGCTTTCGCCACGTTCAATGACCTTGAGCGGTTCGGCCTCTTCGACGCCCTCGGGCGACTGTTCTCCTAGGCTTCCGTTCCGGCCGGCGGCGCCCTAAGGCACCAAGTCTCCATGTCCAGCGGTTCCAGCTCCAGCTCCCTGTCCGATGTCGCCCGGTTGATTGGGCTGACCGCCATCGCGGCGACCGCGGCGGCGCCCGCCGCTTTCGCCCAGACGGCGGCGGCCGCCGCGCCCGCGCCCGCGCCCGCCGAGGCGTCCGCCCCCGCCGCGCCGGAGCGGATCGCCCGCATCCTGGTGGAAGGCAATCAGCGTATCGAGCCGGACACCGTGCTCTCCTACCTCCTGGTCCAGCCCGGCGACCCGTGGGACGAGCAGCGCCTCGATCTCTCGATCAAGACGCTGTTCAACACCGGCCTGTTCGCCGACGTTCGCCTCCAGCAGCGCGGCGGCGACCTTGTGGTGCGGGTGACGGAAAACCCGATCATCAACCAGGTGCTGTTTGAGGGGAACCGGGCGCTCGCGACCGACCGGCTGGAGAAGGAAACCCAGGCGCGTCCGCGCGCGGTCTTCACCCAGGCGCGCGCCCAGCAGGACGTGCAGCGCCTGATCGAGGTCTATCGCCGCTCCGGCCGCTTCGGGGCCACCATCACCCCAAAGGTTCGCCAGCTCGAGCAGAACCGGGTCGATCTGATCTTCGAGATCACCGAGGGGCCCACCACCGGCGTGCGCCGGATCAATTTCATCGGCAATCAGGCCTATGCCGATCGCCGCCTGCGCGAGGCGATCGCGACCGAGGAGAGCGTCTGGTGGCGCTTCTTCTCCAACAACGACAATTACGACCCGGACCGGCTGGAGTTCGACCGCGAGCAATTGCGGAAGTTCTACACCAACGAGGGCTATGCGGATTTCCGCATCATCTCGGCGGTGGCCGAACTGACGCCCGACCAGAAGGACTTCTTCATCACCTTCGCGATCGACGAGGGCGAGAAATTCACCTGGGGCGATATTTCGGTGAACGCCCAGCTCGACAAGCTGGACAATGCGGCCCTGCGCGCCTTCGTCCCGATCGAGACCGGCCGCCAGTATCAGGGCGACCAGATCGAGGCGGCGGTTGAGGCCCTGACGTTCGCCGCCGGGGCGGCGGGCTATGCCTTCGTGGACATCCGGCCCCGCATCCAGCGCGACCGCGCCAACCGCAAGGTGAACGTGGTCTTCGAGGTCGATGAGGGCCCGCGCGTCTACATCGAGCGGATCGACATCGTCGGCAACACCCGCACGCTGGACGAGGTGATCCGGCGCGAGATCCGGCTGGCGGAGGGCGACGCCTTCAACCGGGTGCTGGTCGATCGCTCCAAGAACCGCATCCAGGCGCTGGGCTTCTTCAAGGACGTCGTTGTCACCGAGAAGCCGGGCTCGCTGCCGGACCGCACGGTGGTGGAAGTGCGCGTGGAGGAGCAGCCCACGGGCGAACTCGCCTTCGCCGTCGGCTTCTCCAGCCAGGACGCCTATCTGTTCGACATCTCGATCACCGAGCGCAATCTGCGCGGGCGCGGCCAGTTCCTGCGCTTCCGCATCGGGGCCAGCGCCAGGACGCAGAACGTCGATATCCGCTTCACCGAGCCGCGCTTCATGGGCCGCAATATCGCCGCCGGCGTGGACGTGTTCTCGATCCGGCAGGACTTTCTGGACGAGGCCAGTTTCGAGACCCAGTCCACCGGCCTTGGCATCCGCGCGGGCTTCCCGCTGACCGAGGATATGTCGCTCGGCCTGCGCTATACGATCCGCAACGACGACGTGACCGTCGATCCGTTCCAGTGCCAGAGCGCCAGCCCGCCGCTGATCTGCCGCTCGCAAGGCGGCTTCCTCACCTCCGTGGGCGGCTACACCTGGAACTGGGACCGCCGCAACAATCCCCGCCGGCCCACGCGCGGCTTCGATCTGAGCCTCAGCCAGGACCTCGCCGGCCTTGGGGGCGAGGTGAAGTATCTGCGCTCGGAGCTGAACGGCGGCATCTATTACGGCATCATCCAGAACTGGGTGGCGAGCTTCCAGCTCTCGGCCGGCTATATCCTCGGCTGGGACGACGACACCGTCCGCATCAACGACCGCTTCTTCAAGGGCGGCCAGACGTTCCGGGGCTTCGAGGTGGCGGGTCTCGGCCCGCGCGAGATCATCACCAATCTCAACACCGGCGAAGTCACCAACGGCGACTCGGTGGGCGGCAAGCTCTACTCGATCGGCACGCTGGAGCTGTCCTTCCCCACCCCGCTGCCGGAGCAATATGGCATTCGCGGCGCCTTCTTTGTCGATGTCGGCACGGTGGGCGTCCTCGACGACATCGACCGTCGGCGCTCCGAAGGCGGCGGCTTTAGGGTGCAGGCGCGCGATGGCGCATCGCTGCGGGCCTCGGCCGGCCTGTCGGTGTTCTGGGACAGCCCGTTCGGCCCCATCCGCTTCGATTTCAGCCAGATCATCCGCAAGGAAAGCTACGACAGGACGGAGACGTTCCGCTTCTCCACCAACACCCAGTTCTGACGAACCCAGGGACTAGAAGGACCCGCCTCATGACCCGCATGCTCCTCCGCGCCAGCGCGCTCGCCCTTGCCTTCGCCGGGCCCGCGTTCGCCCAGCAGGCGACGCCCGCCGCGCCCGCCGCCGCCCCTGCCGCTGCGCCGGCCCCGGCGGTGGAAGCCGCCCCGCTCAACAATTCCGTCCTCGTGCTCGATGGCGCGCGCCTCATCCGCGACAGCGCCGCCGGCAAGGACATGACGACCAAGCTGACCGCGATCGGCACGACCATCCAGAATGAGAGCCGCGCCGGCGCCCAGCCGCTTGAGACCGAAGCCCAGGCGCTGCAAAAGGCCACCGCCGGCCTCTCGCCCGCGCAGATCCGCGCCAACGCCGACCTGCGCACGCGGGTGGAGGCGTTCGAGCGCCGCCTGCAGGCGCAGGAAACCGCAGACCAGCGTCGCGGCCAGGAGCTTCAGCTCACCGAAGTGCGCGCGCGCGAGGAGTTCAACCGGGTGGTCGGCCCGGTGGTGCAGGAAACGGTGGCCGCGCGCGGCGGCCTGATCCTGCTGGATCGCGGCGACGTCTCCTACGCCGTGCCGGGCGTGGATATCACCGCCGATGTGATCGTCCGCCTCGACCAGCGCGTGCGCACCGTGAACGTCACGCGCCAGACCCCGCCGGCCCAGCCCGCCGCCGCGCCCGCCGCCGCCCCGGCGCCAGCGCCCGGCGCGACCGCGCCGCGCCCGGCCACGCCTCCCGCCGCCGCTCCGGCCCAGCCGCCGCGTCGTCCCTGATCGGCGATGCCCGATAGCCGCTTCTTCCGCGCGCTCGGGCCGTTGCGGCTCGGCGCGCTGGCGGAGCAATCGGGCGCGCGCCTTGGCGACGGGGCGAACCCGGACGCGCTGATCGCCGACGCTGCGCCGCTGGATGCGGCCGGCCCGCAAGCCATCGCCTATCTTGACGGCGGCAAGCCGGACGCCCTGGTCGCCACCCGCGCGGGCGCGGTGTTTGTGCGCGCGGCCGATGCCGCCCGCCTGCCGGAGGGCGTGGCGGCTCTGATCGTCAGCCATCCGCGCGCCGCTTTCGCCAGGGCTGTGCCGGCCCTGTTCGAGGAGCGCGGCTTTACCCCCGGCGCCGGCCTGATCGACCCGACGGCGGTTCTCGAGGAGGGCGTGCGGCTTTCGCCGGGCGTCGTGATCGGGCCGGACGCCCGGATCGGGGCAGGCGCCCTGATCGGCGCCAATGCGGTGATCGGCCCTGGCGTCTGCATCGGGCGCGGCGGGCGCATCGGGGCGGGCGTCTCCATCGTCTGCGCCCTCATCGGCGACCGGGTCACCATCCTGGCCAATAGCGCGATTGGTCAGGCGGGCTTTGGCGTCGCCGCCGGCCCTGCCGGCACGGTGGATGTGCCCCAGCTTGGCCGCGTGATCCTGCAGGACGATGTTTCCATCGGCGCGCTGTCGGCGGTCGATCGCGGAGCATTCGGCGACACCACGCTGGGGCAGGGCGCGCGGATCGATAATTTCTGCCATATCGGCCACAATTGCAGCATCGGGCGTCACGTCGTGATGGCGGCCTACGCCGGCGTTTCGGGCAGCGTGACGATTGGCGACGGGGTGATGTTTGGCGGGCGCGTGGGCATCGCCGATCACCGCACCATCGGCCCGGGCGCGCGGCTGGCGGCTGGCGCGGCGGTCTTGAACGATGTGCCCGCGGGCGAGACCTGGGGCGGCTATCCCGCCCGGCCGGCGCGTCAATGGATGCGCGAAACCGCAACGCTCTCTAGGTTGGCCGCACGCAAGCCGCGCGAGGGAGACGGAACACCGTGAGCGAGACGATCGACACACTCGACATCAAGGAGATCATCCAGCGCATCCCCCACCGCTATCCGTTCCTGCTGGTGGACCGCGCGCGCGACTATGTGCCGTTCAAGTCGATCGTCGGGATCAAGTGCGTCACCTATAACGAGCCCTATTTCCAGGGCCATTTCCCGCATGAGCCGGTGATGCCGGGCGTGCTCCAGATCGAAGCCATCGCCCAGACGGGCGGGGTCATGATGTCGAAATCCCTCGACGTGGACGTGACCCGCAACACCATCCTGTTCATGTCGGTGGACAATGTGCGCTTTCGCCGGCCGGTGCGCCCGGGCGATGTGCTGGAGATGCCGGTGGAGGTGGTGTTTTACCGGCGCAACATCTTCAAGTTCAAAGGTCAGGCGCTTGTGAACGGTGAACTCGCCACCGAGTGCGAATTCGCCGCCATGAAGGTGGAACTCCAGCCATGAGCGCCATCCACCCCACCGCCATCGTCGATCCCGGGGCGGAGCTTGGCGCGGACGTGACGATCGGGCCCTGGTGTCTGGTCGAAGCCGGCGCCGTGATCGGCGACGGCTGCCGTCTGCGCAACAATGTGACCATCTGCGCCGGCACGACGCTGGGCGCGCGCTGCGACGTGCACGCCTATGCCGTGCTCGGCGGGCCGCCGCAGGATCTCTCCTACAAGGGCGAGCCGACCACGCTGGTGATCGGCGCCGACTGCACGATGCGCGAGCACGTGACCATGAACCGAGGCACCGCGCGCTCTCGCGGCGTGACGACAGTCGGCCCCGGCGGCTATTTCATGGCGGCCAGCCATGTCGCGCATGACTGCATCGTCGGCGAAAAGGCGATCTTCGCCAACAACGCCACGCTGGGCGGCCATGTGACCATCGGCGAGCAGGTGATCATGGGCGGGCTCTCGGCTGTGCACCAGAACACGCGCGTGGGCCGGCATGCCTTTGTGGGCGGCCTTGCCGCTGTGGTGGCTGACGTCATCCCCTATGGCTCGGTCGTGGGCGTGCACGCCCACCTTGCGGGGCTCAATGTGATCGGGCTGAAGCGGCGCGGTTTCTCGCGCGAGCAGATCCACGACATGCGCGCCGCCTATCGCCTGCTGTTTGCGGAGGAAGGCACCCTGCAGGAGCGGCTGGAGGACGTGGCCCAGCTTTTTGCTCACCGTGCGGAGGCGATGGAGATCGTGGACTTCGTGCGCGCCGAGAGTGCGCGCCCGCTTTGTCTGCCGCGGAGCTGACGGGAGCGGGGCGCGGCGATGACGGGCTTTGCCAGGATCGGCATCATCGCCGGCGGCGGAGACCTGCCCGTCAGGCTGGCTGAAGCCTGCCGCGACGGCGCCATCCCGCATTATGTCGCGCGTGTCGAAGGCTTTGCGGACCAGCGGCTCAATGCCTTTCCCGGCGCAAGCTTCGGCATTGGCGCGATCGAGACCCGCTATCGCGCGCTGAAGGAAGCCGGCGTCGACGCCGTGGTGATGGCCGGCATCGTGAAGCGCCCCGACTTCAGAACCCTGAAGCTTGATCTGGGCGGGGTGAAGCTGATGCCGCGCCTGCTCGCCGCCGCACGCCAGGGCGACGAGGCGCTGCTTGCGCTGCTGGTTGCGGCGTTCGAGGAGAATGGCTTCGCGGTGATCGGCGCAGAAGCGGTGCTTGGCTCGCTGCTCGGCGCGGCGGGGCCGCTTGGCCGGCTCAGCCCCGATCCCGCCCAGCGCGAGGATATGCGCGTGGCTGCCCGCATCGCCGCGGAGATCGGCCGGCTGGATATCGGCCAGGGGGCCGTGGTCTGCGATGGCCTGGTGCTCGCGGTGGAGGCCCAGGAGGGCACCGATGCGATGCTCGCTCGGGTGGCGGATTTGCCCGCAGAAATCCGCGGGAGCCCCACGGCCAAGCGCGGCGTTCTGGTCAAGCGGCCCAAGCCCCAGCAGGAGCGCCGGATCGACCTGCCGACCATCGGTCTCCAGACCATCGATCGGGCGGCGCGCGCGGGCCTCGCCGGCGTCGCCTATGAGGCGGGCGGCGCGCTGATCCTGGATCAGACTGGCGTGGCGGCGGCCGCCGATGAGGCGGGTCTGTATGTATTCGGGTTCAAACCGGACGAAACTGCATGAGCCGGGGCGTGTTTCTCGTCGCGGCCGAGCCCTCCGGCGATGCGCTGGGGGCCTCGCTGATCGCCGCCCTGCGCGCGCGCGCGCCCGATCTGCGCTTTGCCGGGGTGGGCGGCGCGGCCATGGCGGCCGAAGGCGTGGCAAGCCCTTTCCCCGTTGAGGCGCTCTCGATCGTCGGTTTTATCGAAGGACTTCAAGCCTATAGCCGTGTGGTGGCGCTGGCCGACCAGGCGGCCGAAGCCGCAATCGCCGCCAGGCCCGATGCGGTCGTGCTGATCGACAGCTGGGGCTTCACCCTGCGCGTGGCGCAGCGCCTGCGCGCCCGCCTGCCCGGCGTGCCGCTGATCAAATATGTCGGACCTCAGGTCTGGGCCTCCCGTCCCGGGCGGGCGAAGACGCTGGCTGCGGCGGTGGATCACCTTTTGTGTATCCATGCCTTCGAGACGCCCTTCTACGCGCCCTATGGCCTGCCCTGCACGGTGGTGGGCAACCCCGTCGTGGGGGCGGCGCGGCAAGGCGATGGGCGGGCTTTTCTGGCCGCCTATCAGGGGCCAGTGGCGCCTAAGCGCCTGCTTTTGTTGCTGCCAGGCAGCCGGCGCAGCGAGGTGGCGCGCATGCTGCCCGTGCTGCGAACGGCGGCGCATGCGCTGGCAGCCACCCGCCCGGACATGCTGAGCGTGATCTATGCGGCGCCCGCGGTGCGCGACCTGATCGAGGAGGATTTCGGCGGCCTCGACGATCAGCGCTGGCCGTTCTGGCATAGGCTCGTGGGCGAAGAGACCCGCAAGGAAGACGTGTTCGCCGCCGCCACCGCCGCCATCGCCTGCTCCGGGACGGTCACCACCGAAGTCGGCCTGCAAGGCGCGCCCGTCGTGGTGGGCTATCGCCTCGACTGGCCGACCTGGGCGATCGCTCGCGGGCTTGGCGTCTATCGCGCGCCCTACGCCACCCTGATGAACGTGGCCGCAGGCCGCGAGATCGCACCAGAATTCCTGCAAACCCGCTGCACGCCTGCCAATCTGGCCGCCGCCGCCGCCCGCCTCCTGGACGATCCAGACGCCCGCGCCGCCCAGGTCGCGGCGCAGAACGATGCGCTGGTGACGATGGGTCGCGGCGGCCGGCCGGCCGCGGAAATCGCCGCCGACGTCGTGGAGACTTATCTGAGCCGGGGCTGATCTGCATCTGCGCTGGCCGGCCAGCCGCCTGTCTGGCGCAGCCCCTCCCCCAGCGCGATGGCCAGAGCGGTGACGACATTGAGCGATCGCGCCTCCGGCCGCATCGGAATGCGCAGCACCGCATCGGCGTCGCCCATCAGGTCGGCTGGAAAGCCAGCGCTTTCAGAGCCCATCACAAGCACGTCTTCGGGCGCGAAAGAGAAATCATGCAGGGGTGCGCCGCTGGTTTCGATCACGATAACCCGGCCCCGCGCCTGTGAGACAAATGTCTGCCAGGTCGCAAAGCGCACGACGGCCGTGGGATCGCCATAATCCAGCGCGGCACGGCGTAACGCTTTGTCCGACAACGGAAAAGCGCATGGCTCGATCACGCCCAGCTCCACGCCGAGACAGGCGCAGAGGCGAATGGATGCCCCTAGATTCTGTGGGATATCTGGTTGAAACAGCGCTGCGCGCACGCTAATCGCCTCATAGTCTGATCGAGGCGCGCATACTGCGACGTCTCGCCGCACACGCCTTGGTGCACGCCCTTCTAAATGGGCGTTTGCACAATAGGTTAGTCGAAAGTCTTGTTGGGGAGCTGATTGTGGCGGACACGACGGCGAATGCGCATGGCGGCGAAGAAGGCACGCGGCGCGACTTTATCCATATCGCTGCTGGAGCGGCGGCCGCAGGCGGAGCAGCGATGCTCGCATGGCCGCTCATTCACCAGATGAACCCTTCCAGCGACGTGCTGGCGCTTGCCTCCACCGAGCAGGACATCTCGCTGATTGCGGAGGGCGCACAGCTCACCGTGATGTGGCGCGGTCGTCCCGTGTTCATCCGGCACCGCACCGCCGCTGAAATCGCGCAAGCGAAGAAGGACGATGCCGCGAGCCTGCCCGATCCGCAAACCGACGCAGAGCGTCTGGCGCAATCGGATGGCCAGGCCGGCAAGGAGAATTTTCTTGTCGTGGAAGGCAATTGCACCCACCTCGGTTGCGTGCCGCTTGGCGTCGACCAGGCGGGTTACGCCGGCGAGTATGGCGGCTGGTTCTGCCCCTGCCATGGCTCGCACTACGATACGTCGGCTCGAATCCGCAAAGGTCCGGCGCCGACGAACCTGATTGTTCCACCTTATGTCTACACCTCCGACACTGTCGTGAGGATCGGGTGATCCAATGAGCGGACCTTCGACCTACAATCCCCAATCCGGGTTCGAGAAGTGGCTGGACGCGCGCTTGCCGATCGTGCGGCTGGCCTATGACAGCTTCGTCGATTTCCCGACGCCGAAGAACCTGAACTATTGGTGGACGTTTGGCGGCATTCTGGCCGTCTGCCTCGTCACCCAGATCATCACCGGCATCATCCTGGCGATGCACTACGTGCCGCACGTGGATCACGCCTTCAATTCCGTCGAGCGGATCATGCGCGACGTGAATTACGGCTGGCTGATCCGCTACATGCATGCGGTCGGCGCCTCGATGTTCTTCCTCGCTGTCTACATCCACATGGCCCGGGGGCTGTATTACGGCTCCTACAAGGCGCCGCGCGAGATCCTCTGGGGTCTTGGCGTGATCATCTTCCTCCTGATGATCATGACCGCCTTCATGGGCTACGTGCTGCCGTGGGGCCAGATGTCCTACTGGGGCGCGATGGTGATCACGAACCTGCTCGGCGCCATCCCGTTCGTGGGCGAAAGCATCACGAAGTGGCTCTGGGGCGGCTTCTCGGTCGACAACCCGACGCTGAACCGCTTTTTCGCCCTGCATTATCTCCTGCCTTTCATCATCATGGGCATGGTGATCCTGCACATCTGGGCGCTGCACGTTCCGGGCAACAACAACCCGACGGGCGTTGAAGTGAAGAATGTGAAGAAGGACACGGTTCCGTTCCATCCGTACTATACGGTGAAGGACGGGTTCGCGATCGTGGTCTTTTTGATCGTCTTCGCGGCCTTCGTGTTCTTCATGCCGCGCGTTCTCGGCCACACCGACAACTACATCCCGGCGAACCCGCTGGTGACGCCCAGCCACATCGTTCCGGAATGGTATCTCCTGCCGTTCTACGCGATCCTGCGCGCCATCACGTTCGACGTGCTGTTCATCGAGGCCAAGCTCGGCGGCGTGATCGCCATGTTCGGGGCCATTCTGGTGCTGTTCGCGCTGCCCTGGCTGGACACCTCCAAGGTGAAGTCGATGCGCTATCGGCCGATGGCGAAGTGGTTCTACCTGATCTTCATCGCGAACTTCTTCTTCCTCGCCTATCTGGGCGCGATGCCGGCGGAAGGGGCTTATGTGTTGATGGCGCAGGTGGGCACCCTTTACTACTTCGCGTATTTCCTCGCGATCCTGCCTGCTCTCGGCGTCTTCGAGCAGCCTGGCCGCATCCCGGAATCCATCGCGAATGCGATCCTGCCCCAAGGCGCAGGCGTTGGGGGCGCCCCCGTCGCTGCGCCAGCCGGACCGGATCGGGAGGCTTGAGCGTCATGAAGCGTATTGTTGCTGCGGCTCTCGCCGCTCTGTGTCTCGCGGGGGCTTCGGCCCCCGCTTTCGCCGCCGGCGAAGTCACCAAACCGCGTCCGGTGAACGGTTCATGGGAAGGCCCGTTCGGGCGCTTCGACATGGCCCAGGTCCAGCGCGGATTTCAGGTCTACAAGGAGGTGTGCTCCTCCTGCCATGGCATGGGCCTGATGCATTACCGCAATCTGGGCGAGCGTGGCGGTCCCTACTTCGACGAGAAGTTCCCGAACGCCAATGACAACCCTCAGGTGCGCGCGATCGCCCAGAGCTACACGATCAAGGACGTGGACGCCGAGGGTAACGAGATCGAGCGGCCGGGCCGGCCCGCTGACAAGTTCGTCTATCCGTTCGAGAGTGAAGCACAGGGCCGCGCGGCCAATGGCGGGGCCTACCCGCCCGACCTGTCGGTCATCGTGCATGCCCGCTATGGCGGCGCTGACTACATCTACTCGCTGCTGACCGGCTACAACAAGGAGCCGCCAGCCGACAAGGTGATCGCGCCCGGCAAGCACTACAATCCGTACTTCGCTGGCGGTCAGATCGCGATGGGTCCGCAACTCTTCGATGATCGCGTGACCTATCAGGCGTCTGCGGAAAACGAAGGCGTGAAGGCGACGGAAGATCAGATCGCCCGCGACGTCACGGCCTTCCTGGCCTGGGCCGCCGAGCCGAAGCAGCAGATCCGCAAGGAACTGGGGCTTCAGGTGATGATCTATCTCTCCATTCTCGCCATTCTGGTCTACTGGTCCTATCGCCGGATCTGGCGGAACGTGGAACACTGATCCCGGACCGGACGGCTTTGGCCTGATGCTGCAGGGCCGTCCGGGCGATCCGGGCGGCCCTTTGCGTTAGCCGGGCCAAGATGCAGGGAGGCGTGGTGGAAGAGCGCGTAGCCGTCGTGGAACCCCGGACGACATGGGCGGACGAGGGACGGCTGTGGGCGCGCGCGGTGCGCCGCGGACTTGGCGACGTGGCGATCGACATCGACCATGTCGGGTCCACAGCGGTGCCGCTCCTTGCCGCGAAAGAGGTGATCGACCTGCAGGTCACAGTTCTTGATGTTGCACCGGCCGAGCTGATCGTCTCGCCGATGCACGCGGCAGGGTTTCACTGGGTGCGCACGGTGCGCGCCGACGCCCCGCGCGACGGTTATCCCTCCACGCCGCAGCATTGGGAAAAGCTGCTGTTTCGTGAGCCGGAAGGCGCACGCCGCGTTCTGGTGCATGTGCGCAAGCTCGGCGGCGCATCCGCCCGCGTAACGCTGCTGTTGCGCGATTTCCTGCGCGCCGATGCTGCCGCCCGGGATGATTATGGCGCAATGAAGCAGGCGATCTGGGCGGCCCTGCCCGACGACAAGCAAGCCTATGACGCGCTGAAGCGGCCCTGGATCTCGATGGTCCTGCGCCTTGCCGAGGCCTGGGCGAGCCGAACCCGCTGGCGGCCGGGCGCGCCGGATGCCTGATTTCTTCACCCTCAGCGAGAGCCTGGCATGACCCACTGGACCCTTGGCTTCATCGGCGGCTCCGGCCTCTACGATATCCCCGGCCTCGATGGGGAATGGCGCAGGATCGACAGCCCGTTCGGCGCGCCCTCGGATGCGGTGTTCGAGGGGCTTCTGCACGGCGTCCGGGTCGTGTTTCTGCCACGCCATGGCCGGGGCCATCGCGTGCCGCCGTCCGCGGTCAATTTTCGCGCAAACATCGACGTGCTCAAGCGCGCGGGCGTGACGGACGTGATCTCGCTCTCGGCCGTCGGCGCGCTGCGCGAGGCGTTGCATCCCGGCACGTTCGTGGTGGTGGATCAGTTCATCGACCGCACCTTCGCCCGGGAAAAGAGCTTTTTCGGGCCGGGCTGCGTGGCCCATGTCTCGATGGCGCATCCGGTATGTGTGCGGCTGGCAGGGCTCGCCGCCGATGCCGCGCAAGCCGCCGGTGCCCGCACGGTCCGGGGCGGGACCTATCTCGTGATGGAAGGGCCGCAATTCTCCACCCTCGCGGAGAGCCGGCTCTACAAGAGCTGGGGCTGCGACGTGATCGGCATGACGAACATGCCCGAAGCCAAGCTCGCCCGGGAGGCAGAGCTTCCTTACGCCTCTGTCGCCATGGTGACGGATTATGATTGCTGGCACGAGGAGCACGCGCCCGTGGAGGTGGCCGCCATCCTCGAGGTGCTGCACGCCAATTCGGTCAAGGCCAAGGTGCTGATCGAGAAGCTGTGCCTCGCAGTGGCGGGAACGCCGCGCCCCCCCTGCGCCATCGACACAGCGCTTGACGGCGCGATCATCACCGCGCCGGATGCGCGCGACCCGGCTCTCCTTGCGAGGCTCGACGCCGTGGCGGGGCGGGTATTGCGCGGATAGGGCCGGGGCCGGACTTGCGTTCCCCGCGCGCGACCATGCGCCCCTTGCTGGATCGCGCCCGCGCGACAGGTTAGGGAGGGCCATGACCGCTCATGCTCTCCCCCTGAAGGCCGCCCCCCTGGTCCCGTCCGAGTGCCGCACCATGGCGGAAGTGCGCGAGGGCGTGGACGCGCTGGACCGCGAGCTGGTTGCGCTTCTGGCGGTCCGGCAGGGCTATATGGACGCGGCCGCCCGCATCAAGCCGGGTCGGGGCGCGGTGCGCGATGAAGCCCGCATCGAGGATGTGGTGGCCAAAGTGCGCGCCGCCGCCAAAGCGGCCGGGCTTTCTGAAGCGATCGCAGAGCCGGTCTGGCGCACGCTGATCGACCGGTGCATCGCCTACGAGTTTCAGGCGTTTGATGCCTTGCGGAGCGACGCTAGCTCCATCTGATGTTCGATCTTCGCGATCTCCTGGATCGCCGCATCGATTTCGGTGGTGATCTTGTCGCGCCACCAAAGCTTGTCGCCCGCCGCCAGCGGCCCGCGCGCCTTGGCCTCGGCTTCGGCCTCCTCGCACACTTGCGCGAGCGGCCAGGCCCCGACCCCGCGTGCCGAGCCCTTGATCGTGTGAATGGCGGCCGCCCAGTCGCGCGTCTCGACAGAAGGCTGGATCAGCCGGAGCCACATTTCGGTCTGGGTGCGAAACAGGCCGAGCACTTCACGGGCAAGCCCCTCATCGCCCATCGTCATGCGGTGGAGGTGGGCGCGGTCCAGCACAGGGCCTTGTTCGTGAAGCGGGGCGGCGGTGTCCATGGGAGGCACTCTAAGCCAAGCGGGTTTCGCGCCCGTTACACCACGGCCGCCACGCCGACATAGACCTGATGCCAGATCCACGCCGCCGCCGTGACCGCTGCGGCCGCAAGCGGTCGCCAGGAGAGCTCTTTCAGCGACAGCGCCGTGCGCCCTTGCGCCACCGCCGCGAACGGGACGTTGGACGTCACCGCGGCAAGGCGCCGCCACGCTTCCGGATCGCGCGCCGCGGTCTTGGCGTCGATCGAGCGCGTCCCCAAAAGACACATGCCGGCCATGCCCACAAAAAGCGCAAGACTGGCCCGGTCGGCATTCATCAGCACATGGCCAAGACCCCAGAGCGCCACGCCCCAGAGGAAGGGGTGGCGCGTCACACGGGTGATCCCGGTGGCTGGATTGTCGCGCTTCAGGGCGAATTCCATGCCCATCGCCGTTGGGTTGGGCTGAATGTAGCCCATCACCGCCAGCCAGACGCCCAGCGCGGCAATCCCTGCGCCGGCTGCGCGCAGCGGCTCAGGCGGAATCCAGAGGCTGATGTTTTCCGCGCTCGCCCGTGCTGCGCCATAGGTCCAGATCAGCGCCGTCAGCAACACCACCGACGCCAACGAAAACAGTCCGCGGTAGGCGTTGGCCCCAAGGGCGCGCGTCAGGCCCGGTCGCAGCCCGCTTCCGGAAATCCCCACATGCAGAAGAATGAACGCGGCCAGCGCGGCCCCAAACATCAGCATCCTGCCCTCCCTGAAGCCCGGACATGATTTCGCGAATTGGCGACGCTGGCAAGCGCTCAGGCGTAGCGCTCGGCCGCCGCCAGCGCCTCAGGCCCGCCGACCAGCGCGTTCAGCGCCTTCAGATCCGGCAGCCCCTGGCCGTCTGTCGTGCGCGCGCGTTTGAGGCCGGCAAGCGTCTCGGCGCCCGCCTGCGTGAACCGGCCGAGCAGGCAAAGCGGATGTAGCGCCAGCGCGTAGCCCAGGGCCTCCAGCTCCGCCCCATCGCGCACCGCGGTGACGCCACCCTCGACAAGATTGTGCACCAGCGGGATCCGCGCGGCGAAGCGCTGGCTGATCGCCGCCATCTGGGCGCGCTCGGGCGGTCCTTCGATGAACAGGATGTCGGCGCCGGCGTCCAGATAGGCTTCGGCGCGCTCCATCGCGGCGTCGAACCCTTCCGGCCCGATGGCGTCTGTCCGCGCGATGATCAGGGCGTTCTGCCGGGCATCGAGGGCGGCCTTGAGCTTGCCCACCATCTCGCCGGCCGGGATGACGGTCTTGCCGGCCATGTGGCCGCAGCGCTTGGGGAATGTCTGGTCTTCCAGCTGGATGGCGGCGGCCCCGGCCCGTTCGAACGCCCGGACCGCGCGCGCCGCGTTGAGCGCGTTGCCGAACCCGGTGTCGGCGTCCACGATCAGAGGCAGGCTGATCCGGTCTGTGATGACCGCGATAGTCTCGGCGACCTCGCTGGCCGTCACCAGTCCGAGATCCGGCCGGCCGAACCGACCCATGGCGAGGCCGCCGCCAGTGAGAAAGGCCGCCTCGAAACCCGCCTGCTCGATCAGCAGCGCGCTCATGCCATCCCAGCAGCCCGGCACGGCGTGGCAGCGCCGGCGGCCGGCCGCGTCGGCCGCAAGCGCGGCCCTCAGCACCGGACCCAGGCTCACAGCACTTTCCTCAGAACATAGAAATGATCATCCGATCCGCGCATGAACCGGAAGGCGTCATCCAGATAGGCCACGGGCGAGGCGAACTCCGGCGCGGTTTCCGGCAAGGCGAACACAAGCGCCCCATCTGCCCCGGCCACCATGTCCCGGAAGGGCTCGGCGGGCGTATCGGAGGTCGGCGCAAACTCGAACTCGCGAAACTGGACAAAGAATGTGTCCGGGGCTTCCGGCTTGAAGCGCACATGCGCGCGGGCGTAGTGCAGACCGCGCAGGGGCCCGCCTTCGATCCCGAACTGCACGATATTGAGGTATTTGCCGCGGGCCGGGTCGAGGAATTGATGCACGCTCTGGCTGCGGACTGGCGTGTCCTTGGCGTGGCCCCAGCTCATGCGTTGTAGCGTCGCATACCCGCGCTCGATCCCATGCGTGGTGAAGAGCGTTCGCCACAGGCCGGCCAGCCGCGTGCTGTTCTCAGCCGTCGTCAGGTCCGGCGCGGGCTTTCCCGCCATCATGGCGTCCGCCGCCGCGAGGATGGCGCCGCTTTGGGCCGGCGTCGGTCCTGCCTCGGGATCAATCGCTGCGATGGCGGAAAGAAGGGCTTGAGCGCTCATGCAGCGGCATCCTCATCAGGCTTCATCAGGCCGATGGTGCCGCATGGCAGCGGTCCGCGCGCCGAAAGCGCGCGCGCTGACCACCGCGCGGAGAACGCCTCAGACGGCCGCTGCGCCGTCAGCCAGAAGCGCCTGGGCCTGGGCCTGCCAGCCTTCGCGCGTGACGCGGCCGCGGAAGTCGAGCTTGTCTTCCACCCACGCCACTTCAGCCGGGCTCCAGTCCGCGATCTGGGCGTAGGTGTAGATCCCCAGCGCATTGAGAACGCCTTTGATCTTGGGGCCGATGCCCTTGATCGCGCGCAAGTCATCGCTGGCGGCCGGCGTCTCGGCAAACAGCAGCGGCTGGGCGAGTTCTTCGCTCGCCGGCACGGGCGCCGGTTCCGCCGCCACGGTCGGCTCCAGGGTCGGCTCTGCAGCGACCGGGGCCGGAGCAGCCGCTTTTGCCGCTGCAGGCGCGGTTTCGCCAAACATCCAGTAATGCGTCAGGTCGAGCGCCGCCGCCCCGGCCGCGGCCTGATACTGGGCCAGCGCGATGAAGCGGGTGGAGAAAAGATCCGACACCCGGGCCGTGGCCTCCTCCGGAGACGGCGCATCCAGAGGCCCAAAGAAAGCAGCTGCGCCGCCGAGCCCTTCGCCCGCATCCTTCAGCGTGCCAGCCACACGGGCCTGGAGGTCCTGTGCATGGCTTTGCGCGCGCTTCAGGGTGGCCATGGCATGCGCCCCGAGCGGCGCGGCCTGAAGAGCGGGCAGGGCGGGAAACGGGCTTTCAAGCAAGGACTGGAGAGAGGTCATGGCGCGCTCCTCGAACAAGGCCCAAGGATACCGCATTACTTGCTGCGCTGCACCAGAAATGTTGCGCCGCAACACGCGACCAAATGCGCCGTCCCAGCCCCGACCTTACCGCCAGCGCGCCCGCGCCGTGGCGTCGCTCGCGCGGGCCTCCACCCATCGCTCCCCCTCGATGGTGGCTTCCTTCTTCCAGAAGGGCGCGTCGGTCTTGAGATAGTCCATGATGAACCTGGCGGCGTCGAACGCGGCGTCGCGATGCGCGCTGACAGCCGCGACCAGCACAATGGGATCCGCAGGCCCCAGGACGCCCACGCGATGGATGATCAGGCAGTCCTGAATGGGGAAGCGCGCCATCGCCTTGGCCGCGATCGCTTCAAGCGCCTTCTCCGTCATGCCGGGGTAGTGGTCCAGTTCCATCGCCGTCACGGCCGCGCCATCGTTGAGGTCGCGCATCTGGCCGACAAAGATGGCCAGCGCTCCGATGTCGGTGCGGCCGGCGCTCAGCGTCTCGGCGTCGGCAAGGGCGAAGGGGGCGGTCTGAACCCGGACAAGCGGCATGCCGGCAGGCTAGCGCCCTCTGCCTCAGGCGTCACGCGACCGATGGCTCACGCAAAGGCATAAGCGCCCGGCGGCACCGCCTTCGTCTGACGCCGGTAATCGAAGGTGAAGCTGGGCCAGGTGGTGGCGTTGCGCCCATCGGCCTTCACATACCAGGAACGGCAACCCGAGGCCCAGATCGTCCGGGCGAGCTTGTCGCGCAGATCGGTGTTGAATGCGTCTTGCGCAGCGGCCCTGACCTCGATTGCGCGCGCGCCGCGCGCCTCCATCTGGGCGAGCGCGTCCATCACGAAGGCGATCTGGCTCTCGATCATGTAGACCATCGAATTATGGCCAAGGCCTGTGTTCGGTCCCATCAGGAAGAACAGATTGGGAAAGCCTGCGACAGCCAGGCCCAGATGCGCCTGGGGCCCCTCTGCCCATGCGTCGCGCGCAAGCGAGACGCCGCCCCGCCCGATGAAATCCACCGCCACATTCATCGGCTGAAAGCCGGTGGCGTAGATCACGACGTCTGCCTCGCGCAGAGCGCCGTCCGCCAGCTGCACGCCCTCAGGCGCGATGGCGGCGATCCGGTCGGTGACCACACGCACATTCGGCTGGCTCACGGCTGGAAAATAGTCGTTCGCGATCAGCACGCGCTTGCAGCCGATGGCATAGTCCGGGGTCAGCGTCTGGCGCAGAACGGGGTCGGCGACCTGAGCATGAAGATGCTCCAGCGCCATGTGCTGCACGCGCGCCACCAGCTTGGGATCCTGCCGGATGAAGGCGAAAGCCTTGAGTTCGTTGGTGAGATAAACCCAGCGGCGCAACGCCTCCAGCGTGACGGGCGCCGCCGCCCAGAGCCTGTGCTCCCAGTCTGCGATCGGGCGATCAAGCTTGGGCAGGATCCAGGGCGGGGAGCGCTGATAGAGATCAAGCTGGCGCACCTGCGGCTGGATCTGGGGCACAAGCTGTATCGCGCTTGCTCCGGTGCCGATCACGGCCACCCGCTTGTCTGAAAGGTCCACGTCGCCGCGCCATTGCGCGGTATGAAACGCGGGGCCTGCGAAGTCACCCACGCCGGGAAGATCGGGGAAGGCGGGGATGTGCAGCCCGCCCATGCCGGAGGCCACCACGCGGGCCGCCACCTCGCCCCCGCCGTTCAGCCTGATGCGCCAGAGCCCCGCGGCCTCGTCCCAGCGTGCGCCGGCCACCTCCGCCCCAAACCGGATGTGGGGACGCACGCCGAACCGGTCGGCCACGTCGCGCAGATAGCCAAGGATCTCCGGCTGGGTGGAAAACATCCGGCTCCAGCCCGGATTGGGCGCAAAGGAGAACGAATAGAGCGGGCTCGCCACATCGCAGGCGCAGCCGGGATAGGTGTTGTCGCGCCAGGTGCCGCCCACCTCATGCGCCTTTTCCAGCACGACGAAGGAGCGCTTGGCCTCCTTCAGCAGCGCCACCGCCATGCCAAGGCCGGAAAACCCAGCCCCCAGAATGGCGACGTCCAGCGGCGCGCCGGGCGCGGCGCAGGCAGACCCATCGGGCATGGCGTTTCTCCCATCGGCCGCGCACGCCGGCCCGGCCTTCGCGCAAAGGATACAGATCGCAGTCAGCGTGTCCACGCATCGCTGACGGCAGCGTCATCTTTTGGCCCGATCAGGCGCTTCGCCGCTCGTCGCACAGGGTCCGGCGCGTCAGCTGGCCGCTGGCGTCAAACCAGTGCCAGGTGCGCGCGCGGGTTTCGGCGCCGGGCGCGCGGCAGATCATCTCCCAGAACCAGGCGCCGGGCTCGTCCTTGCGATGGAGGTGCAGAAGGATAAGCCCCGCTTCCGTTTCCCATGCGCTGCCATGGAAAGTGGCGACGTCCCACCACAGCTTGCCCTCGCGCAGCACGCCGGGCAGTTCCGCGCGCCGCACCGTCCCATCCGCCCAGGTGAAGGTGTTGCGCTGGATATAGGCGTAAGGCCCTTCCTCGGGGAACACGCACTCCACCCGCGCGGCATGGCTGTCGAGAAGGCGTCCGTCGGCCGCGATGTGGCGATAGGTTCCCTCCCAGACGCCTTCATGGCTGAGCAGGGAGGGCATGGCGGCCTGAAGGGCTGTGCGCGACATGCCGCCTTGCTCGGCGCAGCGTCAGCCCGCGTCAAGGCGGAAATGCCCGATGGCTCTTGTATTCCCTGTCGTGGCCGGCGAAAGCGGCGTGGGCGCAAAGGGAGCCGGCCATGACCATCGCACTTGCCGTCGCCGGCGCCGCAGGGCGCATGGGCCGCGCCGTGATCGCCGCGGCCGGCGCTGATGCGCGCTTTGCGCTGGCCGGCGCCTGCGAGCGGCCGGGCGCGCCGGAGCTTGGCCGGGACGCCGGCGCACTGGCGGGGCTGGAGCCTGCAGGCGTCCGCCTCACCGCCGATCCAGGCGAGGCCGCCGCCGGCGCGCGGGTCTGGATCGACTTCACGACGCCGGCAGCGACGCTTGCCGCGCTGGCTGCTGCCTCAGACTGCGCCTTCGTGATCGGCGCCACTGGCTTCACGCCAGACGAGGAAGTCGCCATCGCCGAGGCCGCGCGACGCCGGGCGATCGTGAAGAGCGGCAATTTTTCGCTGGGCGTGAACGTGCTCGCCGCGCTCGTGCGCCGGGCGGCCGCGATCCTGGGCCCAGAATGGGACATCGAGATCGTGGAAGCGCATCACCGCCGAAAGCTCGACGCGCCGTCGGGAACGGCGCTGCTTCTGGGCGAAGCGGCGGCGGCGGGCCGCGGCGGCGCGCTCAGCGCCCTGCGCCTTGCCCCGCATGATGGCCTCACCGGCCCGCGCCAAGCCGGCGGCATCGGCTTTTCGGTGGTGCGCGGCGGCGGCATCATCGGGGAGCACGAGGTCATTTTCGCCGCCGAAGAAGAGGTGGTGCGCCTCTCCCATCAGGCGCGCGACCGGGCGCTGTTTGCGCGCGGCGCGCTCGCCGCCGCCGCCTGGGCCGCCGACCAGCCCGCCGGCCTCTACGACATGGCCGACGTTCTGGGCCTCTAGGCTTGCCCCATCCCGTGCTTGCCCTGCTGCGCATCGGCGTGGCAGGGATCACCGAGCTGTGACCGATCCTGCTCCCCCCGCCCCTGACAAGCGCGCCGTCGTCAGCGCCGCCAGCGCCTACCTGATCTGGGGGCTGTTGCCGCTGTTTCTGAAGCTGCTCTCGCATGTGCCTGCGCTGGAGGTGACAGCGCACCGCGCCATCTGGACCGTGCCGGCTTCGGCCGCGATCGCGGCGGCGATGGGCGGGCTTGCGAGCCTCAAGGTGGACGCCCGCACGCTTCGGCTCCTGTGCCTCTCAGCCCTGCTGATCGGCGGGAACTGGCTGCTCTATGTCTGGGCGGTGGCCAATGAGCGGGTGATCGAGGCGAGCCTCGGCTATTTCATCAATCCGCTCTTGAACGTGGCGCTCGGCATGGCGCTTTTTGGCGAACGCGTCAGCCGGCTTCAGCTCGCAGCCCTGGGCCTTGCCGTGCTGGGGGTGCTGAATCAGGCGGTGGCGGTCGGGACGTTTCCTTTCGTGTCGCTGGGGCTGGCGCTGTCTTTCGGTCTGTATGGCCTGGTCAAGAAAAAGGCGCCGGTAAGCGCCCCCGCAGGCCTGTTCTGGGAGGCGACGATCCTTGCTGGCCCCGCGCTTCTGGTCCTCGGCTGGGTGGCGGGGCAGGGTGCGCCGGCCTTCGGCGGCGGAGGCTGGACGATCGTCTGGCTGCTCATCACCGGCCCGCTCAGCGCCATCCCTCTGATGCTGTTTTCCTATGGCGCGCGGCGCCTGCCGCTCACCGCGCTTGGCTTGCTGCAATACATGACGCCGAGCCTCCAGTTTGCGACCGGCCTCTTCTTTGGCGAGCCGTTCACGGCGGCCCACGCCGTAACCTTTGCGCTGATCTGGTCTGGCCTCGCCCTCTACACCGCAGCAAGCTGGCGCCGGGGCGCTGGCTAGAGAATGAACTTCGACAGATCGGTATTCTTCGCCAGGTCCCCGACCTTGGCGCGTACATAGGCGTCGTCCACGGTCAGCGTGTCGCCCGAGCGATCGGTGGCGGAGAAGCTCGCCTCATCCAGCACGCGCTCCAGCACGGTGTGCAGCCGGCGTGCGCCGATGTTCTCCACGCTGGCGTTCACGTCGGCCGCGATCGCGGCGATGGCGTCGTAGCCATCTTCGGTGAAGTCCAGCGTCAGGCCCTCGGTGGCGAGCAAAGCGGCGTATTGGCGGGTGAGGCTTGCTTCCGGCTCGGTCAGGATGCGGCGGAAGTCGGCCCGCGTCAGGGCCTTCAGCTCCACCCGGATCGGCAGGCGGCCCTGCAGCTCCGGCAACAGATCGGAGGGCCTCGCGACGTGGAAGGCGCCCGACGCGATGAACAGGATGAAATCGGTCTTCACCGGCCCGCGCTTGGTCGAGACCGTCGTGCCCTCGATCAGCGGCAGGAGGTCGCGCTGCACCCCCTCCCCGCTCACGTCCGCGCCCTGCCGTTCGGACCGGGCGGCGACCTTGTCGATCTCGTCGATGAAGACGATGCCTTCTTCTTCGGCGAGGTTCACGGCCTCGCGGGCGAGGGCGTCTTCGTCGAGCAGCTTGTCGCTCTCCTCCCGGATCAGCGGCTCATAGGCGGCGCTCACCGTGGTGCGCATCGTCTTGGCGCGCGCGCCCATGGCCCCCTTGATCAGATCGGTCAGGTTCATCATGCCGGCGCCCGGCATGCCTGGGATCTCCATCCCCTGAAAGGGATTGGCGCCCTCGGCCGCGACCGCGATCTCGATCTCCTTGTCGTCGAGGTCGCCTGCGCGCAGCTTCTTGCGGAAGGCCTCGCGCGTGGGAGCGCTGGCGGCGGCGCCCACGAGCGCATCAAGCACGCGCTCCTCGGCGGCGGCCTGCGCCTTGGCGCGCACCTCGGCCCGGCGCTTGTCGCGCACCAGGCCAGCGGCCACCTCCACCAGATCGCGCACGATCTGATCGACGTCGCGGCCGACATAGCCGACCTCGGTGAACTTGGTCGCTTCCACTTTCAGGAAAGGCGCGCCGGCGAGCTTGGCGAGCCGGCGCGCAATCTCGGTCTTGCCCACGCCGGTGGGGCCAATCATCAGGATGTTCTTGGGCGTCACCTCGGCGCGCAGCGCTTCGGGAAGCTGCTTGCGCCGCCAGCGGTTGCGCAGCGCGATGGCCACGGCGCGCTTGGCGTCCTCCTGGCCCACGATGTGGCGATCGAGTTCGGAGACGATTTCGCGGGGGGAGAAGGCGGTCATGGCGCGGGCAGCACTTCCACGGTGAGCGATTGATTGGTGTAGACGCAGATGTCGGCCGCTATTCCCATCGCCTTGCGCGCGATCTCCTCGGCCTCCAGCGGCTGGTCGTAGAGCGCGCGGGCGGCCGCAAGCGCATAGCCGCCGCCCGAGCCGATGCTCGCGACCTGATGGTCCGGCTCCAGCACGTCGCCAACCCCGGTGAGCACCAGCGTCGCTTCCGCGTCGGCCGCAATCAGCATGGCGTCGAGCCGGCGCAGATACCGGTCGGTGCGCCAGTCCTTGGCGAGATCGACGCAGGCGCGCGCAAGCTGGCGCGGATAGCGCTCCAGCTTCTGCTCCAACCGCTCGAACAGGGTGAAGGCGTCGGCTGTGGCGCCTGCAAAGCCTGCAACGACCTGGCCATCGGCCAGCCGGCGCACCTTGCGGGCGTTGGCCTTCATGATGGTGGGGCCGACCGAGACCTGACCATCGCCGGCCAGAACCAGAACGCCATTCTTGCGCACCGCCAGAATAGTGGTGCCGTGCCAGAGGGGGGAGGGGGCGGTGTCTGCCATGCGCTCAGGTGGCGCTGTGCGCGCACCGATGCAAGAGGGGGCGATTAAAGCCCGGCAGCCAACGCCGCCGGCCGATCGGCCGCCCAGGCGCGAGCCAGTTCCTCGAACTTCTCCTGGCTCATCGGCGCGCCGAAGAGATAGCCCTGCGCCATGGTGCAGCCGCCGCGGCTGAGGATGGCGGCCTGTTCGGCGGTCTCGACCCCTTCGGCCACCGTCTCGAACTGGAGGCTCTTGGCCATGGCGAGAATGGTGTCGATCAGCGCCTGGGCCTGCGGGTCACCCTGGCCCAGGCCCCGCACGAAGCTCTGGTCGATCTTGAACACGTCGAACGGGATGCGGGTGAGGGCGGCGAGGTTGGAGTGGCCGGTTCCGAAATCGTCGATCGCAAACCGCACGCCCCGCCGGCGCAGCGGCCCGATCAGACGCAGCACCCGATCGGGGTCGCTCATCGCCACCGACTCGGTGATTTCCAGTTCCAGAAGGCGCGGATGGAACCCCGAGACCGCCAGCACATCGAGCACCATGTCTGGGAAGCGATCGTTGGCGAATTGCGTCGGCGAGACATTCGCCGCCACGCGCACCTCCAGACCCCGCCGCAGCCAGGCCGCCGCCCGTCGACAGGCGTCACGCAGGACAGCCTCGCCCATCGGGTTGATCAGGCCGGTTTCCTCGGCCGCGGTGATGAAAACGCCGGGCGCGATCAGCCCCTTCGAGGGATGCTGCCAGCGGGCCAGCGCCTCGGCCCCGCACAGCTTGCCGCTCGCCAGATCGATCTTGGGCTGGAAGTAGGCCACAAATTGCCCGGTCTCGAGGCCGGTGCGGATCTCGTTTTCGAGCGCCAGACGCTGAAGCGCCTTCTGGTTCATCGCCTTGGTGAAATACATCGCCCGCGATCCGCCGGCCGAGCGGGCCTGGGCCAGCGCGACTTCTGCGGCCCGGATCACATCGTCGCCCGTGGCGCCGTCCTGCGGGGCGAGCCCGATGCCCACGCTGGCGCCCAGGACAACGCGGTGGCTGCCGACATCGAAGGGCTGGCGCAACGCCGCCGCGACAAGCTGGGCGAACCGGCCGGCGTCTGTGGCGCGCGCGATGTCTGCGGCCAGAATGGCGAACTCCGATCCCGCCCACCGCGCAATCAGGGTCGGGCGCGCTTCGCAGCTCTGCGGCCGGATGATCCTGTCGGCGGCGCGGACGGCGGCCGAGAGCCGCTCGGCGACTGCGGCAAGCAATTCCTCCCCGGCCCCTTGTCCGACGGTCTCGTAGAAGCGCTGGAACCTGTCGAGGTCGATCAGCAGAACGGCGGCCAGACTGTCTGGCGACTGGCGCACCGCTTTGGCGATCTCTTCGGCTTCCTGGCGAAACCGTTCGCGGTTGGGAAGCTCGGTCGCAGCGTCCACAAAGGCGAGGCGCTGGATGCGCTTCATGGAGCCGTCCAGCCGCTGCATCATTCGGTTCAGCGCACGCGCCAGAAGCTCCAGCTCGTCGCCGGTGCGCACGTCCACCCGCAGACCAAGCCGCTTCACGCTGGCTTGCTGGGCAAAGTCGGTCAGCTGCCCAAGCGGCCCGGTGATCTGGCGCACAAGAATGACGGTGAAGATCCCCGCGAGCGCCACGATTGCAAAACTCAACGCGGCCAGAACGGGAAACGCCTGCCCATCGGCGCGCATCGCAGCGGCGATCGCATCGGCGTGGCCGGCGGCCTCAAGGGCGCGATACTGAGCCTTGTTCAGCCCGTTCCAGAGCAACAGCCCGCACGCTGCGATGAGCGTGAAGAACATCGCCATGATCAGCCCAAACCGCGCCGCCAGGCTGCGGCGCACCAGATTGATCGGATTGAGGCGCGTCAGCAGATCCATGAATGCCTTCGCCCGCCCCGTGAGACAGGCGCGCGCTTCCGGTTTCTCCCACGCGCCTGGTTAGAAGCGAATTAAAGAAAACCATGGCTTATGTGCTGATCGCCCGGTTTGGCGCGCGCGTCGTTCCGGGCTAGAGAGCGCGCATCAGGGAGACCCGCTTTGCGTACCGCCGCCGTCAGCCGCAAGACCAAGGAAACCGCGATCGAGGTCCGTCTTGATCTCGACGGGACCGGAAAGGGCGACATCGCCACCGGCGTCGGCTTCTTCGATCACATGCTTGAAAGCTTCGCCAAGCACGCCGCCATCGATCTGTTCGTGCGGTGCCAGGGCGATCTGCATATCGACATGCACCACACGGTGGAAGACACCGGCATCGTGATGGGCCAGGCGGTGCGCCAGGCGCTTGGCGACTTTGCTGGCATCCGCCGCTTTGGCCACGCCTATATCCCGATGGACGAAACCCTCTCGCGCGCCGCGGTGGATTTCGCCAACCGGCCGTATCTTGTCTGGAAGGTGCGGTTCGAGCGCCCGAAGGTCGGCGACATGGACACCGAGCTGTTCAAGGAATGGTTCCAGGCCTTCGCCATGCATTCCGGCGCCTGCGCCCACATCGAAAACCTCTATGGCGAGAACACCCACCATATCGTGGAGAGCTGCTTCAAGGCGCTGGCGCGCGCCACGCGCATGGCGGTCGAGGCGGATCCACGGCTGGGCGGGGCGGTCGCGTCCACAAAGGGCGTGCTCTAGGCCCGCCATGGAAACCGTCGCGCTGATCGATTACGGCTCGGGCAATATCCGCTCGGCCGAAAAGGCCCTTTGGGAGGCCGCACGCCGCGCTAACCGCCGGCGGGAAATCCGCGTGACCGCCGATCCCGATCTCGTGGCGCGCGCAGACCGCATCGTCCTGCCCGGCGTGGGCGCGTTTGCCGACTGCAAGGCCGGTCTGGAGGCTGTGTCGGGGCTCAAGGAGGCCCTCGTGGCGCGCGTCCAGGGCGATGGCGTCCCGTTTCTCGGTGTGTGCGTCGGCATGCAGCTGATGGCGCAGGCAGGCGTCGAGTTTGGCCGGCATGAGGGGCTGGGCTGGATCGCCGGGGAAGTGCGCGCTCTGGCCCCGGCCGACCCCGGCCTGAAAATCCCGCACATGGGCTGGAACGCCCTTTCCCCCGCCCGGCATCCGATCGCGGTGGCTGCCTGGGGCGCTGGGGCGACGCCCGAGGTCTATTTCGTGCACTCCTACGCCCTGACAGGCGCCAATCCCGCGCACGTCGTCCAGACTTGCGACTATGGAGGCGCGTTTCCGGCGCTGGTGGCGCAGGACAACATGATGGGGGCGCAGTTCCACCCCGAAAAGAGCCAGGCGGCCGGTTTGGCGCTGCTCTCAGCCTGGCTGGCGCAGTAGGCGCGCGCCTAGCCGGGGAGGCCGCCGCCCCAGCCGATGGTGGAGGGCGCGTTGCTGAGCGCCAGGCCAAGACAACGCCCGCCGCGCGATTCGATGGCGTCGCGCGTGAGGCCGAGGTCGAGGGCGTCGGCCTCTTGCGCGTCCGCCACCAGCACCACGCCGTCCATGTCGCCCGCGACCGCCAGCCCCGCGCGAGACCGCTCCAGCGCCGGGGCGTCGACCACGATGAGGTCCAGTGCGGCTTTCGCGGCCGCCCAGTAGGCGGGCTGCGGTCCAACCTGAAGGCGCGCTTGGGCGGGCAAGTCTGCCGCCTGAAAACGGCTGACAAACAGCCGGCTCTGTCCGAGACGATGCGCGGTGAGACGGTCGCCCGCTCCCTGGGGGGCATCGCCATCCTGAGCCGGCGCCACCCGCCAGAAGGGAATTGCGCCAAAGCCCGCATCCCCCGCGGCGCCGGGCGTCAAGCTCGACCGCGGCTCGTCATAATGCGCAAACTGGCCATTGCCCTCGAAATCGAGATCGACCAGCCACACGCCCCGGGGCGCACCCTTGGCGGCGGCCTCGGCGAAGGCGCGGGCGATGCGCGAACAGCCCTGGCTGCTTCGGGCGCTGGCGAAGAGGATCGCCCGCCCGCCGGATGGCGCCGGGGTGCGCATGACGGCGCGCCAGATTCCCGCAAGCGATCGGGGCGGCGGAGGGCGGGCCATGCGCGTCCTTCCCTTACCGGACCGCCGCCAGAACCGGCAGTCCGACGGCGCGTTCGGCGGCCGCTGCGGTGGAGAAGCCGCGCCGGCCTGCCGCCCGCGCCAAACCAAGCGCTGCCGCAAGCAGGGCGCTCAAGCCCCCCAGGCCCCAGACATGCGCCGCAGGCAGGCTCAGGGCGCTGCCTTGCGGGCTTGCGCTCTCGATCGGGACGATGGCGTCAGCCTTGGATTGCTGTGTTTCGATCCGGCCGGCGATGGCGCGGGCGGCGGCGTCCAGCGTCGCGCGCTGGCGCATCAGCGCTTCGTGCATGGCGCGCAGGGACTGAAGCTGCACCAGTCCGCGCTGGTTTTCGGCAAGGCTTGTGCGGATTGCTGCCAGGCGCGCCTCCTGCGCCTTGGCTTGAGCCGCCGCTCGCGCCCGCTCCAGCATCAGATCCTGCCAGGCGGGGTTTGGCCCGGCGCGGTTAAGGGCGCTGGCCGCCGCCTCGGGCTGGGTCAGCAGCGCGCGCGCGCGCGCCAGCCGTTCGTCTGCGGCGCGCACGGTCTGGCTTTCGGGCGTATATCGCGCCAGCAGCGCATCGCGTTCCAGCTCCAGATCGCGCAGGCGGCGCTGGGCGTCGGGTTCTGTGAACAGCGTGATCTCTCGCGGCGTCTGGGCGATTGCGGCGTCCAGCGCGGTCAGGCGCGCTCGCGCTGCGCCCAGCTCGGCCTGCGCCTCCGCCAGAGCCTGGCCTTGAGCGTCGCGCAGCGCGAGGAGACTGGCGCGCTCGCCATCGAAATCGCCCAGACGGTTTGTCGCGAGAAAGCGTTCGATTTCGGCTTCCGTCTGGCGCAGGCGCGCGTCGAGATCCTTCGCGTGCGCTTCAAGGGCTCTGGTTTCGACATCGAGGATCGCGTCGCGCCGATAGGCAAGATAGGCGCTGACGGCGGCGTTAAGAGCGCGCGCTGCAAATGCGGGATCGTCATGGCGAAAAGCGGCCTCGATCACTCCGGCGTCCGGCTCGGTGCGCGCAGAAAGAGCCTGTCGGAACTGAGCCTGCTGTCCTGCCTTCATGCCGATCTCGGCCATCGCCTCGGTGGCGACGATCTGGCTGGTCAGGATCGCGATCTCGGCACGCACCGGATCGTGCCGGGTGAGCGCAAGCAGGGCAGGGCCAGGTCCCGCATCGGAAACCACGCCCGCGCTCGCCTCGGCCTGCACCAGAAGCCGAGCGCGCGCCTCGTAGCTGGGGCGCAGGACGAGCAGGACGGCCACGCCCGCGAGCCAGAAAAACGCCAGCGCCGCCGCCATCACCGGCGCCTCCCGCCAGAGCAGGGCTGCCCATTCCATGCCGCCCCTTGGGCCAGAGCTGGCGGTGCGGGTGGTCATGAGTGGCGACAGGCTCCCCGCATCATGCGGCTGCGCGCCCGATCTGGCCCAAAGGGCGTTAACAGTCCTTTATTGATGAATGAACAGTTTCACACAGCGCCTCAAAGCGCAGGAGATACGCATGGCACCGCGCGCGCTGAAGGCGTTCTGCATGACCGCAGTCGTGGGGATTGCGGCCGCCTGCCAGACCGCCGCGCCCGATCGTCGCCCACGCGCCGAAGTGCGCGCGCCCGCGCCCGGATCGCCTGCGGCGCTGCAATCCGCCCCGTTTCCGGCCTGGACGGAGGCCGACCTTGGCCATCGGCTGTATCCCGGCGACGAGCTGGAGCTTTCGGTGCTGACGGCGCCGGAATTCAACCGGCTGCTGCGGGTCGCGCCGGATGGGCGGATCTACCCGCCGGTCGGCGGCGCCATCATGGCGGGCGATCGCACGATCGCGGAAGTGGAAGCCGCCATCGAGGCCCAGCTCGCCGCCGAGCTGCGCCACCCGGAAGCGGTGCTGGCGCCGCGCGCGTTCGCCTCGCAGCGGATTTTCGTCGGCGGCGAGGTGGAGGAAAGCGGCGTCTATGAGCTGAAGGGCGAAATGGATCCGCTTCAGGCGATCATGATGGCGCGCGGCTTTCGCACCAGCGGCCGGCAGGATCAGGTGGTGATCCTGCGCCGCGGGGCAGCGGGCCGGGCCTACATGACGGTCGTGGACCTGCGCCAGGCGGCCCGCGACCCGGCAGCCTTTGCGGCGTTGCCGCGCCTGCGCCGGTTCGACATCGTGTTTGTGCCGCGCACCCGCATTTCCGAGATCGAGCTTTTCACCACGCAATACATTCGCGAAGCGCTGCCGATCTCGCTCGGCTTCAACTATACTTTCGAGCCGAACCTGCGCTGAGCCGGCAGGCTCAGTGCGCGCGGCTCAGCCATTCGCGCGCGGCGCGCTGGGCGGCGGCGATCTCGCTGGCGCTCATGATATCGGACAGTTCGCGGCGGCGCGACTTGGCTTCCTCGCTCCCGCGCAAGGCGGCGAGGTTGAACCATTTGTGCGCGCTGATGAAATCGACCGGCGCGCCCTGACCGGTGGCGAAGCTCAAGCCCATCTGGAAGAGATCATCGTGCGATGCTTCCGGCTTCAAATCCGCCAGCGTGAGCGCAACATCTGCGTAAGCCATTTCTTGTCCCCTTTTCGCCCCGTTCGTTCTGAGAGGCGCATATACCCGCTTGCCAAGGTTGATCTGTCGTCAACCTTGATCAGGACTTCACCAAGTCAGGATTGATCAGAGGTTAAGCGGCGCATGCCGATTTCGCCGGAAGTATTTTTTGTGTTTATGCCTCGTTATCATGAGAAAACGTGGTGATGAGCGCTTAACCAACTGGCTTGACGCCAGACGCGCGGTTGCCCACGTTAGGCGCATGCCGTTCCTGGACCCCGAAGACGCCCGCGCCCTTCAGACGGAAAACATGGAAGTGGATCTCGAGATCGATCTCACCGCCATGGCCCGGGAAGCCGCGATGGAAAAGCTCGCCTACGAGCTTGCCGAAGGCCGCCGGGAGGGGCGCGAGCGGGTGCTGGTGCGCTTCACGCCCGCCTCCCCCACCAGCGGTGAGACGCTGTTTCTGCCTGTCGGCCGCTATCTCCGCGACGAAGTCCGAACCGGGCGGGCCGTGCGCGCAATGCCGGCGATGGACGGCTCAGGCTGGGTTGTGCGGCTGCATGCGCGCGCAGAGCGCTAGTCCGCCGATCATCGAGCCGACCCCGGACGCGCTGGATCGGGCGGCTGCGATCCTGCGGGCGGGTGGTCTTGTGGGTCTGCCGACAGAAACAGTCTACGGCCTGGCCGCAGACGCCGCCAACCCCGCCGCCATCGTTGCACTGTTTGGCGCCAAGGGCCGCCCGCGTTTCAACCCGCTGATCGCGCATGTGCTCGATGCGGAAGCCGCGCAGCGCCATGCGGTGTTTGGATCGCTCGCCCGACGCCTTGCCTCGGCGTTCTGGCCAGGCCCGCTGACGATCGTGGCGCCGAAGCGGGCCGAGAGCCCGATCCATGATCTGGTGACCGCGGGCCTTGCGACCGTAGCCCTCCGTGCGCCCGCCCATCCCGTTGCGCGCGCCATGCTCGCCGCCTTTGGCGGGCCGATCGCGGCGCCGTCGGCCAATCGCTCGGGCCATGTCAGCCCCACGACAGCCGGGCATGTGGCGGAGGAATTCGGCGGCGAGGTCGCGCTGGTGCTCGATGGCGGCCCGTGCGCGGTGGGTCTGGAATCGACGGTGGTGGCGGTGACGGGCGATCAGGCGAGCCTTCTGCGCCTCGGCGGCCTCCCGCGCGCGGCGATCGAGGCCGTGGCCGGGCCGCTCGCGGCGTCGCAGCGGCAGGCCGCGGCGCCTGCTTCGCCTGGCATGCTCCTGAAGCATTACGCACCAGCAACGCCAGTGCGCCTGAACGCGCTGACGCCCGAGCCGGGCGAAACCATGATCGGGTTTGGGGCCGTGGGCGGCGCCCGCACGCTTTCAGCGGCCGGCGATCTGGCGGAAGCCGCCGTCAATCTGTTCGCCATGCTGCGCGCCGCCGACCTTGAAGGCGCGACGGCCATAGCGGTGGCGCCGGTTCCAGACCATGGCCTCGGCGAAGCCATCAACGACCGCCTCGCGCGCGCCGCCGCTGGGCGGTGAGGCGGCTGGCACTCGCCCGCTGCGAGGCCTAAATGGAGACCGATGGCACTGTCGGCCCCTCTGTTCGCCGCGCTTTGTGAGGCGCTGGGCCCTGCCGGTTGGACGACCGATCCGGATGTGATCGCTCCGCATCTGACGGAGTGGCGCGATCGCTGGCGTGGCCAGACCCCGTTTCTGGCCCGTCCGGCCAGCACGCAGGAGGTCGCCGCCGTGGTGCGGCTCTGCGCGGCCCATGGTGTGGCGATCACGCCCCAGGGCGGCAACACGGGCCTCGTCGGGGCCCAGATCCCGCAGGGCGAGGTGCTTCTCAGCCTGAAGCGCATGGCCGCAATCCGCGCGGTCTCGCCCGACGATGACGCGCTGACTGCAGAAGCCGGCGTGACGCTCGCCGCCGTTCAGGCCGCCGCAGAGGCGGCAGGCAAACGGTTTGCCCTGAGCCTGGCGAGCGAAGGCACAGCCACGATCGGCGGCCTGGTCTCCACCAACGCCGGCGGGGTTCATGTGCGGCGGCACGGCATGATGCGCGCCCTGGTTCTCGGGCTGGAGGCGGTTTTGCCGGATGGCTCGGTGCTGGACCAGCTCTCCACCCTGCGCAAGGACAACACGGGTTATGACCTCAAGCAGCTCCTGATCGGCGCGGAGGGAACGCTGGGCGTGGTGACAGCCGCGACCCTGAAGCTTTCCCCAAGGCCGGCCGAGACCGCGACTGTCCTGTGCACGCTGACGCGGATCGAGGACGCCATCGCCCTGCTGCATCGGCTGGAGACCGAGACCGGGGCCCTGGCGGTGTTCGAGGTGATCAACGCCCAGGGGATGGCCAATGTGTTGGCCCATCGCCCGGCGGCGCGCAGCCCGTTTAGCGCCATCGCGCCCTGGACAGCCCTTCTGGAGTTCGAAGGCCGAGCGGGGCTTGGCGCTGCGGTGGAAGAGGCGCTTGCCTCAGCGGCCGGAGCCGGCCTGCTTTCGGAAGCGGCGATCGCCCGGTCGCAGGCGCAGGCTGCGGCGTTCTGGCATTTGCGGGAGGAGCAATCGGGCGCGCAAAAGCCGCTGGGCGCCTCTGCAAAGCACGACATCGCTGTGCCGGTCTCGGCCATTCCGGCCTTCCTGAAGCAGGCGGAGGCGGCCGCCCACGCCATCGTGCCTAACGCGCGCATAACCGCTTTTGGTCACGTTTCGGATGGGAACATCCACTACGATGTGGCCGCGCCTGAGGGTTTTGCGCCAGGCGTGTTCGCGGAGCGCATCGAGGCGATCCAACAGGGAGTGCATGACGTGGCGGTCGGTCTGGGCGGCTCGATCTCTGCTGAGCATGGCGTGGGCGTGGCCCGCCGCGCGGAGTTTCTCCGCCGCGAGCCTCCGCCCGCGCTGGCGGCCATGCGCGCGATCAAGCATGCGCTCGATCCCCAGGCGCTGATGAACCCGCGGGTGCTGCTGTGAGCGAAGACTGGGACGGCTTCGCCCACGACTGGATCGCGGCGTGGAATGCGCGCGATCCCGATCGCATCCTGCCGCATTATGCCGAAGCGCTGGAATTCGAGAGCCCGATGGTGCGCAAGCTCGGACACTCGGCCGACGGCCGGCTGACAGGCATGGCGCCTTTCGCGGCCTATGTCGCCGAGGCCCTGATGCGCGCGCCGGACCTCTCGTTTGACCTGATCGCAGCCACGCGCGGCATGAATGGCGGCTGCGTCATCTATCGCGGCGTGGGCGGGCGGCTGGTCGCCGAGCATATGCGGCGCGACCCGCTGGGCAAGATAACCGCCGCACAGGTCTTTTATGGCCGATGAGGCGATCAGCGACTGGGAGGGGCTGAAAGCCCTGGCCCTCGGTCTTGGTCTTCCCCATGTCGCTGAGGCCGTTTCCTGGGGTCAGCCCTCGCTCAAGGCGCATGGCAAGCTCTGGTGCTGGTGGAGCCCGCATGAAGACGCGGCTGTCTTCAAGATGGATCGGGTCGAGCGGGAGTTTCTGATCTCGGCCGATCCCGAGACGTTCTTTCTCACGCCGCATTATGCGCCCCACGGGCTGGTGCTCGTGCGCCCGGGCCGGCTCGATCCGGAGTGGGCGCGCGCACGGCTGAACCAGACCTGGCGCGCGATGGCCCCCAAGCGGGTGCTGGCGGCCCATGACCGCGCCTTGTCAAACCACGGTGATCCAGCCGGCGACGGCTAGGATTGGGCGCGCCGCTCGCTAGAGTGGGTCCATGCAGTCCAGTCGTCGCACTCTTCTCGCCACCGGCCTCGCCGCCGCCATCGTTTCGCCTGTCCGAGCCCAGGAGAACGGTCCGCGTTACTCCGCCATGGCGCTCCAGTTGGAGTGCGACGCCGTCAATCAGGACAGGGAGCCCGCCGCGGCGCGCGCGCGCATGATGCGCGCAATCGACCGGATCGGGCGTCAGGTTGGCGCCAGCATCGGCTTTGTGCGCACTTTCAACGGCACGGACGTGCGCCTTGTCGTCCTGCCGGAGTATTTCCTGACCGGCTTTCCGCTCGGCGAGACCCGACAGGAATGGAAGGCCAAAGCCTCCATCGATATCGATGGCGCGGAATATGGCGCCCTCGGCGCGATCGCGAAGGCGCGCAACATCTTCCTCGCGGGCAACGCCTACGAGAATGACCCCGCCTTCCCGGAGCTCTATTTCCAGGCCAATTTCGTGATCGGACCCAGCGGCGCGGTGGTGCTGCGCTATCGCCGGCTGATCTCGCTGTTCACGCCCTCGCCCTATGATGTCTGGGACGCCTACCTGAAGGCCTATGGCGAAGACGCGATCTTCCCCGTGGCCGATACCGAGATCGGCAAGCTCGCCACCATCGCGTCGGAAGAAATCCTCTATCCCGAGATCGCGCGCATGCATGCGCTGAAGGGGGCCGAGGTGCTGATCCATCCCACCAGCGAGGTCGGGTCGCCCGATCTCACCCAGAAGGACATCGCCAAGCGCGCCCGCGCGATCGAGAGCATGGCCTATGTCGTGAGCGCCAATTCGGCCGGCGTCGTCGGCTATCCGATCCCGGCGGCGTCCACCGATGCGATGAGCAAGGTGGTGGACTACAATGGCAAGGTGATGGCGGTGGCCGGCGAGGGCGAAAGCATGGTGGCCCATGCCGTGATCGATCTACCAGCGCTGCGCGCCCATCGCCGCCGCACCGGCATGAGCAACTTCCTCGCCCGCCAGCCCAATCAGCTCTACGCCCGCTTCTATGAGCGCGCCCAGTTCGCCCCGCCCAACAAGATGGCCGGCGGCCAGATGATGGAGCAGCGTGAGGTGATCGCCCGCCAGCGCGCGCTGATTGACCGGATGGTGGCCGATGGGGTGATCAAATAGCCCAGCCCCGCTCCTGCTCTTGCTCTGCTTGCGGCCGCAGCGGCGTGTATTTCCCTGCCCTGACATCGGCCCTATAAGCCCGTCATGCCTGCCGCCAAGCGTTTCTCCCTGCTTGTTCCGCTCGTTGCCCTGGGCGCGTCTGTGGTGATCGGCCTGGGCGCCCTGACCTATCAGGCGCTGCGCCCCAAGCCCGTCTCGCCCGCGGCGAGCGGCAGCGATTCCTGCCGGGGCCGGGCTTTCGCCGAGATCGGCGGACCGTTCAGTCTTGTGAACCAGGACGGCGCGCCGGTGAGCGAGAAGAGCCTGCTGGGCAGGCCGGCGCTGCTCTATTTCGGCTTCACCCACTGCCCGGATATCTGCCCCTATTCGTTGCAGAAGATGGCGGCCGCCCTCGACCTTGCCGGGCCGAAGGCTGGCGACATCCAGCCGGTTTTCGTCACGCTCGATCCCGAGCGCGACACCCCCGAAGCGCTGCGGTCCTATGTGGCGTCATCGGGCTTTGCGCCGGGACTTCAGGGTTTCACCGGCACGCCTGCGCAAATTGACGCAGCAGCGAAGGCCTTCCGCGTCGGTTACCGTAAGGTCAGCCCAGAGGGCTCCGCTTCTTATCTGATCGACCATACGTCAATATTCTATCTGCTTGATTCCAAAGGACAACTGGCGACATTTTTCAGCCATGACGCCCAGCCGGACGCCATGGGTCGCTGCCTTGCGGACCTCCTGGCGGATGGGCTGTAACCATTATTTGACGCCTCAAACGGGATTGTTACCTCGAGCAGGGGACTGTTGTCCGACGTTTTGGCGTCTCGCCAGACCGCGTATCGCGCAATAGTCTTCCAATTGTGCGCTGCACAATGCATGTTGCGCTGCGGGAGGTGCTGGCGTGCTGTACCATTGGGTTGAACTGAGCCGCGCTGCGATCACGCCATGGCGGGCTGCTGCAAGTTTCCAGCGGGAGGCGTTGCGCTCGCCCTTCAACCCGCTGGCCTATACGCCGGCCGCCCGCGCCCTGGCCGCCGCTGGCGATGTTTTTGAAGCGGTCACCCGCCGTTATGGCAAGCCGGAATGGGGCCTGCCGCAGACGATGGTGCGCGGCGTGCCCACGCGCGTGACCCCGAAAGTGGTCTGGAGCGCGCCCTGGTGCCAGTTGGTCCGGTTCGAGAAGGATCGCGACACGCTGGTGGCGGCGCATCCGAAAGGTCACGTGGAGCCGCGCGTCCTGATCGCGGCGCCGCTCTCGGGCCACTACGCCACCCTTCTGCGCGGCACTGTGGAAGCCTTCCTGCCCGATCATGACGTCTACATCACCGATTGGATCGATGCGCGCATGGTCCCGATTGTGGACGGCCGGTTCGACCTCGACGACTACATCGATTATGTGCGCGCCATGCTCGGCGAGGTGGGGCCCCGCGCCAATGTGGTGGCGGTATGCCAGCCTGGTCCGCCGGTTCTGGCCGCCATCAGCCTGATGGCGGAGGACCAGGATCCCAATCTGCCGGCGACGATGGCGTTCATGGGCTCGCCCATCGATGCCCGCCGCTCGCCCACCACGCCGAACAAGCTCGCCGAGGAGCGGCCGTTCGGCTGGTTTGAAAAGAACATGATCCACACCGTGCCCTTCCCGTATCCGGGCATGTTCCGGCGCGTCTATCCGGGCTTCGTGCAGCTGGCGTCCTTCATGAACATGAATTGGGAACGCCACGTCGATGCGCACTGGTCGTTCTTCAATCATCTCGTCGGCGGCGACGGTGATAACGCGCAGAAGCACCGCGAATTCTATGACGAGTATCTCTCGGTGCTCGATCTCTCGGAGGAATTCTATCTCCAGACGATCCAGAAGGTGTTTCAGGAGCACCATCTGCCGCGCGGAATCCTCAATCATCGCGGCCGGATCGTGAATCCCTCAGCGATCAGCACCGTC
>JBIIUJ010000072.1:0-12992 GCA_044340025.1 Caulobacterales bacterium
GAGGCGGAGCCTCTGACCGAAGAAGGGTTTTTCGGGTGCATGAGGGGAACCGTAGCGATACCAGAGGGCGCAGACCTCACCGCACCGACCTTTGAGGATGTGCCGATTGAAGCGCGCGACCTGGACTTCGATACGTGGCTGAACGGCTTCTCCTCGACACAAACGCGATCCTGATTCTGTTCGCCGAGGCGGATGGGCGCGTCCGCCCCCTGCCGGACGTCCTGGGTGCAGCCGCCGCAGGGACCCTGTTTGTCTCGCCCATCAATGCCTGGGAGATCGGTCAGCTCGCCAACCTGCCCACCGGTCAGGCATTCGGCTTTGACCGGGCGCCGGCGCTCTGGTTCGACGAACTCTGCTATCGCGCGCGGTTGAGGCAGGCGGCCCTGACAGCCAACGCAGCAATTCTGTCCTCCCGCCTGCCGGGTGACTTTCACAAGGACCCCGCCGACCGGCTCCTCGTCGCCACCGCTATCGAGCAGGGCGCCAGCTTCGTCACGCGCGACCGGCGGATCCTCGACTGGGCGAACGCGACCGGCGCGGTGAAAACACTAGCCTGTTGAGCGCGCCCTCGCCTGCAGCGCCTTCTGCACCGCTGCGTCCAGAGCCTGAAGGAAGCGGGAGCGGTCCGCCGCGCTGAACGGTTTCGGCCCGCTGGTTGCCGCGCCGATCGAGCGCAAATGCTCGGCGATTTCCCGGCCCGCGAGCGCTGATCCGATCGAATCCGCTGTGTAGGGCTTGCCGGTGATGCCGATGGCTTGCGCGCCGGCGTCGAGCGCGCGCTTGGCGAGCGGGATGTCCTGCGTCACCACGATGTCGCCGGGGCCGCAGCGCTGCGCGATCCAGTCATCGGCTGCGTCGGGGCCGGCATCCACCACCACGCTGTGGATCAGGGGCGAGGCGGGCAGGCGGATGAAGCTGTTGCTCACCACATGGCTGTGGAGCATGTAACGCTGCGCCACGCGAAACGCCTCGTCCTTCACCGGGCAGGCGTCGGCGTCGATGTAGAGCGCGCCTACCACCAGCGGGCGGGCTTCGTCGTAAACCCGGCTGCGCGCTCCAGCGCCCCGCCCACGGCGAACACTGTTTCCTCGTCCAGCGCCCGGCCGATCACCTGCAGGCCCAGCGGCAGGCCCTGGCCATCGAGCGCTGCGGGCACCGAGAGGCCCGGCAGCCCCGCGAGGTTGGCGGTGACCGTGAACACGTCGTTGAGATACATCGCCACCGGATCGTCGCTCTTCTCCCCCAGCCCGAACGCGGCCGAGGGCGCGGTCGGCGTCAGGATCGCGTCGCAGACGCCCCAGGCATCGCGGAAGTCCTGTGCGATGCGGGCCCGCACCTTCTGGGCGCGCAGATAATACGCATCATAATAGCCGGCCGAGAGCACATAGGCGCCAATCAGGATACGCCTTTTCACTTCCGCGCCAAAACCTTGAGCGCGGGAGTTCTCATAGGTTTCCGTCAGCGATCCGCCCTCGGCGCGCAGGCCGTAGCGCATGCCGTCATAGCGCGCGAGGTTGGAAGAGGCCTCCGCCGGCGCCACGATGTAATAGGCGGGCAGGGCATATTTCGTGTGCGGCAGGGAGATGTCGACGATCTGTGCGCCTTCCGCCTTGAGCCATGCGATGCCGTCGGTCCACAGCTTTTCGATCTCGGCGGGCATGCCGTCCACGCGATATTCCTTCGGCACGCCGATCCGCAGGCCCTTGACGCCCCGGCTGACCGCCGCGGCGAAGTCCGGCGTCTCAATGGCCAGCGAGGTCGAATCCTTCGGATCGTGCCCGCACATGGATTTCAGCAGGATCGCCGCGTCTTCCACCGTCTTGGCGATCGGCCCGGCCTGATCGAGCGAAGAGGCGAAGGCGACGATGCCCCAGCGCGAGGCGCGGCCGTAGGTCGGTTTGATCCCGACCGTGCCGGTAAAAGCCGCCGGCTGGCGGATCGATCCGCCCGTGTCGGTCGCCGTGGCGCCGAGGCAGAGGTCTGCCGCCACAGCCGCCGCTGATCCTCCAGAGCTGCCGCCGGGCGTCAGGCGCGCATTACCGCCGCCCGCCCGCCGCCACGGGTTCGTCACCGGCCCGAAGCGCGAGGTCTCGTTGGACGAGCCCATGGCGAATTCGTCCATATTGAGCTTGCCCAGCATCACCGCGCCGTCGCGCCAGAGATTGGCGGTGACAGTGCTCTCATAAGTGGGCGTGAACTCGGCAAGGATGTTGGAGCAGGCGGTGGCGCGCACCCCTTCGGTGCAAAACAGGTCCTTGATGCCGAGCGGCGCGCCCTCAAGCGCGCCGGCCTCGCCCCTGGCGCGGCGCGCGTCCGAAGCATCGGCCATAGCGCGCGCCTTGTCGGCTGTGACGAGCACATAGGCATTGAGCGAGGGGTTGGCCGCCTCTATCGCAGACAGAAAGGCGTCGGTCAGCTCGCGCGAGGAAAAGGCTTTTGCCTCAAGCCCGTCGAGCGCGGCCTTGAGCGTGAGGTTTGCGAGGTCGCCCATCACTCCACCACCTTCGGCACCACGAAGAAACCATCCTCGGCGCGGGGCGCATTGGCGAGCACGGCGGCCGGATTTCCGCCGTCGGTCACGACATCCTCGCGCATCGGCAGAATCGTCTCCACCGCGCTGGTCATGGGCGCCACGCCCTCCACGTCCACTTCCTGCAATTGCTCGATCCAGCCCAGAATGCCGTTCAGCTCCTGGGTCAGCGCCTCCAGGCGCTCGGGCGGTTCGGCGATGCGGGCGAGGCGCGCAACGCGCGCGACGGTGGAAACATCCACGGTCATGGGAAGTCCTTGCAAGAGAGGCGCAAGCGTCTAGCCCCGCGAGGTCATGCCGGCAAGGCGAGGCGGTGCTGCTTGCCGGTTCCAGGCAGGGCGATTGGCCGCAGGCGATCGGCGCCGTGGCTGCCCCGATCACAGGGTTGACCAAAGTCTGCCGGGCAACCTAGCGTCACCCTAAAGGCGACAAATTGCATGTGCATTTAGGGTCATCCGGTGCGGCGGGGGGTGGTTGTGAAGAGTGTTTCTTTTGACTCTGAATACTTTGGCAAGAACCGCCCCGAAATGGTGAGCTACGTGCCCCCGGATGCGCAATTGATCCTGGATGTTGGATGTCCCAGCGGGGGGTTTGGGCAGCTTTTGATGGCCCGCAATCCGAAGGCACGGGTGATCGGCATTGAAATGGTCGAGCCCGCCGCCAGGAAAGCGTCAGGCGCCCTCACCGAAGTCTATGTCGGCACGATGCAGGAGCATTATGCGGCGATCATCGCCAAGTATGGCCGGTTCGACGTTGTGACAATGAATGACGTGCTGGAACATATCGCTGACACCGAAGAGGCGCTGGAGATTGTTCGGGCGCTGTTGAAGCCTGACGGCTGCTTTGTGATTTCGGTGCCGAATGTTCGGTATTACCCGGTCCTCAAGCAGCTCATGGTCGACGGGGACTGGCGCTATCAAGACTCTGGCGTTCTTGATCGAACGCATCTGCGTTTCTTCACCCGGAAAAGCATCGTTCGTGCCTTGGAGCAGTCAGGCCTGCAGGTGCGTCGCATGGAGGGGATCAACCCGATGCGGCTGCGGTTGCAGCACAAGCTGCTTTCGGTGCTGAGCGCCGGCCGGATCAAGGAATGCTGGAACCAGCAGATCGCCGTGGTCGCCTCCACGCCGGCCTGACGCTCAGCCGCTTTTGTCGCCACGGCCCCGGCCATGCCGGCACAGCTGGCGAAGGCTGACCCCTTGACGCCGCTGCAGGCCTGCGTCGATCTCGGGACGTGACGATAGCCCTGCCCACACTCGGCCTCGGCGCCGCCGCGCTGGGCAATCTTTTCGCCAGGGTCGAGGAGGCCGAGGCGCAGGCGCTTCTGGCTTGCGCGCGCGACGCGGGCGCCAGCTATATCGACACCGCCCCCTATTACGGCCACGGCCTCAGTGAGCGGCGGATCGGTGCGGCGCTGGCGGCAGGGTGGCGTCCGATCGTTTCCACCAAGGTGGGCCGCGTGCTGGCCCCTTTGGCGCCGGGGGAAGCGGCGCCCGACCATGGCTTTGTCGATCCCGATCCGTTTCGACCTGTCTTTGACTACACCGCCGATGGTGTTGTCCGGTCGGTGGAGGCAAGCTTGCGCCGTCTGGGGCTTGACCGGCTCGAGATCGTGTTGATGCACGATCTTGGCGAACTCACGCATGGCCCCGACCACCCCGACCAGCTGCGCAGGGCGCTGAGCGGCGGATTTCCGGCATTGGCGTCGCTGAAGGCGCAGGGCGTGGTGGGCGCAATCGGGCTCGGCGTGAACGAACATGCGATCGCTGACGAGATCGCCGCTCATGTGACGCTCGATGTCGTGCTTCTGGCTGGTCGCCATACGCTGCTCGATGACGCGGCGGCGCGTGCGGGTTTCTTTGATCGTTGCGCCGCAAGAGGCGTGCAGGTGGTGATTGGCGGCCCCTTCAACTCCGGGCTGCTTGCCGCGCCGCTGGGCCCTGCGCCGACGTTTGACTATGCCGCCGCCCCGCCAGCGCTGGTGGCGCGCGCGCGGCGGCTGGCGGAGGTTTGCGCTGCGTTCGGCGTGCCGCTGGGCGCTGCCGCCCTTGCCCACGCAGGGCGTGCGCCAGCAGTGGCGAGCGTCATTCCCGGCCCAAGAAGCGTCGCCGAGCTCGAGCAGATCCTGGTCTGGGCTGCGACCCCGATTCCATCTGAGATCTGGCCTGCGCTGCGGGCTGCGGGCGCGGCGTGCTGATCGCTAGCGATCGCAAAGGGCGCGGCCGCGCGCAAAGACGGCGTGAAACATCGCCTCGGTCAGGCGACGCGTCTGGGTGTTATAGCGCGAGCAATGGTAGCTATCGATCAGCACCCGCCCGCCCGGCAGCGGATGCTCGGCGCCATGAGCGAAGGCAAAGCGGCTGGGCCGTTCGCCCAGCGCTTTCAGCGCCGCATCATGCGCGATCCGGCCGAGCGCGATCACCACCCGCAGGCGGGGCAGGGCGGCCATCCTTGCCGTCAGGAACCTGTTGCAAACTGAGATTTCGGCCGGCGTGGGCTTGTTCTCCGGCGGCGCGCAGCGCACCGCATTGGAGATCATGGCGTCCGACAGGGTCAGGCCGTCCGCGGGGTCCGCGCGGTAAGCGCCCGATGCGAATCCATAGGTCAGGAGGGTGCTGTAGAGCAGGTCGCCTGCGTAATCGCCGGTGAAGGGGCGGCCGGTCCGGTTGGCGCCGGTGCGCCCGGGGGCCAGCCCCACGACCAGAAGCTGCCCGAGCGGATCGCCAAAGGAGGGCGCGGGGCCGTTGAACCAGTCCGGGTTTTCCGCCGCATTGCGGGCGCGATAGGCCACGAGCCGAGGGCAGAGCGGGCAATCCCGCGCAGGCTCGGCAAGCGTGCTCACGCGTCATCGTCCTCGAAGGCGTCCTCGTCATCGAGGTCGTCGCGCACTGGGGCGTCGCGTTGGCGCAGGAAGCGGGGATTGTGCTCGCCGCCTTCGCGCGGCGGCCGACCGATCAGGCTGATCAGATCGGCCAGATCGATGAAGCTGTCGGCCTGGCGGCGCAGCTCGTCGGCGATCATCGGCGAGGCTGACCGCAACGTGGAGACCACGCTCACCCGCACGCCTTTTTTCTGCATGGCCTCGACAAGGCGGCGGAAATCTCCGTCGCCGGAGAACAGGATCGCATGGTCGAGCGCGGGAGCAAGCTCGAGCATGTCGACCGCGATTTCCATGTCCATGTCGCCCTTGATGCGGCGCTTGCCCTGGGCGTCATAGAATTCGCGCGCAGCCTTGGTGGAGACCGAAAAGCCGTTGTAGTCCAGCCAGTCGACCAGGGGTTTGACAGGGTTGTGGTCGTCGTTTTCCACCAGCGCGGTGTAATAGGTCGCGCGCAGCAGCCGGCCGCGTTTTTTGAACTCGTCCAGCAGCTTGCGATAATCAATATCGACGCCAAGCGCCTTGGCGGTGGAATAGAAATTGGCCCCGTCAATGAAGAGCGCGATGCGCTCGTTGGGATAAAAGGTCATGCGGGAGTATCCTTGATCCAATGCGTGAAGAAGTAAGGCCAGATCAGGAGGCGGTGTTGATCGGCCTCGGCACCAATTTGCCGTTCGGCCCAGTAAGCGGCGCGCCGCTGCTTGCCGCCGCGCTGGAGGAACTGGCCGAGCAAGGCCTGCAAATCCTGGCCGCGTCAAGGCCTTGGGTCAGTCCCTCCTGGCCGCCAGGGCGGGGGGCGCCGGACTATGTGAATGCGGTGGCGCGGCTGGCCACGGCCCAGAGCGCGCCCTCCCCCCTTACGCCGGAAGCCTTGTTGGCGGTCCTCCAGCGGGTGGAGGCCGCTTTCGGCCGCCAGCGCAGCACGGCGAATGCGCCGCGCACGCTCGATCTCGACCTGCTTGCGTTCGGCCGGGTGGTCAGCAACGATCCGTCGCTGATTTTGCCCCACCCCCGGCTCCAGGATCGTGATTTCGTGCTGGGCCCGCTGCTGGAGGTCGCCCCTGGCTGGATCTGCCCACGCTCTGGCGTCTCTGCGCGCGCGATGTGGGAGGCCCTGCCTGCCTGCCCAGCCTGGCCTGCGCCAGCGCAACCGAGCCTTGTGTGAGCCGACCGCTTTCGCGCGTTGCAAGCGCAGGGGCGGCGCCCTATCGTAGAAGGCTACCCCGCTACCAAGGATGCCCCATGGCCCGCGTCACGGTTGAAGATTGCGTCGAGCGCGTACCGAACCGCTTTTCCCTCGTCCTGCTCGCCGCCCACCGCGCGCGTCAGATCGCCGGCGGCCAACCGCTGCTGATCGATCGCGACAATGACAAGGACCCGGTGGTCGCCTTGCGCGAGATCGCCGAAGACGCGGTCGAGGTCGATGACCTGCGCGACGGCCTGATCGCCGGCCTCCAGGAAGTCCAGCCCCAGGCGCAGGTCGAAGAAGAGACCGACATGCTGGCGCTGGAAGCTCCGGTCGTCGTGTCGGAAGAGGATGTGCTGCGCGCGCTTCAGCAGGAACAGGAAGCCGTCCGCGACGATCCGTATTAAGGCCGGCAGGCAGGGCATGAGCGAGACCGCCGCACGCCCCGCCGCTTCGCTCCCGCCTGAGCCGCAAAGCGGGACAGGCGCATTGGCGCACGAGCCTGAACTGCCCCTGCCGCTGAGCCCGCAGAAGGCCCCGGCGCGCGGACGGATTTTGCGCCAGTACGAGTTGGTCGATCGGGTGCGGGCCTACGACCCGGGCGTCGACGAGGATCTGATCAACAAGGCCTATGTCTTCGCCATGACACGCCATGGCGTGCAGACGCGCGCCTCGGGCGATCCCTATTTCGCCCATCCGGTGGAGGTGGCGGGCCTCCTGACGGAGTTCCGGCTCGATCAGGCCACGATCATCGCCGGTCTGCTGCACGACACGGTTGAAGACACCAGCGCCACGCTGGAGGAGATCGAGCGCGAATTCGGCCCGGACGTCGCCGAACTCGTGGATGGCGTCACAAAGCTCTCCCAGCTGGAGATCGAGAGCGAGCGGACCAAGCAGGCTGAAAACCTGCAGAAGTTCGTGATGGCCATGGCCAAGGACGTGCGCGTTCTGCTGGTGAAGCTGTGCGACCGGCTGCACAACATGCGCACGCTGCACTTCATCGCCAAGCCCGAGAAGCGCCAGCGCATCGCGCGCGAGACGCTGGAAGTCTATGCCCCGCTCGCGCGCCGTATCGGCATCCAGCGGATCAGCGCGGAACTGGAGGACATCGCCTTCCACGAACTGCACCCGAATGCAGAGTCCGCAGTCCAGCATCGTCTGTCGGAGTTGCGCACCGACAAGGGCGAGGCTGTGTCCACCGTCACCCAGGCGATCACCGCTGCGCTGGTGAAGGAGGGGATCGAGGCGCGTGTGTTCGGGCGCGAGAAGCGGCCGTACTCGATCTGGAAGAAGCTGGAGCGCAAGTCGATCTCGTTTGGCGCGCTCTCGGATGTCTATGGCTTTCGCATCATCGTGGCTGATATCGCCGAATGCTATCGCGCGCTGGGCGTCACGCATGCGGCGTGGCGCTGCGTGCCCGGCCGGTTCAAGGATTACAGCTCCACGCCCAAGGCCAACGGCTATCGCGCGATCCACACCGCCGTTGTGGGGCCGCGCAAGATGCGGGTGGAGATCCAGATCCGCACCGAGGAGATGGAGCGCATCGCCGAGGAGGGGGTCGCCGCCCACTGGCGCTACAAGCAGGAAAGCTACGGCTATCACCCTGAGGACGCCGGCCCCGGCGCCGATCCGCTCGCGGGGCTGCGGCGCCTTGCCGACATGGTGGAAGCCGCCGGCGATCCCGACGAATGGCTCGAACTCGCCAAGCTCGAGATGTTCCAGGATCAGATCTTCTGCTTCACGCCCAAGGGCGACGTGATCGGCCTGCCGCGCGACGCAACCCCGCTGGATTTCGCCTATTACGTCCACACCAAGGTGGGCGACACCTGCATCGGCTGCCGCATCAATGGCGAGGAGCGCCCCCTGCGCTCGCCGCTGCGCAATGGCGACGTGGTGGAGATCATCCGCTCCAACATTCGCCAGCCGCCGCCGGACTGGGAAAGTCTCGCCACGACGGGGCGGGCCAAGTCCGCCATTCGCCGCCTGATACGGGAAAGCGAGAAGGGCGAGTTCGTCAAGCTCGGCCGGGATCTCGCCGCCCATGCGCTGCATCGGCTGGGCTTCGAGCTGGACGAGGTCAATCTGGAAGATGCGCTGGAAAGGCTGCGCTTTTCCTCGATCGACAAATTGTTCGAGGCGGTGGGCCGCGGCCGGCTGACAGGCGCAGAGCTTGCCGACGCCGCCTTCCCCGGCATGGCGAAAAAGCGGGTGCAAGGCGCCGCGCGCCACATGATCGAGGACGGGCCCGCGCGCACCTTCGTGCGCGGCCGCGGGCTCACGGCCGGCGTCTCGCTGCATTTCATGCCATGTTGTTCGCCCCTGCCTGGTGACCGGATCGTGGGCGTGCAGGTCAAGGATCGCGGCGTGGAGGTCCATACGATCGACTGCGAGGCGCTGGCCGCCCAGCACGCCGACGACGACTGGATCGATCTGGCCTGGACCGAGGAGGCCAAGTCCAACGGCCTCGCCGTCGCGCGCGTCGTGATGATGGTGGAGAACGCGCCCGGCGTGCTCGCGCGCATTTGCCAGGTGGTGGGCGAGAGCGAGGGCAACATCACCAATGTGCGCCTGACCAAGCGCTCGGAAGATTTCTGCGATCTCGCGCTCGACATCGAAGTCGCTGACGCCCGGCACATGACCCAGATCGCCGCCTCCCTGCGCGCAAGCCCGGTGGTGGTGAGCGTGGACCGGGTGCGGGGGTAGGGCGAGCCGCCGTCGTCATCCCGGACGGGCCGCAGGCCCGATCCGGGACCTCCGTGGATTTGCCTGCTCAAGGTCCCGGGTCTGCGCTGCGCTTGCCCGGGATGACGACCGGTCGTCATCCCGGACGGGCCAAAGGCCCGATCCGGGACCCCTGTGGATTTGCCTGCTCAAGGTCCCGGGTCGCGCTGCGCTCGCCCGGGATGACGGGGCCGTCATCCCGGACGGGCCGCAGGCCCGATCCGGGACCTCTGCGGATTTGCCAACCCAAGGTCCCGGGTCTCGCCGCGCTCGCCCGGGATGACGACCGGCCGTCATCCCGGACGGGCCAAAGGCCCGATCCGGGACCTCCGTGGATTTGCCTGCTCAAGGTCCCGGGTCTCGCTGCGCTCGCCCGGGATGACGGGGCCGCTAGAGCGGTTCCAGTGTCAGCGGCGTGGCGGACCACGCTTCCCGATCGCCCACGATCGGCAGCTCCGGCGCGGCCCAGGCGACCGCGTTGTCGATCACATGCGCGGTGACGGCCATGGCGCTGGCGAACGCGTCCTGCGCGTTCAAGCCCTCCAGCCGCCGCGCGACAAAGGCGGCCGAGACGAGGTCGCCCGTGCCCTTCACCGCCGTCTCGCGGCGCGGATGCCGACAGACCCAGGCGCCCTGAGGGCTGACAAGCAATGCGGCAGCCTCGCCCGGCGGCGCGGGGGCGGAGGTTGCGATCACCGTGCCGCCCAGCGCTTCAGCAGCGGCGCGCGCCTCCGCCAGCGTCGTGACCGGCCGGTTGGCAAGGCGGCTCAGTTCAAATCGATTGGGCGTGATCACGTCAGCCAGAGGCGCAAGCGTGCGCTCGATCGCCTCGGCAATGTCGGCGGGGACGTAGAGCCCGCTCGGATCGTCGCCCATCACCGGATCGACCACCACGATCACATTCGGGTTTGCGGCGCGCGCCCGCGCGATGGCGCTGGCGGCGACGGCGGCCTGATCGGGCGTTGCGAGATAGCCGGTCATCACCGCGTCGCACAGCGCAAACAAGCCGTTTGCCTCCACGCCCTCCAGCATCCCCATCATGGTGGAGGCCGCCACCAGACCGCCGCCCGGCTTGCCCCAGCCCGGATGCCGCCCGAGCAGCGTGGTGGGAATGTGGATCGGATCGACCTCCGCGGGCGAAAGCGCCAGCGCAAGGCTGGCGATCGTGCCGCCAACCCGGCTTGCCGCGACATGGGATCCGATGACAAGGGCAAGCGGCATGCCGGCGCGCCCTCTAGGCCGCGCTCACGCGCTGAAGCGCGGGATCATAGGCCAGGATGGGCGCAAGCCAGCGCTCGGCCTCTTCCAGCGGCCAGCCTTTGCGTGCGGCATAGTCCGCCGCCTGATCGCGGTCGATCCGCCCCACGCCGAAATACTCCGCCTGCGGATGGGCGAAGTAGAGGCCGGAAACCGAGGCCGGCGGGTTCATCGCGAGGCTTTCGGTCAGAGCCATGCCAGCGTGGCGCTCCGCCTCCAGCAGCGAGAACAGCGTGCGCTTTTCGGTGTGGTCGGGCTGGGCGGGATAGCCGGGGGCCGGGCGGATGCCGCGATACTTCTCCCCGATCAGATCGTCCACGCTCAGCTGTTCGTCGGGTGCAAAGCCCCAGAAGGTCTTGCGCACGCGCTCGTGCATGCGTTCGGCGAAGGCCTCCGCCAGCCGATCGCACAGCGCCTTGAACAGGATCGCCGAGTAATCATCGTTTGCCCGCTTGAAGGCTTCCGAGCGCTCCAGCTCGCCATGGCCGGCCGTGACCGCGAACCCGCCGATCCAGTCAGGCGTGCCGACCGGCGCGATGAAGTCGGAGAGCGCATAGTTCGGCTTGCCGCCATCCTTCACCATCTGCTGACGCAGCGTGTGGAAGCGAGCACGTTTTGCGCTGCGTGTTTCATCGTGCCAGATTGTGATGTCGTCGCCGTCGCGGTTGGCCGGCCAGAAGCCGATCACGCCCGAGGCGCGCACCCACTTCTCGGCCACCATCTGGTCGAGCATCACGCGTGCGTCCTTGAACAGGGCGCTCGCCGCCTCGCCCACGATCTCGTCGGTCAGGATCGCCGGATAGCGCCCGGCCAGGTCCCAGGTCTGGAAGAAGGGCGTCCAGTCGATCACGGGGGCTAGGTCTTCGAGCGGATAGTCCTCGAACGTGGTGAGCCCCATTTGGGCGGGCTTCACGGGCAAATGTCCGGCCAAATCAGGAATGAAGGCGTTGGCGCGGGCGGCCGAGAGCGCAGCGCGGGGGCGCTTGTCCTGGCCGGCGAAATGGGCCTCGCGCGCGCGCACCTGATCGGTTCGGGTCTCGGCGACGAAGGCCGCCTTGTCGGCGCCCATCAGCTTCTGCACCACGGGCACCGCGCGGCTGGCGTCCGTCACATAGACCACCGGGCCGTTGTAATTGGGCGCAATCTTTACCGCCGTGTGCGTGCGCGAGGTGGTCGCCCCGCCGATCAGAAGCGGCATGTCGCCGAAGCCCTGGCGCTCCATCTCGGCGGCTACATAGCACATTTCGTCGAGCGACGGCGTGATGAGGCCCGAAAGCCCGATGATGTCGCACTGCTCGGCGCGTGCTGTCTCGAGGATCCTGTCGCAAGGGACCATGACGCCCAGATCCACCACATCGAAGCCGTTGCACTGCAAAACGACGCCCACGATGTTCTTGCCGATATCGTGCACGTCGCCCTTCACGGTCGCCATCAGCACCCGGCCATTGGACTTGCCCGCCGTGCCGAGCGTCTTTTTCTCTTCTTCCATGTAGGGGATCAGGTGGGCGACCGCCTGCTTCATCACCCGGGCCGACTTCACCACCTGCGGCAGGAACATCTTGCCCGAGCCGAACAGGTCGCCCACCACGTTCATCCCGTCCATCAGCGGGCCTTCGATGACGTGGAGCGGGCGGTCGTATTGCAGACGCGCCTCTTCGGTGTCTGCAACCACATAGTCTGTCAGGCCGCTGACGATCGCATGGCGCAGGCGCTCCTGCACCGTGCCGGTGCGCCAGGTGAGATCTGGGCCTTCCTGCGCCTTGCCGCCGAGCCCACGGTAGCGCTCGGCGATCTCAAGGAGCCGCTCGGTCGCGTCGCGCCGGCGGTTGAGGATCACATCCTCCACCCGCTCGCGCAGGTCCGGCTCGATGTCGTCATAGACGGCGAGCTGGCCCGCATTGACGATGCCCATGTCCATCCCGTTGCGGATGGCATGGTCGAGAAAGACCGAATGCATCGCCTCGCGCACCGGCTCGTTGCCCCGGAAGGAGAACGACACATTCGAGACCCCGCCCGAGACATGGGCGTGCGGCAGGCTCTCGCGGATGATGCGCGTGGCCTCGATGAAGGCGACGCCATAATCGTCATGCTCTTCGATGCCGGTGGCGACGGCGAAGATGTTCGGGTCGAAGATGATGTCTTCCGGCGCAAAGCCGGCTTTCTCCACCAGCGTGTGATAGGCGCGGGTGCAGATCTCGACCTTGCGCTTTACGGTGTCGGCCTGGCCCTGTTCGTCGAACGCCATCACCACCGCAGCCGCGCCATAGCGGCGGACCTTCCGGGCATGGCGCAGGAATTCCTCCTCGCCCTCCTTCAGGCTGATGGAGTTCACAATCGGCTTTCCCTGCGTGCAACGCAGGCCAGCTTCGATGATCGCCCATTTGGAGCTGTCGATCATCAGCGGGATGCGCGCGATGTCA
>JBIIUJ010000073.1:0-12991 GCA_044340025.1 Caulobacterales bacterium
CCCGTCATCACCATCGCCGACATGGTGCGAGCGCAGGCCATGCTGCTGGACGCGCTGGGCATCGACAGCCTGTTTCTGGCGATCGGCGGCTCCATGGGCGGGATGCAGGTGCTGGAGTGGGCCGCCACCTATCCCGAGCGGGTGTTCGCCGCCGCACCCATGGCGACCGCGGCGCGCCATTCGGCCCAGAACATTGCGTTCCATGAAGTCGGACGCCAGGCCGTGATGGCCGATCCGCTGTGGCGCGGCGGCGATTATGCCCGCCACGCCGAGCGACCCGAGCGCGGGCTCGCGGTGGCGCGCATGGCCGCCCACATCACCTACATGAGCGAGGCGAGCCTGAAGCGGAAGTTCGATCGCGGGCTTCAGGCGCGCGAGAGCCTTTCGTTCGGCTTCGACGCCGATTTCCAGGTGGAAAGCTATCTGCGCTATCAGGGGACCAGCTTCGTCGACCGGTTCGACGCCAATTCATACCTCTACATCACCCGCGCGATGGACTATTTCGATCTGGCCGCCGCCCATGGCGGCAGTCTGGCGCGGGCGTTCGAGGGCTCGCGCACGCGGTTCTGCGTCTTCGCCTTCTCCTCCGACTGGCATTACCCGCCAGCGGAGAGCCGGGTGATCGTGCGCGCGCTGGCCGCTGCAGACGCGCAGGTCAGCTTCGTCGAGATCGACACCGACAAGGGCCACGACGCTTTCCTGCTGGACGAACCGGAAATGGAGACGACGCTGCGCGGCTTTGTGGGCGCGGCCGCGCTGGCGCGGGGGCTTTAGGCATGGCGCGGCGGGTCGATTTCGAGGTGATCGCCCAATTGGCGCCGCAAGGCGCGCGGGTGCTGGACGTGGGCTGCGGCGATGGCGAGCTTCTGGAAAAGCTCGCGCGCGAGCGCGGGGCCATTGCACGCGGGCTTGAGCTGAGCCAGGCGGGGGTGAATGCGGCTGTGGCGCGCGGCCTTTCGGTGGTGCAGGGCGACGCCGACACCGATCTCGCCTTCTATCCCGACAGCGCCTTCGATCTTGTGGTCATGTCGATGTCGATCCAGGCGACGCGCCGGCCGCGTCAGGTGCTGGGCGAATTGCTGCGGATCGGGCGGCGCGCCATCGTCTCGATGCCGAATTTCGGCCATTGGCGGGTGGCGGCGAGTCTGCTTGCCGGGCGGATGCCCGTGACTGCGGCCCTGCCGGCCCGCTGGGACGAGACCGAGAACATCCATCTGTGCACGCTGAGGGATTTCGCCGATCTCGCCGCCGCCGCGCAGGCCCGCATCGAACAGATCATCCCCATTGCGCAGGGTAAGGCGCGCGCGCCGATCCAGAGCGTGGGGCTGTTCACCTCGCTGGCCGCGACCGACGGCCTGTTCGTGCTCAGCCGCCGCTGAGGGCTGCTAGCGGTCGCGCAGATAGGTGGAATCGGCGGCTGTCTCGTCGTGGCCGGAGCGGCTGGAATGAAACGTCAGCGCCATAAGGCCGATGCCCAGCCCGAGCGTGAGCGTAACCCCAAGGCCAAGCGCGATCCAGCCATGAATGGACATGGGCTGCCCATCCTCGGCCTGTCCCCACATCCAGACCGAAGCGCCGATCGCTGCGATCAGGCAGGCCGCCAGCACGGCCGCGACGAGCGCAAAGCCCGCCGCTGCGTGCGATTTCGCGGGCTCCGCGCTCAGGGCTTGCGCCTCCAGACGCCCTGGCCGTCGCGGAAGAACTGACCCGATGGCAGCCGCCCGACCAATTGCTCGGCAGTCAGCGCGGCCACCACTTCCAGCGGCTGGCGGTTCTTTTCGGCCAGATCGGTATAGACCGCGCGACGGCGGATGTTCACGTCATTGAGCAGGCGTTGAAGCTCGGCGTCGGCCGGGGAAGGGGCCTTCACAAAGCCAAGATAGCCATCGGCCTGCTCTCCGACGACGCCGGCGCTCAAGGCGCGATCGATCGGGCCGCCGTTGTCCACCGCAAGCGCAAGGCTCGCGAAGGCCAGAGAGACAGCGGCAAGCACCAAAGCGGCAAAACTGGTGCGGGGCTTCATGGCGGTCGTCCTCATCAGAAGATGCCAGGGTTCTGCGTGATGGCGCTTTCGATCTCGCGATCCAGCCTCACGCGCACTTCCTGCTCGATCTTCATGTTCACATTGAGATTGATCTCGATCGGTTTGTCGGGAACCTCAACCCGCACGGTCGGCGCGCAGGCCGCCAGCGCCACGGCGCCGAGCCCTGCTGCGGCGAGGATCGCTCTGGTTGCGGTCATTCCCGTCTCCTCTTTCGGCGCCCGGAACAGCCCGAACGCCAGACCAAGCTGCGCCCGGGCGGCTGAACGGGCGCTGAATCGAACGCCCGCCCCGCCATCACTGTGGGGCCGGCGCCGGGGGCGGGTCAATCGCTGGCTGCGCGTCGCTCTGCCCAGCGGCCGGCGGCGGGCTGGCGGGCCCCTGTTCGATCAGATCGCGCACCCGTTCGCCGATCGCCTGACCCTGACGCTGGATGCCTCCCAGTGCCTGGGCAAGCTGGGCGAACGGGCCGGTGGCGCGCACGTTGAAGCGGAACGGATAGCCCTCCATCACATCGGGGTTCTTCCCCTGAAACAGGAGCCCGATGGTCAGTTCGCCTGTCAGGGGGCCGTCCACCGTCATTTCCAGGAGCTCGAACTCCAGATTGCGCAGCGCCTCGAAGGCGAGGCCGCCCCCGGGTCCTGCGCTGGCTGCAGCCTGCGCCATCGCGCCGGTGTAGCGGATCAGCCCGCCCCCCGTCCGGGAGGCCAGTCGGCCGCCCGCGATCCGCGCGACGCCATTTTCCACCACGACCGGAAAGGCGCCTTCCACTGTTCCGGCGGTCTGGAGATCCGGGATGCGCAAAAGCTCCACCAGCCGCTGGAGGTTCACCTCACTAAGCTCCATCGTGAGGCTCTGGGTTGGAGCGCCAATGTCCCAGAGGTCCGGCTTCAGCACCATCAGGCCGCCGGCGAAGGGCCAGCGCGCGTCCTCGATCTGCACGCGCGCGCCGCCGGGCAGCGAGAACTGGAACAAGCCGGCCTCGATCGGGACCCCGGGATTGAACCGCCCGATGGACAGCGTCTGGCCAGGCGGGCTGGTCAGCGTGAGAAGGTCCGAGATCTCGACTGCGCCGCTCACCCGTTCCACGGGGCCGAGGCCGGTTGCGAAATCCAGTTGCGCGCTCGCCGCCGTGGCGCGGGCGGTGAAGGCTCGATCGCTGCCCCAGTCGAGCGCGATGTCCGCGTCGAGCACGCCTTCAACCTCCGCCACCACGCCTTTCAGGGCGGGGAACAATTCATCGGGCTGAAGGCCGCGCCGTGTGAAGGCAAGCTGGTCCAGGCTGATCGCAGCGGTCCCATCGCCTGAAGCAAAGCTGTGGACGATATCGGCCGCGCCCAGAGGTTTGCCTCGCGCTGTGGCGAGCGCGAAGCGGCCCTGCGCGCCAGCCGCATCGAAAGAGATCGCCCCCTCGGCCTGGACGGCCCCGAAGCGCGGCGCGCTCAGCGTATCGGCAAGGCTCAGGCGCGCCTGTTCCAGCGTGCCAGTGACGGCGCCAAGGCGGCTTTGGGCGCGCAGCCCCCCCCCGCCCGAGACCACAGCCCCGAAGCCCTGCGCGGTCAGCGCGTCGGTTCGGGCCTCCAGCCTCCAGTCGGCCCCGCGCCCCAGCGTGAAGAGGCCGTCGAGGGCGGCCTGCGCCATGATCGCCCCGCCATCGGCGAGCGTCGCGGCGCTGTGCGCCGCGGCGGTGAAGGCGAGCGCGCCGTCGGGCCGGGCGCGCAGGCCGATCGGGCCGGTCGTGAGCCGTACCGAGACTTCCGGGCCGGATGCGATTGTCAGGGGCGACAGCTCCAGCCGACCCGCCCCGGCGATCCGCCCGGCGCCAAGCTGGAGGGGGCCGCCCTCGGGGCACAGCCGCGCCCGGGCCGGGCCGATGCGCATCGCCCCCTGCGTAATCCCCGCCAGCGCCAGGTCCGAGCACCGCGCCAGCCGGAGCCCGCCGCGATCCGCCTCGATATCGAACGCCAGCACGGCGCGCTCCAGACGCGCAGCGCCGATCATCCCCGACAGCGATGCAGCGCCCGAGAACGACACGGCGGGCGAGGCCGCCGGGCCGCGCATGGCGAAGACCAGCCGCTCGGCCGACGCCTCAAACCCGCCGGCGGCATAAGGCGCGACGCGGGCCGTGCCTTCCGCCTCGATGACGCCTTTGCCAAGCTGCAGCCGCGTCAGAGCAATGTCAGCCTGCGGCAGGCCGCCGCCACGCACCAACACCTGTCCAGCGGCGGCGATGCGCCCTGCGGCCAGATCAGCGCGCAAGAAAGGCCCGGCGGCATTGGCCGCTTCGAGCCGCGCGGCGCCAGATATGGCCTCGCCTGCCTCCACGCTCAGCACCGCCCCGCCCCGCCCATCGAGATCGAGCGCGCCCGTCGCCGACACAGAGGCGCCGCGCCCGGCGGCCTGGGCCAGCGCGGCAAGCACGCGGTCTGCCGGCGCGGGCGCGGCGCGCGCCTGAGCCCTCAGCGCCCGCACCACCTCCAGGCCGGGTCGCACCGCGTCGGCGGCGACCCGAAACGGCGCCCTGCCAGACAGCCCCGACGGGTTTCTCGCCTGGGGCCAGACCAGCGCAAGCGGCCCCTCGGCGAAGGCGCCTTCCACTGCGCCGTCTGGCGCAGAAAGCCTGTCGGCCCTGACGCTCCACGCTCCCGAGACAGCGCCCGTCGTCGTGCGGGCGGCGTCGAGACGCGCCACAACACCGCCCCCCGAAAACCCGCCGGGGCCGCTCAGGGCGTCAGCGCCGGCTTGCCCGGCCCACCGCAGCGCGTCGCCGGCGGCACGCGCGCCAACACCGTCCACGCGCACCCCGCGCGCACGCCAGCCGGGAGCCCCGATTGTTTCGGCCTCCGCGCGCGCGTCGATGCGCACGCCAAGATCGCTCCAGTCCGGCCGCAAGGCCGTCAGCGCGAGGTCGCGGACGCTCAGAGTGAGCGCGCCGGCATCTGCTGTTTGCGTTTCGATGGCGCGCGCCGTGAGCTGGCCTGCGGCTCGCACCGCGCCGGGCAAGCCGGTTTCCGGCAGGATTGCGCTCAACCGGAGCGCGCCGCTGCCCCCCTCCACCCGGATGGGATCGGCCTGCAGCGCGACATCATCGAGGCGCACGACAGCCCCAACGCCGCGGTTGGGCTGGGCTGGCCCAGCGGCCAGATCAATCCTGATGGATCCCGCGCGATAGGCAGGGGCCAGAGCGGGCGGAGCGGCCAGCACGGACAGTCGGCCCGCGCCGCCTTGCGCCAGATCGCCCTTGGCCTCGGCCGCCATCACGACCCGCCCCTGCGGCGTATCCAGCATGATGCGGCCGCGTGTCAGCTCAACAGCGCTGATCCGCGCCCGCGGCGGGCCGCTTGCAGGCTCCAGAAACGGCGCGAGCGCGCCCAGATCCAGCCCGCCCGCCGACACGCCCACAACGAGAGTTGCGCCCTCGATCGTCAGGCGCTCGATCACCACCTGCCCTGCAACGGGATCAAGCCGATAGGCGAGGGCGATGCGCTCGGCGGTGAAGGTCGGGTTGTCGGCCGGGCCGAGGCGGACTGCGTGCAGGAGGATCGAAGCAGCGCCGACTTCCTCGACCTTGAGCGATCCTTCGGCGCCACTGCTGCGCAATGCGGCGCCGGCGGCGGCTTCGGCCAAAGGCTTTCGCGCCGCCCAGATCGCCACGCCCGCCGCCGCGGCAGCCAGCCCGATGCCGCTCGCCAAGAGCCAAAATCTTACGGTTAAGAAAGATTTATGCCTGATTCCGGAGGTTTGCTCTTGCGCCATGCCGCCTCAGGCTGGCTGAAAAAGTGCGTTGAAAACAGAGGCGAGCTCACACATTCGTGCAATTCAGGGCTTGCGTTACCGGATGGGCCATTGCACAGACGCAACAGTCAAGAGAAACCGGGGTTCCTTGGAGCCCCAATGTGCAACCACGACGGACCCTGTGATGGATGTCAGAGGGCCTCGCCGCAAGGGGCTTAGCGTTTGGGGCTTATGGTTTCCTTCCGACGTCTGATGCAGCGCACCCAAGCGCGCACTGGACGAGCCGCCGGCGCTCTGTGCGCCGCCGGTATTGTCCTTTTCAGCCCCGCTGCTCGGGCTCAGGGCGTGTCGCTGTTTGACGGCCTCGACGGCGCCTTGGAGCATCGCGCCTTCACCTCAGCGCTGAGTTTTGGCGAGAGCAGGGCAGTCACGCTGCGCGCAGGCGAAACAGTCGCCGGGGCGCTCGAACGCAGCGGCGTCACCGCCGCAGACCTCGCCCGGGCGCTTCCGGAGCTGGCTCGCGCGGTGGACCTGCGCAGTCTGGCCGCCGGCCAGCGCATGACGCTGTATTTCGCGCCCGTGGCCGGCGAAGTCCGGTTCGCCGGGCTCACGCTGAGGGTGGATGAGGACCGCTCCATCTCGCTCAGCCGCACGGCGGCCGGCGACTATCGCGCCCGCCAGATGCTTACCGCGCTGCGACGGGAAACCGCGCGGACGGCGGGCACGGTGAGCGGGGACAACCTCTTTGCCGCGGTTGCTGCCGCCGGCGCCCCCCAGCGCATCATCGAGGCGCTTTCCCAGGCCCTTACCCACGAGTTCGACCTCCAGCGCGACGTGCGGGCCGGCGACGGCTTCGAGATCGTGTTCGAGCGCTTCCTCGACGGCAACGGCGCCGTGGTGCGCAGCGGCGACGTTCTGTTCGTGCGCCTGGCGACAGCTGCGCGCACGCGCGAATTCTACCGCTTCCAGATCCCCGGGACCCAGCGCGTGGAGTGGTTCGACCGCGAAGGTCGCTCGGCCCGGCGCGCCCTGATGCGCACGCCGATCAGCGGCGCCCGTCTCAGCTCCGGCTTCGGCTTCCGCATCCATCCGGTGCTTGGCTACTCCAAGATGCACGAAGGCGTGGACTTCGCCGCCCCGCCGGGTACGCCGATCTTTGCCGCAGGCGATGGCGAAGTGGTGCGTGTCGCTTACATGCGCGGCTATGGCAACACGGTCGACATCAAGCACGACGAGACCTGGACAACGCGCTATGCGCACATGAGCCGTTTCGCCGGCGGTCTGCGGCCGGGTGATCGTGTGACCCAGGGCCAGACGATCGGCTTTGTCGGCTCCACAGGCCGCTCCACCGGACCGCATCTGCACTATGAAATCCACCGTGATGGCGCGCCGGTCGATCCGATGCAGGTGGAAAGCCCGGCGAGCGTGACGCTCAGCCCAGCCCAGCTTGACGCATTCCAGGCGTTCCGCACGCGGGTAGACCGGATGCGCGATCAGCGCGACGGCGGGGTCTTGGTGGCTGGCGCAGGGCGCACCACGGCGGTGAACTGAGCCCTCAGGCGTAGCCCAGCAGGGCCCGCAGACCCGGCGCGACATAATCCACCAGGCGCCGCTGCGCGAGCGGCAGGCTCTGGGGGATCTCGATGTCCACCGAAAGCTTTTCCCGCGAAGTGCCGGAATATCGCCTATCGGCGCCGATCCGCACCCGTTCGCGCCAATCCGCCGGCATCGGATCAATCCCGCAGGCCCCGAGCAGATCGCGGAAAAAGCGCTCGGCGCCCGGCGCGTCGAGCGCGCGCAAGGCGGCGATCACGTCCTCATAGCGCACCACATGCGCCGATGTGCCAAGCCACGCGGCGGCATTGAAGCTGTAGATGTCGTTTAGCCCCGGCGCGCGATCAAGCGCGCCGAAGATCATCAGGTTCATCACATCCTCGATCGAGGCGGCGCCGCCCTTGATGTGTTCGAGCGGCCCCTTGAACTCATCCGAGAGGAAGAAGCGCGCCCGGGCGAGCACCCAGTCATAGGGGTCGCGCACCAGCACGATGTGGCGCACGTCGCGCAGCGCAATGGCCGAGGCGTCGGCAAACAGGAGATGGCCCCAGCTGAGCCAGGGTTGGTCGGGCGAGAAGGCGCCCATATGCTGATGCAGCGTAGGCAGCTGAATGAAGTCGCGATGATAGGCCTGCTCCACCGGGACAAACATCCGCAGGATGTTGCGCAGCAGATGGGTGCCGCTCTTGGGCACGGAGTTCAGAAACAACGGCTCGCGCAGGGGCGCCTGTGCAAAGCGGGCCACCTCCTCGTCCAGCGTGTCGCGTTCCAGACGGATCACCACCGACATGCGCGTCTCTCCAACTCTGCCTCACCCTAAAAGAAAACGGCGACGAAGCGCGAGCCCCGCCGCCGTCATCATCACAGGACGCGCAGCCCCTATTGCTGGAAGCGGTAGCGCACGCTGAGGAAGGCCGTGCGGCCGACGTAGTCATACTGCGACCCCAGCACCGAAGTGCCCTCCGTCGAGTACTGGCCGAGGTTCACGGTCGTGAGCGCCGGCGGGTGATCGTCGAACACGTTGGAGATGCCAAGCGTCACGTCGATCCGGTCGAAGCGGCGCCGCACCGAGATATCGTGGGTGATCGTGTTCTCGGTGAACACCTTGTAGCGGATCGTGCCTGCGGCGTTGGTGTCGCCGATGTCCTCGGCTTCCGAGGCCTTGCCCACGATGTTGGCGCCCCAGAAGTAGCGCCAGTCGCCCCGATCGAAGGTGATGTCGAAATTGCCCACGAAGTCGGGCTCGCCCACATCGCCGTTGGTGTCGATCACATTGCCGGCAAACAGGGAAACCGTGTCTTCCAGCTGCCAGGTGAACTGACCCTGGAAGGTCAGGTCGCCGAAGCTGAACTCGTGCCCATACCGAACCGTGAGGTCGAGGCCGCGGTTCGTCTGCTGTGCGACGTTGATGTAGTTGTCCTGCACCGTGTTGACGAGGAACCGGCTCGTCTGCTGCCCGCGGGTGAAGAGGCGGCAAAGCGGATCGGTCGGGAACGTCTCGGAATTGTAGCAGGCTCGCAGGATATTGGCCGCGCCGAGGCGCGCCACCTGATCGGAGATGTCGATATCGACATAGTCGAGCGCGACATTCAGATCGGCAAAGCCCGGGCTCCAGACCAGACCCACGGTGAATGCTTCCGAGCGTTCGGCCTCCAGCGTGCCGAAGCCGCCGCCGGTGCGCACCGTCGCGCTGGCGCCAGCGCCGGTGTAGTCGGCCGGAATGCCGTCCGCACGGCAATTGTTCGCGATCCGGGCCGGCAGCGTGCCGTTGGCCAAGCGCGCTTCCCAGCTGATGCAGGGGTCGATCGCGCGTTGGCCAAGGAAGGATGTCTGGTTGGCGAGGAAGAGTTCGAACAGGGCAGGGGCCCGGAACGACGTGCCCTGCGTCGCCCGCAGCTTCCACGCCGGCGTGACCTGCCAGTCGAGGCCCACCTTATAGACCGTATCCGAGCCATAGCTCTCCACGTCGGTATAGCGGCCGGAGAAGCTGAAGCTCAGGTCTTCGGCAAAGCGCATGCCGCGCAGGAGCGGGACGCCCACTTCAAGGAAGACTTCCTTGGTCTCGTCCGAGCCCTGTGTGACGCCGGCCGCCGAAGCGCCCCAGACGTTGCGGGCCAGCGTAACCGCGCCGGGCGTGTCCTTGATCTCGTCCTTGCGCAGGTGGAAGCCCAGCACCCCGCCGACATTTCCAGCCGGCAGCTTGAACAGATCGCCCGAGACGAAGCCTTCCATGTAGATCTGTTCGTAGATGGTCTTGCCCGTCTCCTCGGAGAACAGGAAGTCGCGCGCCTGCTGGTTCGGCCGCCCGTTCAGGAAGTTGGGATCCAGCCAGTTGATGTCCACGCAGGGCTTGCCGCTGACGGGCAGGCGCGTGCCCACGCAGGAAGCCGTGCGCAGGGTGGAGGACCGCACCGCATCGTTGAGGATCACGTCATTGGTGTATTCGCCATCCGACCGGCTGGCCTGCACCACGAGATCCCATTCGACGTCGCCCATGTTGGGCAGGCCGGAGAAGGAGCCGCGCAGCCCCCCCACGGCGCGCGCGTAGTCCACCTTGGTGGAGGAGTTCGTGCCGATGATCGGGGTGGGGCTCAGCGTGGCGAAGCCGCGCCAGCCGGCCGCGAAGGGCTCGCCCAGATCCTGGGTGTAGAGGTAGGTCCAGTATTGGCGGAAGTCGTTGAAGCGCGTCTCGCGACGGTTCAGCAGCACCTCGCCATAGGCCTCGATCCGGGAGGTCAGATCATATTGGCCGGCGGCGAACACGGTCGCGCGCTCGATCTCGGGGATGAGGCTCGATTCCAGCCGCTCGGGCGGGTTGGCGTTGGCGACGCCCTGGGTGGCGCGGTTGTAGTCCACCAGGAACCAATTGGCCGGTGCCTGCGGCCAAAGGCCGACCTGGCCTGCCGGCGGGGTTGGGATCACCGTGCCGGGCACCAGGGCGCCGAGCTGGCCCGAGCCGTCGAACTGGAACTTCACCGCGCCGCCGGGCGAATTCAGCGGCTGCCCGCTGGCCCAGGGACCAGCCGAAGCCCCGCCGATATACTCATACAGCCACACGTGGCCCGACAGGAGCGACCGGCAGGCGAAGCGGCCGGTGCGGGCGTCCACCAGGTCGTTGCGGGCGCCGGTGGCGTTGTCGAACGTGTACTGGTTGGCGCAGGAGAGATAATCGCGATCGCCAAGGGCGAGTTCTTCCTGCTTGAAATAGTCCAGCGAGACCGAGAAGCTGCCGCGGTCGAAGGTCTTGCCGTAGACGGCTTCGATGTTGAACTCGCGCCCGCCTTCCTCAAACGGGTTGTTGATGAAAGCCCGCAGGTCGCCGCCGTCGAGATTGCGCCGGGTGATGATGTTGGCCACGCCCGCGATCGCGTCCGAGCCATACACCGAAGAGGCGCCGTCCTTCAGGATTTCCACGCGGTCCACCTGGCTGCGCGGAATCACGTTCAGGTCGAAAGCCGAAACCTGTCCGCGCGTGCCGGCAGGGCCAGCGCGCCGGCCGTTGAGCAGCACCAGCGTCCGGTTGGCGCCGAGGCCGCGCAGCGACAGCGTCTGAGAGCCGGGGCCCCCTTCGGTCACGAAGGCCGACGAGATCGTGGCGTCATTCTGCGGCGAGCCCGCGGCGAGCGAGGAACTCTGCAGCATTTCCGCTGTGTCGACATTGCCGCGCAGGTCGGCGATCTCTGAGGTGATCACCTGGATCGGCGAAGCACTGGTGAATTCGTTGCGGCGGATCCGCGAGCCGGTGACAACGATCGTCTGCGCCTGCGGGCTTGACGGCGCGGCGGCCGGAGCGGGCGTTGGCGTGGTCTGCGGCTGGGCAGCTTCCTGCGCGAAGGCGCCGCCGGAAAGCGACATGCCGGCGGCCAGAACCGCCCAGGCGGCGGACGTCCGAAGGACTTCTTTGGTGAGACGCATGATTTTCTCCCAGGGCGCGCGCTCGAAAGGCCGCGCAGGCCCGCTAACATGACCCTTCGGTAACGTGTTGGTGAAGCGCTCGTCAATCGCGCGACGCATGCAAGCTCGGGAGCGACGCGCCGTCGCGCGAGCGCGCTGCAGGCGGGCGCGGCATGGTCGCGCGCCCGCTGCAGGATGTGTGCTGTGCGGTTAGTAAGAAATGCCGCAAGTATTGCGAATGAAGCTCTCTACCAGTTCCATTTCCTGGCGCTGCATTGTCGGAGTGCCGCCGCCATGTGCAAAGTCTTCGATCACGACAAGCTGGTGCGGCTTTCCGGCCGCCGAAAGCGCCTCGGCGAAGCGCTCGGAGTGCCATAGTGTCGCAATCTGATCGCGGTCGCCGTGATAGAGCAGGATCGGGATGTTTGCCTTGGCGGCGTTTTCCAGCGGGTCCATGCCGGTCACGGTGCGGCCCTGCAGGCGGCGCTGGAACCGGTTCGCCCCCCATTCCTGGCGGATGCGCTCCAGGCTGGAGACGCCCGCCCCCGAGATGGCGCAGCGATAGGGCGAGTTTGGCCGCACGGTCGCTGCGATGGCGGCAAATCCGCCGTAGGAGAAGCCATAGATCAGGGCGCGCTGCGGGTCTGCGATGCCCTGACCGACGAGATAGGCGAGGCCGTCATCCTTGTCGTCCTGCATGGCGAGCCCCCACTGGTTGTCGCCAGCTTTCCAGAGCCTGTCGCCAAAACCCATCGAGCCGCGGAACTGCGGCTCCAGCACGGCAAACCCGCGCGACGCGAAGTATTGCGCCACGCCGATGTCGCGTCCGCCCCAGTCCGCGTCATTGCGGCTCCAGGGGCCGCCATGCGGCTGAATGATGGTGGGCAGGGGACCGTCTTCCTTGGTCCAGCCCTTTGGCAGGGTCAGGAAGCCGGGGATCTCCAGCCCGTCGCGGGCGCGATAGGTGACGAACTGGGTCTCCGCCAGCGCGTTGGGGTTGATGCTGGGAAACACCGAGCCAAGCGGGCTCAGCTCGCGTCCATTGCGCAGCAGCCAGTAGTTTGGCGGGTGGCGTGAGCTGGACGCCACAACCAGCCGCAAGCCCCCCCGCTCGGCGCCCACGAACACATCCTGGCCAGGAAACCGCGCCTGCAGCCCTTTATGCAGCGCCTCATACTCGGGATCGACCCAGATGGTGTTTTCCGTCGGGCCCCAATAATTGAAGCCGGCGATATGCTTGCGCGCCAGGTTTTCGTCGAAAGCCCAGACGACGTTCGTCGCGTCGAAATTGGGGTGCGAGAACATCGTCTCGACAAACTGTTTCCGGCTGATGCTGTAGCCGTAGATCGAGGCGAAATTGCCGCCCCGGTTGCTGCGCACGATCAGGATGTCCTCGTTTTCCGGATCGAGCGCGAGCGGCGTCATGTCGTTGCGGTCGCCAGCCCGGATGCGCAGCTCGGGATGATCTTCCCAGACGCCAGTCTGGGTGTTGAGGATGCGGTGACCCAGCACCCACTCGCCGTTTGTGAATTCCGAAAAGATCTTGACCCGGGGCGTGCCGCTTTTGTCCACGACGCCCTCGACGCCCTCATCATCGGCCACCTGCAGCACACGGTCGGCCCGGCCGGTATAGACGTTGACCTTGTAAACGCTGGAGGCGTCCAGAGTGCGCTGTTCGACCAGGACGTGATCCTTGTCGTTGGGCAGATCATCGATGATGCTGAAGTTCAGGAAGCGGTTGACGTAACGCTCGGTGTCGGTGCGTGC
>JBIIUJ010000213.1:0-3255 GCA_044340025.1 Caulobacterales bacterium
GCGACGAGAGCCGGTTTGCACAGGCCACCACCCAGATGTTCGAGACCGGCGATTTTGTCCGGATCTCGTTTCAGGACGAGCCGCGCCACAAGAAACCGGTGGGCATCCACTGGCTGCAGGCCGTAACCGTGGCCGCGACCGGCGGGCCGGAGGCGCGTGCGATCTGGGCCTATCGGCTGCCGTCGCTGGCCGGTGCGCTGCTGGCCGCGCTCGCGACCTTCTGGATCGGCGCGCGCCTCGCCAACCGCCGTGTCGGGCTGGTGGCCGGGGCGGCGCTTGGCGTCAGCGTTCTTCTGTCCACCGAAGCAGGGATCGCCAAGACAGACGCCATGCTGTGCGGCCTGATCACCTTATCCTTCGCGGGGCTTGCGGGCCTGCGCACAGGGGCTGGAAAGCCCGCAGCTTTCGCCTTCTGGATCGGCATTGCGGGCGCAACGCTGGTCAAGGGGCCGATCGGGCCGCTGGTGATCGGGCTGGCTCTGCTCGCTCTGGCTCTATGGGAGCGGCGGCCGGCCTGGATGGCGCCGCTGCTGCACCCCCCGGCGGTCTTGCTCGGTCTTGCCATTGTCCTGCCCTGGATGATCGCCATCGGGATCGCCACCGAGGGGGCGTTCTTTATCGAGGCCATCACCCAGGACCTCGCACCCAAGGTTGCGGGGGGGCACGAGGATCATGGCGGGCCGCCCGGCTATCATCTGGCGCTGGTGGCGATCAACGCCTGGCCGGGCGCACTCATTCTTCCGGCTGGCGCCATCCTGGCGTGGCGCTTCCGGGAAGAGCCCGCGGTTCGGTTTCTCGTCGCCTGGGCGGTTCCGGGCTGGCTTTTGTTCGAGCTCGCGCCCACCAAGCTGTTTCACTACGCCTTGCCGCTCTATCCTGCGTTGTTCCTGCTGGGCGCAGCCGCTCTGGATCGCGGCCTTGGCGCCTCGCGGGGGGCGCGCTGGGCTGCACTTGCGCTTCTTGCCCTCGGCACGCTCATCATCGCAGCCCTGGCCCCGGTCGTGGCGAGCGAATATCGCGGGGCGATGCCTCTGGCGGCCCTCACAGCAGCGGTCGCGGGCGGGCTGGGGCTGGCGGCCATGATCCAGATCGGGCGTGACCGGATGGCGTCGGCGCTCTGCCTCGCAGCAGCCGCCGGCATAGGCTTCTCTGCGCTGTCGAAAGGCGCTGCCATCCCCTCGGCCCAGGATTTGATGGTGAGCCCTCGGGTCGCGGCGGGCCTCGAACGGGCGGGTCTTGGCGATGATCCCGCCCGGCCGATCGTCGGGGCGGGATATTCCGAGCCGAGCCTGATCTTCCTGACCCGGACCAACACGGAACTCACGACGCCAGAGCGCGCCGCAAGCCTTGCCGTAGACGGTGGATCAGCCGTGGTGGACCAAGCGCAGATGCAGGCGTTTCTCTCCGGTCTTGCCGCGCGCGGTCTGCAGGCGGAGGAAGTGGATCGGGTGGCGGGGCTGAATTACTCCCGCGGCGATCCGGTCGACCTCCGTCTTCTCAGGATCAGTCCCTGCGACGGCTCATGTCAGGCGGCTCGGTGAGGGATGCGCGCCGTCCGCGTCCCGGCCGAGGCCAGGCGCAAACGCTCCGCCCCCTGTCACGTATCCGTTAAATCCGCCTAGTATGTTCCGCATCAGGCCTAATCTTCGGGGGATGGCATGAGTGACGACGGCGCTGCGCAGGGGGGCTTTGCGCTCAATGCTTCACCCAGTCATCTGCTGCATCGCGCGCAGCAGGCTGCGGCGGACCGGTTTTCCGAAGCGGTAGGCCCTGCCGGGCTGACGCTACGCCAATTTGCGGTGCTGGCGGCGGCGGCGGAGAGTCCCGGTCTGTCGCAAACCGATCTGGTGCGCGCCACGGGAGTGGATCGTTCGACACTCGCTGAGATGGTCACCCGCATGGTGACGCGCGGTCTGCTGGAGCGAGCCCGTTCGGCAACGGACGCCCGCGCCAACGCCGTTTCCGTCTCGGTGGAAGGGCGTGCGGCGCTGGAGGCGGCGATCCCTCAGGTCATCGCGGTCGATGCCGCTGTAATGGATCTTCTGCCCCGCAACCGCCGCGACGGGTTTGTCGAACTCCTGACCCGGGTCGCCCTATCGGAGGCCGTCGGCCCCAGACCTTCCCGCGACGCCGGCGCCGATGAGACCGAGACGCCAAAGAAAGCGAAGAAGGCCGCCAAGGCTGAGAAGGCCAAGCCCGCCAAGAGCAAGGCGGACAAGGCTGAAAAAGCCAAGGACAAGAAGAAGAAAAAGAAAAAATAGGCCAGACGGTCAGCTGCTCTCGCCGGGGCCTTGCAAGGTGAACTCTCCGCGAAGCACGCGATCCGGCAGGTCTTCGCAGAATTGCGCGACCGGGGTCTCGCCAAACAAATCCACCATGTCGGTCAAGGCCGCGAAAATCGCAGCCGACGCCAGAAGCTCGGGCTTCACCCCCTGCGTGCGCGCCGCGTCCCAGGCTTCAAGAATGAGGCGCAGCGCAAGCCGCTTGGCGTCGTCGTCGGTCATGGCTGCGGTCCTGTCTGAGGTGGCGCGGAAGCATAGAGATCGCGCAGGTTCTGTGCGAGGGCGCGTCCCTGCCGGGCGAGATCGGCCTCCTTGCGCGGCGCAGCTGCGTCACAGCGCGGCGTCCGGGCGGTCTCCGCCTCGAATGCGGCGTTGAAGGTTTCCACAAGCGCACGCCGGCGTCGGTCGTCGCCGAGCGGGGCTTCCAGATCGAGCAGCGCATTCATCCGGCCGCGATAGACCTGATCGGACTTGCCGCGGCAGGCCACGCGCAGCGCATGGCTGGCGCCGAGCACCCGCACGAGCGCAGCCAGCGCAGGCTCGTAGCGCGGGGATTGGCGCACGGCCGCCACGCGCGGATGCACAGCCAAGGGCGCTGGCGCCGGTCGGCTGATGCGGGGCGGCGGCGGCGGCGGCGCAGTTTCAATCGCGGGCGGTTCGGCCTCCTCGGCTGAGGGCGGCGCGGGGGCTGGGGGCGGCGGCGGGGCAGGCTCTTCAACCGGCGGCTGGGCTTCCGGCGGCGGCGACGCCTGGCTCCACCCAGCCGTGGGGGCCAGCGCCGCCAGCGCCAGCCACAGCACGGCCCCTATTGCGCGGCGATCTGGGCCGGGCTTGCAGCGGCGAGCCGCGAGAGACGAGCGATCGAATCGTGGGCTTCCGCCATGATCCGGGCGATGATCTCGCGACACGGCAGAACCTCTTTCACGCCCCCGGCGGACTGGCCCATGGCGAAGCACGACTTGTCGGCGTCCAG
>JBIIUJ010000214.1:0-3247 GCA_044340025.1 Caulobacterales bacterium
CCGGCGGCAGGCCCGCCTCGCGCGCGAACCGGGCGGCGGCCGCGCCCGCGTGCTTCACTTTGAGGGCTGCCTTGCCGCCCGCTGGCGCAGCACAAGCTCGGTCCGGATGCGTTCGGCAAGCACGCCTGCGAGGCGCTCTTCCGCGTCGGTCTGGGCTGCGACATCGCCGAACGGCTGGTCGAGCAGATCGTAGCTGACGGTGGCGCGCACCTCGCCGGAAAGCGGTGCGGCGCTGGCGTCGGCCCCGTCCAGCCGATAGCGCGCGACGCCGATCAGGTCTGTGCGCGCCGCCGATCCATCCACCCGCACCGCCAGCGGCTGGAACGTCGTCTGGACTTCCACCACCAGCGTGCGGGCCTGCGCCCCGCCGCCGGGCAGCATTCGCTCCAGCCCCTGACCGAGGAAATAGCCGACCCTGCCCTTGATCGGCGCGACCGCTATGGCGCCCAGACCTGTGGGGGCTGTGGTGGTCGGGCTGGGCGCATAGAGCGGCTGGAAGCCGCACGCCGCGAGCGCGAGGCAGGCGAGAGCGGCGAGGGCTTTCCCCCCTCCGGTCCTCCGGACCACCTCCCCCGTAAACGGGGGAGGATGAGGGGGCGGATATCCTCCCCCGTTGACGGGGGAGGTGTCAGCGGAGCTGACGGAGGGGGGAGCGCGCCTCACCCTTGCACCACGATATTGATGATCCGGTCTGGCACGATCACGACCTTGGCGATGGTCTTGCCTTCGGTGAAGAGCTTCACGCCCGGTTCGGCCAGCGCCAGCGCCTTCAGCTCCTCCTGGAGGAGGCCCTTGGCGACGACGAGTTCAGCCCGCTTCTTGCCATTGACCTGCACGGGGAGGGTGATGGCGTCCTGGGCGACCAGGGCCGGGTCCGGCGTGGGCCAGGCCGTCTGGGCTAGGAAACCTTGCCCGCCGATCCGGCGCCAGCCCTCCTCGGCCAGGTGCGGGGCGAAGGGGGCGAGCACGCGCGCCAGAATGCCCAGCGCCTCGGCGCGGGCCGCCAGCATGCCCGGCGCTTCGCTGCGGGCGGCCTTGGCGAGCGCGTCTTCCAGCCCGTAGAGCTGGGCGATGGCGATGTTGAAGCGCAGCCCCTCGATCCCGGCCTGGATCTCCGCGCAGGCGCGATGGGCCGCGCGCCGCAGCTCCAGCGCATCGCCGGCGGCGTCGGCGGCCACGGTCAGCGGGCCGGGCGCACCCTCGGGCAGGCCGTCAAAGACCGCCCAAAGCCGCTGCACGAAGCGCCAGCGGGCCGCAACACCCTCCTCGCTCCAGTCGATGTCGCGCTCGGGCGGGCTGTCGGACAGCACGAACAGGCGCGCGACGTCTGCGCCATAGTCGGCGATGATCTCCTCGGGGTCGACCGTGTTGCGGCGCGACTTGGACATCTTCTCCACCTTGCCGACCTGGATCGGCTGGCCAGTCGCGATTTCCACCATCGCGCCGTCGTCGCGCTTTTCCACTTCGGACGGCGACAGCCAGCGCCTGTCGGCCGCCTGATACGTGACGTGATTGACCATGCCCTGGGTGAAGAGATGGGCGAAGGGCTCCGCGCTCGGCGCATGGCCGCCGGCCTTCAGCGCGCGCGCGAAGAAGCGGGCGTAGAGCAGGTGCAACACCGCATGCTCTACGCCGCCGATATAATGATCCACCGGCATCCAGTAGGCGGCGGCCTGCGGGTCCGTCGGCCGGTCGGCGGGCGCGCCGGTAAAGCGCGCGTAGTACCAGGAACTGTCCACGAACGTGTCCAGCGTATCGGTCTCGCGCCGGGCGGGTTTGCCGCACTTGGGGCAATCCACATGGCTCCAGGTCGGGTGGCGGGCGAGCGGATTGCCCGGCTGATCAAAGGTCACGTCCTGCGGCAGCGTCACCGGAAGGTCCGCCACCGGCACGGGCACGGGGCCGCAATCGTCGCAGTGGATCACCGGGATCGGGCAGCCCCAGTAGCGCTGGCGCGAGACTAGCCAGTCGCGCAGGCGATACTGGGTCACGGCCTCGCCCTGGCCCTGCGCCACCGCCCTGGCGATGGCTGCGGCCTTGGCCTCGCCCACCGGCAGGCCGTCGAGGAAGGCGGAGTTATAGAGCGCGCCGGGGCCTGTGTAGGGCTCGTCGGCGATCGCGAATGTCGCCGCATCGCCATCCGGCGGCAGCACGACAGGCGTTACCGGAAGGCCATATTTGCGGGCAAAATCAAGGTCGCGCTGATCGTGGGCGGGGCAGCCGAACACCGCGCCTGTGCCATATTCCATCAGCACGAAGTTCGCGATCCAGACCGGGAGCGTCTCGCCGGGCCGGAACGGATGGGCGACCCGCAGACCCGTGTCGATCCCGCGCTTTTCGGCTGTGTCGATGGCTTCCTGTGTGGTGCCCAGCGCCTTGCACTCGGCGATGAAGGCTGCGACGTCGGACCGGCCAGCAAGGGCCTGAGCCACGGGGTGATCGGCCGCGACAGCCACAAAGCTCGCCCCGAACAGCGTATCAGGCCGCGTGGTGAAAACGGTCACGCCATCGCGGGTCGGCCCCTCGCCCGCCCAGTCGAAGCGCAGCTTCAGCCCCTCCGAGCGGCCGATCCAGTTCGCCTGCATGGTGCGAACCTTCTCCGGCCATTGCTCCAGCGTGGCGAGCGCATCGATCAGTTCATCGGCGTAGGCGGTGATCCTGAAGAACCATTGCTCCAGCTGGCGCACTTCCACCGGCGCGCCGGAGCGCCAGCCTTTGCCGTCCACTACCTGCTCGTTGGCGAGCACGGTGTTTTCCACCGGGTCCCAGTTCACCTTCGCCGACTTGCGATAGGCGAGCCCGTTGTCCCACATCTCCAGGAACAGCCGCTGCTGCTGGGCGTAATAGTCCGGCAGGCAGGTGGCGAGTTCGCGGTCCCAATCCAGCGCCAGGCCAAGCTGCTTCAACTGGGCGCGCATCGTCTCGATATTGGCGAGCGTCCAGGTCTGGGGGTGGGCCCCACGCTCGAAGGCGGCGTTCTCGGCCGGCAGGCCGAACGCATCCCAGCCCATGGGGTGCAGGACGTCGAACCCCTGCGCGCGCTTGAAACGCGCGATCACGTCGCCCATCGAGTAATTGCGCACATGGCCCATGTGGATGCGCCCCGAGGGATAGGGGAACATCTCCAGCACATAGCACTTCTGCTTGCCAGAGCCGGGGCCTTGCGCGCGGGCGAGGCCTGCGGCGTCCCAGGCGGCGCGCCAGCGCGGCTCGACCTCGCGGTGATTGTAGCGGGCCATCAGCCCCT
>JBIIUJ010000215.1:0-3229 GCA_044340025.1 Caulobacterales bacterium
CGACCTGCTCGCCCGGACGCTGAAGCAAGCCGGCGTGCGCGACGTGTTCGCCCTGCATGGCGGCCATCTCGAGAGTTTCTATCGCGGCTGCGTGGAGGAGGGGATCACGCTGATCGACTTCCGGCACGAGGCCGCCGCCGGCCACGCCGCCGACGCCTATGCCCGCGTCACCGGCGGGCTTGGCGTCTGTGTCATCACGGCGGGGCCGGGCTTCGCCAATGCGATGGCCGCTATCGCGCAATGCCATCTCGATCAGACGCCCGTTCTTTTCATCATCGGCGCCCCGCCCTTGCGGGAGGCCGAGACCAACCCTCTTCAGGGCGGCTTCGATCAGATCGCCATGGCCGCGCCGGTCACGAAATGGGCCCACCGGATCACCAACCCGGAGCGCACGCCCGATCTGACGGCCCTCGCGATCCGCACCGCCCTGACCGGCCGGAAGGGCCCGGTGCTGCTCGAATTCCCGATCGACGTGCTTCATGTGCCGGTCAACCCCGATGACGTGACCGCCCCGCTCGGCCTCCTCACCCGGCCCCGCGCCGCGCCGGCGCGGGCGGAGGCGGAGGCGCTCGCCGCCCTCATCCGCGCGGCGAAGCGCCCTGTGCTCGTGGCTGGTCAGGATGCGCGTTTTGCGCACGCCGGCGAGGCGCTCACCCGCTTTGCCGACCGGACGGGCATTCCCTGCGTCTTCAATTCGCGCGGCATGGGCCTGCTGGCGCCGGACCACCCCTGCTATGGCCATGACCAGAGCGCGCTCGCCGTGCTCGCGGCGATTCGTCAGCCTGTGCCTGATCTGGTGATCCTGCTGGGCGCGCGCATGGGCCTGTATCTCGCCGGCCGGTCAGGCGCGATGATCCCGAAGGGCGCGAAGCTCGCCCACATCCACGCCGATCCGGCCGAGCTTGGCCGGCTGCAGGAGGCCGATGTGGCGATGGCGGCCGATTGCGGGCTGGCGCTGGAGGCGGCGCTGGAGGCGCTGGGCGCGGAGCCTCTGCCGGACTGGTCCGGCTGGCGCGGGCTCGTCACCGGCATGCAGCACGCTCATGAGCAGATGTTTCCCACCGCGCCGGGCGCGGCGCCGATGCACCCGTTCCATGCGGCCAAGGCCCTGCATGCGGCGGTGAGCGCAGCGGTGGGCGAAGAGGCGCTCTTCGTGCTCGACGGCGGGGAGGCGGCAAGCTGGGGCCTCTATCACGCCCGCGTTCGCGGCCCCGGCCGGGTGATGAGCCACGGCTATCTCGGCTGCCTTGGCATCGGCATGGGCATGGCGATCGGCGCGCAGATCGCCGAGCCCGCGCGCCGCGTGGTGCACATCACCGGCGACGGCGCGCTCGGTTTCCATATCCAGGAGTTCGACACGATGGCGCGGCGCGGCCTGCCGGTCCTGACGGTCGTGCTCAACAACAAGGTCTGGGGCATGAGCATCCACGGCCAGCAGATGATGTTTGGCCCCAATTATCAGGTCATCACCGCGCTCGGCGACACGGACTATGCCAGCATCGCGCGCGCTTTCGGCTGCCACGGCGAGCGGGTGGAGAGCCTTGAGGCCATCGGTCCGGCGGTGGAGCGCGCCTTGGCGAGCGGCAAGCCTGCCTGCCTGGAGCTGATGGTTGATCCAGCGATCGTCCAGCCGGGCACCACGGCCATGCTCGGCGCGGTGCAGGACGAGACCAGGGAGATCATGATCCCCTATTACGAGAACATCCCGATCCGGTGAGGGGCTAGCGCCCCACGATGCAGACCGCGCTCAGGCCCGGCGCGCCATAGACCTGGCTGTAGCCGAGCTTTGCGCCCTCCACCTGCCGGCCTTCGGCCCGGCCGCGCACCTGCATCACGTTCTCATAGACCTGGCGCAGGCCCGAGGCGCCGATCGGTTCGCCGCAGGCGATGCAGCCGCCGTCGGTGTTCACCGGCAGGGCCCCGCCGAGCCTGGTTGCGCCCTCCGCCAGCATCCGCTCCTGTTCGCCGTCGGCGCAAAAGCCGTTTTCGGCCATGTGCATGATCTCGGCGCCGCTTTCGGTATCCTGCAATTGCGCCACGGAAATGTCGGACGGACCGACGCCGGCCATGGCGAAGGCGGCTGCGCTCGCCAGTTCCGTTGGGCTCTGGCCGCGCCTGATGGAAAGCGAGGGGGCGAAGACCTCAAAGCTCCCCTCCGGCCTCGTGCGCACCGCTGCGCCCCGCACCTTCACCTTGGCCAGCCCCAGCTCCCGCGCCTTTTTCCCCGAGGCGAGGATCAGCGCCGCCCCGCCTTCCGACGGGCTGCAGAACATGTATTTCGTCAGCGGATCATTGATCGGCTCTGCCTGCAGGATCGTGTCGGCGTCCACCCGCTCGCGCCGCCAGGCATGCGGCGTGCGCGCGCCATTCTCGAACGCCTTTTCCGCCACGAGCGCGAGCGTGCGCGCGCTTATGCCGTAAAGGTCCATGTAGCGGCGGATTTTCAGGCCGAAGAATTGCGTGGTCAGCATCAGGCCCGTGTCGCCGTACCAGTCCGGCAGGCCCCATTGCTCGGGCAACGGATTGAAGGCGCCGCGGGGGTGCTTGTCGAAGCCCACCACCATGCCGAGGTCGAACTCCCCCGACTTGATCGCCCAATAGCCCGACAGGAGCGCGGAGCCGCCGGTGGCGCAGCCATTGGCGACATTGATGAACTGCACGCCGGTGAGGCCCAGCTTGGGCAGGAGGGCGTCTGCGTTGCCGGCCGCCGAGGAGCCCCCGAACGCAAACTGCATGTCCGCCCACGCGAGGCCCGCATCGCCTAGCGCCTGGCGCGCTGCGAACACGCCCTGATCCAGGCCCGACAGCGGGCTGCGGCCGAAGGGATGAATGCCCGCCCCGATGATGAAGACGTCGTCGCTCATGGCTGGCTCCCTCAGGCGGGCTCGAAGGCATAGGTGAGCAGGTCCGCCCCGTCCGCGCCTCTGGCGCCGAACGGCATGATGACGAGCCGCATCGGCAGGCCGACCTTCAGTCCCGCAAAGCTGTCGGTCTTGAGCCGCGCCTCCACGATGATCTCGCCGGGCAGCTCCACATAGCCGACGGCGTAGGGCTGGAAGGTTTTCGGGTTGTCGTCGCCCTTGTAGTGCGGGCTTTTGGGCGGAAAGCGCTGGATCGTATAGCTCCAGAGCGTGCCCTCGCGGGAAAGCTCCACCCTGTCGTAATCGGCGCCGTCAGGGCCCGCCGGCAGCGGGAAGGTCAGCGTGCCCGTCCCCCTGTGCCGCCCGCC
>JBIIUJ010000173.1:0-4820 GCA_044340025.1 Caulobacterales bacterium
CAATGGGCGCGATCTGGTCATCCCGCGCCGGATGATCGCCCATGGCATCCGTGGCCATGCCGAGGCGCAGGCCCAGGCCCTGCTGGGCGACCAGAGCCGCAGCCAGGCCGAACGCGGCCTGCTGGCGCGCGCCACAGCGGATCGCTGGACCGACATCGACATCAAGCTCGCGAGCCTCGCCGAGCGGTCGGATGGCGTGGTGCCACGCACAGAGATCGACCGGCGCGACGTGTTCGGCGCGGTGACCCGGTCGCGGTTGGCCCATCTCGATCAGCTGGGGCTGGTGGCTGAGACCAATCCCGCAGGGGTGCGGCTTGTCCCGGATCTCAAGGCCCGGCTCAACGCCCTGCAGGCCGCACAGGACCAGATCCGCTCGCACTGGGCGCAGACCCGCGCGCAGGCGTTCCAGCGGAGCACCGGGCTCGCGCGCGTCCCGGTCCGCACCAGCAGTCCTCCCGTTCGCGACAAGGCTGCGGCCCATGACGCCACGGCGCCGACGGCTCTGCCCACCATCGATGTAGCCGCCGGGCGTCTGACCCCGCTGGACGTGGAACTGGCGCGGCGCGGCCAGATGGCAGCCGGCAAGACGCCGCCGATAAGGCTCGCAGAGGACGTGGAGCAGGCCCTCGAGGCGCGCGCGCAATGGCTGGCAAGCACGGGCAAGGCCGTGCGCCAGGCCTCTGGCGTCGGCTTCAAGCCCCAAGGCTGGGCTGCGCTGCGCAATGCAGAGATCGCGCATGTCATGCAGCACGAGCTCGGCATCAAGAGCCAGGGCACGCTGACCTATGGCAGGAGCGAAGGCGTCGTCATCGGCGCCGTCACCACGTCGCTCGGCCGCCACGCCATCATCGATCGCGGAACAGGTCACGCAGCCATGCCGCTGCAAGCCGGACAGGACGCCGCGATCGGGCACGTCATCGGGCGCGGGCTGGGCGTGGAGCGGTAAGGGAAGCAGGCCGGGCATTTGCGGCATAGGGACTGAATGTGCCGCTCAGTCGGAACAACACGCCCAATTCTTCATTGCCCGCTTGGTCTTTTGCGGGCTCGTTTTGTGGCGATCGGGGCTGTTGTCAATCCACTGCCCAACGCCACTGCTCCACGCCTCGCAATTTCGAGTTTGGTAGCAAATTGGTAGCAGAGCGGTTTGCTGGTATCTGAAGCCGGGATCTAAGTTATTGAAAATATGGCGCGCCCGAAGAGATTCGAACTCCTGACCCCCAGATTCGTAGTCTGGTGCTCTATCCAGCTGAGCTACGGGCGCGCTGAGGGGCGGGGAGATAGCGCCAAAGGGGGCAGGCGCGCAAGGCGCCTTGGCGGGTTGCGTGCAGTCCTGGCCGCGCTTCAGCTCCGGTCGCGGCCGAAATTGGGCGCGGGGCTGTCCTGACCGGCCTCGATCACGTCGCGGCGCACGGCCCGCGCACGGGCGAAGGTGTCTTCCAGCGTCTTGGCGTCGCCCCAGCGGATGGCGCGGCGCAGGGCGGTGAGGTCTTCCGAGAGCCGGCCCAGCATCTCGATCACCGCATCCTTGTTCAGCAGGAAGACGTCGCGCCACATCACCGGGTCGGAGGCGGCGATGCGGGTGAAGTCGCGGAAACCGCCGGCGGAATACTTCACCACCTCGGCCTCGGTGACGGTCTCGAGGTCGGCTGCGGTGGCCACGGTGGTGAAGGCGATCAGGTGGGGCACATGGCTGGTGATGGCGAGCACGAGATCGTGCCGGCGCGGCTCCATGATCTCCACCTTGCTGCCGAGGCCGGCCCAGAAGGCGCTGAGCCTCTCCAGCGCGGCGTCGTCGTGCCAGGGCGCGCCCGCCTGCGGGGTCAGGATGCACCAGCGGCCCTCAAACAGGCTGGCGAAGCCCGCCTCGGGGCCTGATTCCTCGGTGCCGGCCACCGGGTGGCCGGGGATGAAGGCCACACCCGGGGGAACCAACGGGCCGACCTGATCGATCACGGCGACCTTCACCGAGCCGACATCGGTCAGGATCGCCCCCGGCTTCAGCCCCGGCGCCACGGCGGCGGCGGCGGCCGCAAGCGCGGCGGGCGGCGCGCACAGGATGACGAGATCGGCGCCCGCTGCGGCCTCAGCCGCCGTCTCGCAGACCTCCCCTAGCCCGAGCGCGCCGGCGCGGGCGCGCACGTCCGCCGAGAGGTCAAACAGCGCGATCTCGCCGGCGAGGCCGCGGGCTGCCGCTGCGCGGGCGAGCGACGCGCCGATCAACCCCGCCCCGATGATGGCGATGCGCGGGAACATGGCCGTGCTCATGGCGCCTTCAGCGCCGCAAGAGCTTCCACCACGCGCCGGTTGGCCTCCTCGGAGCCCACTGAAAGGCGCAGATAGGTCGACAGGCCATAGGCTTTCACCGCCCGCAGGATCAGCCCCCGGCTGCGCAGGAAGGCGTCGGCGTGCGCTGCGGCCTCCGCGCTGCCGAAATCGATCAGCAGGAAATTGCCCACGCTCGGCACGAGCCGATAGCCGAGCCGGCCGATCTCTGCGCTCAGCCAGCCAAGCCAGTGCTCGTTGTGGGTGGCGCTCTGCTCTTGAAAGGCGTGATCCTCGATTGCGGCGGCGGCCGCCGCCAGCGCCGGGCCCGAGACGTTGAACGGTCCGCGCACGCGGTTGAGCGCATCGATCACGGTCTGCGGCCCATAGGCCCAGCCCACCCGCAGCGCCGCCAGCCCGTGGATCTTGGAGAAGGTCCGCGTCATCAGCACGTTGTCGTGCTCGGCGGCGAGTTCCAGGCCCGAGGAATAATCGTTGCGGCGCACGAATTCGGCATAGGCGCCGTCGAGCACCAAAAGCACGTCGCCGGGCAGGCCGGCATGCAGGCGGCGCACCTCCTCGAAGGGGAGATAGGTGCCTGTCGGGTTGTTCGGATTGGCCAGAAACACGATGCGCGTGCGTGGCGTGATCGCGGCGAGCATGCCGTCCACGTCGGCGCAAAGCTCCCGGTCCGGCACGGAGATCGTGTCTGCGCCGGCCTGCTGCGCGACGAGGCGATAGACCAGAAAGGCGTGCTCGGATTGCACGATCGCGTCGCCCCGGCCCAGATAGGCCCGGCCCAGAAGCTGGAACACCTCATCCGATCCGGCGGTGCAGACGATCCGGTCGGGGTTCAGGCCATACTTCGCCGCGATCGCCCGGCGCAGCGCCGCATGGGCGCCATCGGGATAGAGGGCGAGGGTGTCCGCCGCCTCGCGATAGGCCGCCAGGGCCGCCGGGCTCGCGCCCAGCGCATTCTCGTTGGAGGAGAGCTTGAACGGCTTGGCGATCCCCGGCGTTGCGGCCTCGCCGCCCTTGTAGGGCTCGATCTCGAGAATGCCGGGCAGGGGTCTGGGCGCCATGGCTGGATGGGTCCGTCGCGGAGGGGTGGGGTCAGGCGAAGGCGAATGCGCCCAGCAGACGCGCGCCGTCAACCCCGGCAAGGGCTGCATCGTCCGGGGTCAGAAAGCCGGGGGCCGCCCAGAGCGCCCAGCCCTGCGCCGTGGCGATCAGCGCGCCGGGCGCAGTCACCCCCATCGGCGCGGCGACGAGCGATAAGTCCTCGCCCGCCGGCTCGGGCGCGGCAGCCGCCAGCAGGAGCGCGCGCGGCGCCCCGTCTGGCGCAGCAAGCTTCAGGATGGGGGCGGCCGCCACCACCCGCACGCCCGCAAACGAAGGCTCCAGCAGGCGCAGCCACCAGTCCCCTCCGGCCAGGCCCGGCCAGGGCAGCACAGCCACGGCGCCAGCGTTTGCCGCTTCCAGCGCGTCTTCGGCGCTGGCGCGCTCCGGCTCCACGATGGCGCCGAAGCGCAGGCGCGCCACATCCTCCACCGCCGGGGCGGCGATGACGCGCAGGCCCCCCTGGGCTGCGAGATTGGCGCCGATCAGCGCCCGCCAGATCGCGCCGACCAGACGCGGCGGAAGGCCGGGCGCGCGCGCGACAAGGCGGCGGATGATCTGCACCTCGCGTGCGGGGCGAAAGGTGAAACCCGCATCGCCTGCGGCGGCCTTGGCCTGCGCCACCGCGCTGGCCAGCGCCGTGCGCCGGACCACGAGATCAAGCAACGCATCGTCCAGCGCATCGATCTCGGCGCGCAGGTGGGCGATGTCGGGCGGGGGGGAAGTGGCTGCGTCCATAACGAAGCGCGCGTTCTAGGCGAAAGCGCCGCTGAGGGCGAGGGGCTTGACCTGTGTAGTCGTAAGTGACAACATTCACCGATGACGAAAGCAGCCAGGCGGCGCGTGTCCTGGGTCAAGGCCGCCCGCAAGGCGTTCGAGGGCTTTCCGCAGGGGGCGCAACTGCGGGCGCTGGATGCTCTGACCTTGCTGGCCGAAGGAGCGACGCCATCCATTGCAAAGCCGCTGCAGGGGCTGGGCGCTGGCGTATGGGAATTGGCTATCCGCGAACGCGGCGATGCGTTTCGCGTCATCTATGCGCTTCAGATCGACGACGACTTGTGGGTGATCGATGCGTTCCAGAAGAAATCGACATCGGGGATCGCAACAGCCGATCACATCATCGAACGGGTTCGCACGCGGCTGCGCACTCTGCGGGAGATACTGCGATGACTGACGAACCTATGGAGCTCGTGCGGGGTTCTGGCGATCTCTACGCCGATTTCGGTGCACCAGACGCCGTCTTGCGCCAGACCCGCGCTCTGCTGGCCGCAGAAATCGTGCGGACCCTCGAAGCGGGCGGCCTGAGCGTGCGGGCCGCGCACGCGCTGACCGGTGTTGCAGCCGCGGACTTCTCGCGCCTGCGGCAGGCCCGCCTTGATCGTTTCACGATCGATCGGCTGATGACGATCCTGGCGCGGCTCGGCCGGGAGGTTGAGGTG
>JBIIUJ010000162.1:0-5236 GCA_044340025.1 Caulobacterales bacterium
CCTGCCACACTTGACGCCGCCTGAGGGCCAATCTGGCCGCCACACCCCTAAGCGTCCAGTTCCACGTCCCAGTACAGGTAATCCATCCAGCTTTCATGCAGGTGGTTGGGCGGAAAGCGCCGCCCCATGGCCTGAAGCTCATGGGCGCCGGGACGGCGGGCCGGGCGGCGGGCCTGCATCTCGGCCTCGCGCGGGGTGCGCCCGCCCTTCTTCAGATTGCAGGGCGAGCAGGCCGTGACGATGTTTTCCCACGTGGTGCGCCCGCCGCGCGAGCGGGGGATGACGTGATCGAAGGTGAGATCCTCGGTCGCGCCGCAATAGACGCATTCGAACCCGTCACGCAGGAAGACGTTGAACCGGGTGAAGGCCGGCGCCCGGTCCTGCTGGACGTAATCGCGCAGGCTCACCACGCTCGGAAGCCGCATCTCGAACGAGGGGCTGCGCACGGCATGGTCGTATTCGGCGATGACGTCGACCCGGTCGAGGAACACCGCCTTCACTGTCTCCTGCCACGGCCAGAGCGACAGCGGGTAATAGGACAGGGGCCGATAATCGGCATTGAGCACCAGCGCCGGCCAACCGGCGGGCGGGCTTTTCACCACCTGCATCACACGCTCTCCTTGCGAAGAACGCGGGCGGTTGGGATCTCGATCCAGATGGGGAAGGCTGCCTCTCCCTGAACTGAACGCCGGCGCATCGTCTAGGCGATTCGCACCATGAGATTATGACGGTTTGGCAGGATGCCAAATCACCCCGTCTCGGGGCCAGCGGCCCTTCAGCCGCGCAGGGCGGCCTCCAGAAAGGCCCCGCCCGCCTCCAGCCCGTCGGGCGCGATGGAATGGCCAAGCCCCGGCGAGAGATGGAACTGCGCCCCATGCCCGGCGGCCGAAAGCCCCTCAAGCGCCGCAAACATCGCCTGCACCGGCACCATGTCGTCGCGGTCGCCATGCACCAGCAGGATGGGCGGCTTTGCAGTCATCTCGGCCGCCAGCTTTTCGGGCGCGACGAGCGCTCCGGAAAAGCCGAGGATGCCGGCCACCGGCTCGGCCCGGCGCAGGCCCGCATGCAGCGCCATCATCGTGCCCTGGCTGAAGCCCACAAGCACCGTGCGCGAGGCAGGCATGCGATAGCGCGCCATCTCGGCATCGATGAAGCCCTGGAGTGCGGGGGTCGCGGCCTCCGCCCCACGGGCCAGCCGCTCGGGATCCATCTGCGTGATGGGAAACCACTGATAGCCGCCCGGCAGGCCCGGCACGCGATCAGGCGCATGGGGCGAGACGAATTGCGCGCCCGGCAGCCGCCTGGCCCAATAGGGCGCGAGCCCGATCAGATCATCGCCATTGGAGCCATAGCCGTGGAGCAGGATCACCAGACTATCCGGCGCGCCCGCACGCGCTGGCGGCTGGCGGGGGCCATCAATCACAAGCGCCATGGTCGGGTCCGCTTTCGTGGTGAACCATCGCGATGACCGCCCCCCGCCCAACCGTCAAGGCGCGCCGACGCGATCACAGCTGAATTCGATAAAGAAGGCTGGGCGGAACTGCGCCAGGCTTGCAGTCTCGATCGATCAGCACCCCGCCGTTAGCGGACGCAACGCGTTGGGACGCAACATTGTCGTCGTCTGTTGTGATGTCCACGTAGGGAAGTCCGCGTGCTTTCGCCTCCGGCAGCAACAGGCCGAGCGCGCGTGAGGCATAGCCCCGTCCCCGCTTCCAGGCGACGACCGAATAACCGATGTGCCCCGACACGTGGGGCGGGAGAGTTGGCGAGCCTTTCACCCAGCGCAGAGAGATCGAGCCGCAGAATTCGCCATCCCAGATCCACCGTGCAAACCCCGGAATGCGCGGGACGACCGTTCCATCGGGCAGCGTCATGGGGTCGCCTGTCGCGTCCTCATCGTCGAGGCCTTTGACGAACGCCGCCGCGTCGGCCTCGATTTTGGCGAGATCGCGTTGCCCCACACTCGGATCGAACGTGGACCGCGCATAGCCACGCGCCACCGCGTCCACATATCCTGGCAGCCAGTCGAGCGCCGGTTTCACGAGCGCCACATCACCTGCAGATTTGGGGAACGCTTTTGTTGGACTTGCCACTGGCGCTGGCCTCACCTTTGCTTCCTCCAGCGTCCAAGCCACGCTGACCAGCGCCTACTAGCCATCCCGATGACCGCCGTCACCCGCTTTGCGCCTTCGCCCACCGGCTATCTCCACCTCGGCCATGTCCGCTCTGCGCTCGAGGTGGCGCGCGCCGCGGAGGCGCTGGGCGCGCGCATGCTGTTGCGGATCGAGGATATCGACCACACCCGCTGCCGCCCGGCGTTTGACGCGGCGCTGATGGAAGACCTCTCCTGGCTGGGCCTGACCTATGATGGGCCGGTTCGCCGCCAGTCGGTCCATCGCGCCGACTATGAGGGGGCGCTCGCCGCCCTGCGGGCCAGAGGGCTGATCTATCCCGATGCGCGCGCCCGATCCGGCGCGGCGCTGGATGGCCCTCCCGCCTGGCGGCTGGATATGGCCGCCGCCCGTACGGAATTGGGGTCTGGCTGGACGAAACTGGGCTATCACGACATGGATCGGGGCTGGCGCAGCGTCGATCCCGAGCCCCACGGCGATGTGATCCTTGCGCGCCGCGACATCGGCCTGTCTTACCATCTGTGCGTGGTCTGGGATGACGCGCTCCAGGGCGTGACGCACGTGATCCGCGGGCGCGATCTGGAAGCCGAGACCGCGGTCCATGTGCTGCTGCAGACCCTGCTCGATCTGCCGACGCCGGTCTATCGGCACCATGACCTGGTGATGGCCCCAAGTGGCCATGCAAAGCTGTCCAAGCGCGACGGCGCGGAAAGCCTTCGCGCCCTGCGCGCGGCGGGCTGGACCCCGGGCGAGGTGATCGCGGCGGCGTTTTCGGACCCCGAGGCGAGAACAGAAAGGTCATAAAAACAGAGTTCAAGCAGGGCTGTCTCGATCCCTGCGCCCCTGCCATCGCTGCAGGAGATATTCAGTATTGGGACGATATCTTGTTCTCCGCCACAAATCTGTCATCCTGCTCCGCCGATCGGCCAGGTGGGCGGGAGGCGCGCATGATCCTCAGCCCCTATGTCGCCGCCGCGGCCTTTTCCCTGAAGGGCGCGCGCACCAGCGCGTTCCGATCGCTCGACCACGCCGTCGAGGAGGGGCCTCCCCAGTCGCCCCATTTCGAGCCGCTGACGCGGGAGCTGATCGCTGCGCTAAAGGCGCGAGGAAAGCACTGATCGGCCCTTCCCCGTGCCGCCGAGGCCTCTATAGGCTCAGCCTGGACTTTGGCTGCGGGGAGAGACAGGCATGAACCCTTGGCGGACGGCGATTGCAGCTGTGTTGGCGCTGAGCGCCTGCGCGGCGCCCACAACCACGACGCCACCCTCCGCCCGCCCCGCCAGCGCAGACGCCCGGGCCGTGCCGGTTGCGAGCTGGCCTTATGGCGCGATGATTTCGGCCGCCAATCCGCTGTCGGTGGAGGCGGGGCTCGAGATCCTGCGCAAGGGCGGCTCGGCGGTGGATGCTGCGATTGCGGTTCAGGCGACCCTCAGCCTGGTGGAGCCGCAAAGCTCCGGCATCGGCGGGGGCGCCTTCCTCGTCCATTTTGACGCGGCGACCGGCAAGGTCGAGACCTATGACGGCCGCGAAGTCGCCCCCGCGGGGGCGACGCCCGACATGTTCCTCGGCGAGGATGGCAAACCGCTCCCGTTTGCGCAGGCCATCGTCTCGGGCCGCTCCACCGGCGTGCCGGGCGTGATGGCGATGCTGGACCTCGCCCACAAGGACCACGGGACGCTGCGCTGGAACCAGCTGTTCGACCCTGCGATCAAGCTCGCCGACGAAGGCTTCCGCGTCTCGCCGCGTATGGCGGGCATGATCGCCCAGGCCGAGCGCTTCATCCCGCTGCGCGAAAGCCCGGATGCACGGGCCTATCTTTTCCTGCCTGATGGGGCGCCGCTGCCGGCGGGCCATCTGCTGGTCAACAAGCCCTACGCCGAGACCTTGCGCGCCATCGCGCGCGATGGCGCCCGGGCGATGTATGAGGGACCGATCGCGGAGGCGATCGTGGCGCGCGTGAGCCAGGGGCCGCGGCCGGGCACGCTATCCATGGCTGATCTTGCGGCCTATCGCCCGCGCAAACTCGATCCGATCTGCGGCGGCTATCGCGCCTATCGCGTCTGCGGCATGCGCCCGCCCTCCTCCGGGGGCGTGGCGGTGCTGTCGATCCTGGGGACGCTCGAAAACCTTCCGATCCGGGAGCATGGCCCTGCGACGGCCCGGGGTTGGCATTATCTCATCGAGGCCCAGCGCCTCGGCTATGCCGACCGTGATCTTTATGTCGCCGACGACCGGTTCGTGGAGGTGCCGCTCGATGGCCTGATCGATCGGGCCTATCTGCAAAGCCGCGCAGCGCTCGTCCAGCCGGACCGGGCGATGGCGAAGGTGGAGGCGGGCGCTCCTCCTGGCGCGCCGGTGCGCGGGCGCGACGCGACGGGCGAGGTGCCCGGCACCAGTCATTTCGTGGTGGTCGATGCGCGCGGCAATGTCGTCTCCATGACGACGACAGTGGAATCGATTTTCGGCTCCCACCGTATGGTCGGCGGATTTTTCCTGAACAATCAGCTGACTGACTTCTCGTTCCGCCCGGTCGATGACCAGGGCAGGCCGGTCGCGAATGCGGTGGGGCCGGGCAAGCGGCCGCGTTCGTCCATGTCGCCGACGATCGTGTTCGACAAGGACGGCCGCTTCCTGCTGGCGGTGGGGTCGCCGGGCGGCAACGCCATCATCGCCTATGTCGCGAAAGCGCTTGTCGGGGTGCTGGACTGGGGTCTCAGCCCGCAGGAAGCGCTGAACCTGCCCAATGTGATCGCCCGCCGTCAGGTGGTGGCCGAGCGCACGCTCGACCCCAAAATCCGCGAGGAGCTGGTCGCCATGGGCCACGCTTTCTCTAGCGGCATGGGCGGGGAAGGCTCGGGCCTGCATGCGGTGATGCGCGGCCCCAATGGGCTGGTCGGTGCGGCCGACACCCGTCGTGAAGGGGTGGCGCGCGCGCCCTGAGCGCGCGCCACGCCTTCCGCCGCCGTGTCAGGCGGCCCTTATGGTCCGTAGGAAGCCTTCGACTTCGTCGCGGAGGCGGTTGGCCTGGAGGCCGAGTTCGCGGGCGGCGCCGAGGCTCTGTTCGGCGGCGGCGCCGGTCTCGGAGGCGCCGGACTGGACCATGA
>JBIIUJ010000217.1:0-3144 GCA_044340025.1 Caulobacterales bacterium
AGGGTTGTTTCGCCGCGCTGTGTTGCCGTTTCATGACGGCATCTAGTGTGGCCAATCGCCGGCGACGGCTACTTTCATGTCTTGATCGCTTTAGTGCCCTCAGTCCGCTCCCGGCCCCAATGCAGACCGCGCACCGGATTTCCGATGCGCGATCTATCTTGAGCAACTTCACTATTCAGCCGCGACCGCTATCGCAGCCCCCACATCCGGCTCCATCGCCTCGCTAGCGGCCAGCGCCTCAAGCCCTTCATCCGTCACCGCAAAGCACGGATCGCCATGGACTGGGACGGGCCCGGCGGTGCGCAGCGGCTCGGGCAGCCAGCCTGAGCCTTCGAGGCTCTGCGCCGCCATGGCGGCCAGTTCGTCCTTGCGCTTGGTGGCGAGCAGCTTGCTGAAGGCCTCGCGGTCGGCATCGGTCTTGAGGGCCTGTGCGGCGGGGGAGGTCAGGATCGCGTCGGTGATCTGGGCCTTGGTGAGGCCGGTGAAGAAGGCCTCGTCCGGGGTCCACCAGCCTGTCATGTCGAGCTGGAGGCGGGTGGCGAGCGTGTCGGCCATGGCCTGACGGCGGGTGGCGGCGGCAAAGGCGCCGGTGTGCGACAGGTCCAGCGTCGAGGCGATCAGGATGGCGAGCGTGGCCAGCAAGGTCTCGGCGTCCTGCGCCATGCACCAGCCGAACCAGCCGGTTTCGGTGTCTGGCACGGATGCACCCAGCGCCTCACGCGCGCTGGCCAGCGGCTCTGCATCGCTGCTGAGCAGGCAGCCGAACGCATGGACCGACAGGCCGATCGGGCCTTCGCGCGCGATCTGCTGGGCGCCCAGCGCATAGACGGCGAGCGCCAGCCCCGTGCCGGGATCAGCCGCCAGCAGACTGCGCAAGGCGCGCATGCGGGCGCTGGTCAGCTCCTGCATGGTCTTCTGGGTGTAGCCTGCGCCATCGGCGGGCGGATCATCCTCCCACGGTGGAGTGGTGTCGGCGGTGGCGGGCGGCGTCACCGGCGCGCCACTGAGCGTGACCGTGCCACCGGCGGGATCCAGCGCCATGACTGCGATGCCATCGGATGTCGGGCGCGGGGCTTCGCCCTGGGGCTCGGTTTCGTCGGTTGCTTCAGGTGATTGCCCGGCGCGGATGGCCTCTTCCTCGCGGCGTTCCTTCTCGCGGCGGCGTTCGGCCTCGGCCTTGGCCTTCTCGGCGGCGCGGCGCTGGTCGATGCGGTTGATCTTCTTCTGATCCCCGCTGGTGACCACGCCGATGGTGACTTCGGCTTCGCCCGCATGGCTGACGGTGATGACGCAGCCGGCCAGCTTCTGCTTCTCCGGGTCCCAGCTGCGCAGGCCATCGCGCAAGGCATTGATGGCGGCATGGACGTCGGCCAGTTCGGCGGCCAGCGTCTCGTTGGTGTCATCCTCGGCCAGACGGCGCTCCAGCTCGGCGGCCTGATCGGAAAGCGCGCGGCTGGCGGCGATTTCCTCCTGCGTCGGTTCACGCCAGTCCGGGCGCAGCCGGTGGGCATGGCCGCCATCGGCACGGGTGGCGCCCAGGGCCACGCTGACCCAGCCCCAGCCTTCGGCTTCCAGTGGGGCCTTCAGGGCCTCGAGCTTCTCGCCCGCGAGCCGTTGCAGAAGCTCCGGGCTGTCGAGAAACACCATGTCGTCTTCGAACAGATCCCGGCGGATCACCCCGCCAGCTTGCCCCCACAGCTGTTTCAGAGGGTTTCGTGACGTGGCTCCTCTTTCAGATCGCCACCTCACTCGCCTTGATCGCCTTGGCTCCTAAGGTCGTGCCTGCCCCAAACCTTAGGACCGCGCAAAAACCAGCAGCGGCGCGATGTCATTCGCATCGGCGGCCCGCAACGCCTCGACATAGGCCCTCCGGGTTGCTCCCGCATCCACCAGACTGATCCGCCCCCAGGTGAAAACGGGCCGCTCCAATTGCCGCGCGAGGAGGTCGCCGACCAGACGCGAGAACCGGCCATTGCCGTTGGGAAATGGATGGATGGCCACGAGCCGATGGGAAAATCGGACGGCGATCTCGTCTGGCTTGAACACGGCATTGGCGATCCAGAAGCGCGTATCGTCGATGGCTTGGGCGACCTCCATCGGGATGCGCCAGGCATCCACGCCGATGTTGCGGGCGCTGCGCCGATAGGCGCCAGCCCAGCGCCAGACCTGACCGAACATCCGCTTGTGCAGCGCGCGCAGAAAGGTCTCGTCGTGCACCTCACGCCTGCGGTTCCCGAGCCATGCCATCGCCGCCGCGATATTCGCTTGCTCTGCTTCGTTCAGCTCGCGGCGCAGCGTGATGTAGGACGGGATCAGGCCGTCACGCTCGTCGGCTTCGAGCGGGGTGTTGGCGTCGTCGTTAGCGCCAAAGAGCGGATCGGTCATGGTCGACCATCCGGTTCATCCCACAGACGGCGCGGCGGACCTGCCAGCAGATCGGCGATCAGCCGCTCGCGGGCATAGGCAAGGTCGGCAGGGTTCAGCGCCTGGTTCTCCAGCGCCATCGTGTGATGCATGCGGGCCAGAGCCTTGTCGGCCCGCCGCTCGGCCTGGGCACGCCGGGTTGCTTCCAAAGTGGTGCGTGGCACGATGGCATAGACGAACACGCAGTCCATCGCCTCGGCAGTCTCGCGCAAGGTGCGCAAGGTCGTGGCCCCCGACAGCTCGGCCTTTTCGATGGCTGGGATGCGCGATGGAGCGGCATCGAGCCTTGCGGCCAGCTGCCGGACTGTCAGGCCCAGGGCCTCCCGCATGGCCTTCAGCCAGCCGCCCGGCGGCGTGGCGAAGGCAGACAGCTCAAGGCCTAAGCGTCTGCGGTCGAGCGCCCGTCGCGCGAGCAGGGTCTGATCGGGGGTCATGGCCGCATCCTTCGGAGCGAGCCTTAGCATCCAACTATGAACAAAACCAGCCGTCTTGTGCATAAATATATGCACAATAAACGCCCAACGGCTCATGATTAAATGAACGGATATGCCGGGTGGGCCTCAACCCGGCAGCACGCTGTGGCGCTGCCGGGCTGGCGTCGACTGAGGTTGCTGTCAGGCCGCCTCGGCCTCGGCTCTGGGCTTGGCCCGGGTGAGCACTTCGAGTTCGCTGAAGGGGCCGAGCACGAATTCGATGACGTAGCGGGTCTGGCCCTTGCCG
>JBIIUJ010000218.1:0-3084 GCA_044340025.1 Caulobacterales bacterium
GACGATCCACGGCTTCTGCACCACGCTGCTGCAGCGCTTCCCGCTGGAGGCTGGCCTGACGCCGGGCTTCAGCGTGCTGACGGAGGCCGAGACAGACGCCCTGCGGGCGGATGCCGATGCGGCCGTGGTTGCTGATCCCGCGTTGCTGGCCGCGCTTGGCGTGGCGTGGGATGCGGCGGGGCAGGAGACGCTCGATCTCGCCTTGCGCGCCGCCACGCAGGATCGCAGCCGCTGGCGCCGCATCATCGATGGCGGGCTCTCCGCGGCGCTCGCCCGGCTGGATCGCGCCCTGGGCGTGACCGAAGCCGACGACGCCGAGGGGATCCTCGCTGCGGGTTGGGCGCAGACGGACAGGGCGACTGTCGCGCAGGCATCTGCTGCGCTGCCGCCGACGGGCGAGAAGGACAGCTACAAGCATCGGCTGGCGCGCTGCCTGACCGAGCCCGACCCCGCCGTGGCGATGACGACATACGCCAACGCCATCCTGACCTTGGATGAGGAGACCGGCTGGCGCCAAACCGGGTCTCCGCCGGGGAAAGACTTGCTGGCCGCATCGCCTGCCGCATCGCGCCTGTTCAATCCAAGGAAGGACAAGCTCGTTCCGCCCACGCCAGAGCAGCTCAGGGTGATAGCCGTGATGGAGCATGCCGATCGCGCGCGGCAGCGGGCGGATTCGGCGGCTTTGCTCACGCTGGCGGCGGCGCGCGAGGAGGCCTTCGCCAAGGCCAAGCAGACGCGCGGCAAGCTGGATTTCGACGATCTGATCGCGCGCGCCCATCAGCTGCTCACCGGGCGGCAGGGCGCGGCGGCCTGGGTGCTCTACAAGCTCGATCAGGGGATAGATCATCTGCTGATCGATGAGGGTCAGGATACCAGCCCCGCCCAGTGGGCGCTTCTGCATCCCATCGTGGCGGAGTTCGAGGCCGGCGCCGGCGCGCGCAACACGCCGCGCACCCGCTTTGCGGTGGGCGACGAGAAACAGTCGATCTATTCGTTTCAGGGTGCGGATCCGGCCCGCTTCCTCGCCGAGCGTGAGGATTTCATCGCGGGTGAAACGGCGCGCGGAGCGGCCTTCGCCGCCCCGACGCTGGCGCTGTCGTTCCGGACCGCGCCGGACGTGCTGAAAGCGGTGGACGCCACGCTCGCTCATCTGGGCATCGAGAGCCCGCGCCATGTGGCGCATCGCGCGCATGCCGCCGGCGTGGTGAGCTGGCGCGCGGTTGTGCAGGGAGCGACGCGCGAGGACCCCGTCCACTGGAAAGAGCCGCTCGATCTCGCGGGAAAGCGCCATGCGCGCACCGTGCTCGCCGAAGAGGTGGCGCGCGAGATCGCTGGCCTCCTGGCCGAAGGGGCAGCCGTGTCTGGGCGGGACGGCCCGCGCGCTCTGCGCGCAGACGACGTGATGATCCTCGTGCGTGAGCGCAACAATTTGTTTTACCAGCTTTTCCGGTCGCTAAAGCGCGCAGGCGTGCCGGTGGAGGGCGCAGACCGCATCACGCTGGGCGAGGAGCTGGCGGTGCAGGATCTGCTCGCCGTGGGCCGTTTCGCGCTGTTGCCGGAGGATGATTTCACGCTCGCCTGCGTGCTGAAGGGGCCGTTCATCGGCCTGCTCGATGAGGAAGCCGACCTTGCGCCCCTTGCCCGCGCGGGCCGTCGCTCGCTCTGGGCCGAGCTGCTCGCCCGGAGCGAGCCGCGCTATCAGGCGGCGGCGGCGCTTCTGAAATCCGTGCGCGCGCGCGCGGGAAGCCTGCCGCCGTTCGAATTCTTCGCCGCGCTGCTGGATGGCCGGATCGGGCCGCAGGGCGAAACCGGATGGGCTCTGCTGATCGGGCGGCTGGGCCATGCCGCGCGTGAGCCGGTGGAGGCGCTGCTTGCCCGCGCGCTCGATCCAGCCGAGCCGCCCGCCTCGCTGGAGGCGTTCGTCCACGCCATCGAGCGCGATACGCGCCAGATCAAGCGCGAGCTTGGCTCCGGCGCCACCGGGGTGCGGATCATGACGGTGCACGGCGCCAAGGGGCTTGAGGCGCCGGTGGTGATCCTGCCGGACACCACCGCTGCGCCGCGCGTGGAGAAGGCCGGGCGCGTGCTGCTCGACCCCGATCAGGGGCTGCTGCTCTGGGTCGCGAGCGGGGCCAACCACACCGCCGCCAGCCGGGCGCTGGCCGCCGCAGGCAAAGCCGCACGCGCAGCCGAGGATCAGCGCCTGCTCTATGTGGCCATGACGCGTGCGCGCGACCGGCTGCTGGTGCGTGGCGCTGCCGTAGGCAACGCAACGGCGGGCCGGCACGAACGCTCCTGGCATGCAATCCTGGAGGAGGCGCTGAAAAAGGCCGGCGCGACTGTGAGCGACGCTGGCGCAACCCTCACGCTGGGCGCTCCTCCGCCGCCTGCGCCGCAAGCGCCTGCGCTGGACCTCGCGGCCGACGCAGCGCCCGCCTGGCTTGGTGCGTCGGCCCCGGCCGAGACCGCAGCCCGCCGCGCCGCGCCCTCCGCGCTCGCTCCCGGGCCGGGCGGAGAGCGCGTGCTCTCCCCCCTTGGAACGGCGTCGCGGTTTCGCCGCGGCGAGGCGATCCATGACCTGCTCCAGCGCCTCCCCGATCTGCCCGAAGCCGTGTGGGAGGAAGCCGCCCAGCGCCGGCTGGCGGCCTATCCCGAGGCCAGCCCCGAGGAGCGGACGGCCTGGGCGCACGAGGCGCTGGCGGTGCTGCGCCACCCGGCCTTTGCCGCCGTCTTCGGGCCAGGCAGCCGGGCGGAGGTTCCCGTCGTGGGCGGCGGTCGGGGCCTGCCGGAGGATCTGGTGGTCAATGGCGCGATCGACCGGCTGCTCGTGACGCAGGCCGAGGTGCTGGCGGTCGATTTCAAGACCAACCGGCCGCCGCCGCTGGCTGTTGAGGATGTCGCCCCCGCCTATCTCGCCCAGATGGCGGCCTATCGCGCGGTGCTGCAGCGGGTGTTTCCCGGTCGGCCGGTGCGCTGCGCGCTGATCTGGACGGACGGACCGCGCCTGATGGAACTGCCGCAGGCCGCGCTGGACGCCGCCTTGCGGGGGCCGCTCGCTGCGCCTACATCCGACCGGATGTAGGC
>JBIIUJ010000219.1:0-3080 GCA_044340025.1 Caulobacterales bacterium
GGGCGACCGGCCGCCCCGGCGTGATTTCGGCGGCGGCGGCGGCGGCGGCGGCTTTGGCGATCGCCCGCCCCGGCGTGATTTCGGCGGCGGCGGCGGCGGTGGCTTTGGCGATCGCCCGCCCCGGCGTGATTTCAGCGATGGCCCGCGCGAGCCGCGCGAAACCATCAATGGCGTCGTGAAATTCTTCAATGGCGAGCGGGGCTTCGGCTTCATCACGCCGGATGGCGGCGGCGCGGATGTGTTCGTTCACGTCTCGGCGGTGCAGCGTTCCGGTCTGGAATCGCTGGAGCCCGGCGCGAAGGTGACCTTCGAGACCCTGCCCGACAAGTTCGGCAAGGGCCCCAAGGCCATCAACATCAAGCTCGTCGAAGGCGGCGGCGGCGAGGGCTAAAGCCTTCTCAACCTGCTGATGACACAACATACCGCCCGCCCCGGACCCCGGTGGCGGGCGGTTTTCGTTCGGCCTCGAACAGACGCCAGGCTGGCTCCAGTTCCGCCCAGAACCGGGTCAGGGTTTCCGGCGCCGGCCGCCGCAAGGCCCGCGACGTCAGGGCGAAGGGGAAGATATGCACGGGTATCGCCCTCTGACCCGCGCGAAACGCGGCCGAGGCGAGCGCCCATAGCTCCTCCACCGCAGGGTCCGTCAGCCCCAGCCCGGCCGCCGCCGCACAACGGCCGGCGAAAGCGGCCGGCGCCCCAGTCCAGCGGCGGGCTGTATCCAGGCCGTTGGGATAGTTCAGCGCCAACGACAGATAGGCGCGAGCGCTGGCGTCCATCCGGCCGGGGGTGAGGAGATAGAAGCCCTCCGGCGCCTGCTGATCGCCGATTCGCCGGCGCGGACCCAAGGCCTGGGCGGCGCCGCACAGCCGATAGGTCTGGAACCGGATGTAGGCGCCATCCCGGCCTGCCGCCCAGACCTCAACCTCGCCCCCCTCCTTCAGCACCCGGATATAGAGCGGCGCGCCGAGGCGCGCGCCCGCGCTGGCAAGCCCCCGCGCCAGACGCGGGCGCACCCGCAGCTCGATTTCGCGCGTGCGCGCCGTGACCGGCGGCTCGTTCGGACGGCGCAGCGCGCCCTGGGCGCCTGCCATGCCGGGATGGGCGAGCGTATAGGCGGCAAGCACCAGCCAGAAACGTCGATCAGAGCGGAAGCGCACGAGGAAAGCGTCCTTTCACACCCTGTCATACGCCGGCTGGGCACAAAGGCGAACGCCGCCCGGCGCAGGCCATGGCAAGGACTGCGCGGGCGCCGGCGATGGCGGCGCGCCAGATCGGCCTCACAACTCCACCACCTTGTTCGGCAATTCGTCTGGATTATCTGTAGACGGAGGAAAATGCTCCGCAAGCACCGCCCCGCAGCGCGTGACCGCTTTGACTAGCGCTTCTGCGGGGGCCTTGCGGCGCATATCGGCCACGATCTCACCCACCACCTCGCGCCAGACTGCGGGATCAACGCGGGCATAGATCCCTTCATCCGCCACCACTTCGGCGCAGCGCTCGGCCTGCGCCAGAAAGATCAGCACGCCGGTGCGCGCGGCGGTCAGGTGCAGGCCGCGAGCGAGGAATTGCTCCAGCGCGGCGCGGTGCACCCGCTCCTGCTTGTGCCGGCGCGGCGTGAGGGCGCGCCGCACTGGCGGCAGCGCCACAAGCGCGGCCGCAAGCCAGAACACCAGCGCTTGCACCGCAGCATAAGCGATGATTGCGCCTGTTGCGCCGTCCGCCCCGCTGGCGTGGGCGCCCGCCCAGCCGCGCGTCCAGGCAAACAGATCTGCCACCTCGAAGCCCCCGAGCACCGCCGCCAGGGGCGCCAGCAGAGCCGCCACCGCCGCCCAGGCGAGCGGAACATGGCGATAGTCCGATACTTCGCGCGCCACGATGCAGTAGATTTCACCCGAGGTATGGCGCTCGGCCGCCTCGATGGCGGCCGCCACGGCGGCGCGGTCGGTTTCGCTCATCGCCATCACCAGCCCCCCGAAGACCCGCCGCCGCCAAACGACCCGCCGCCGCCGCCGAAGCCGCCGCCAAAACCACCGCCACGCCCCCAATCCGTGATGATGACCGGAGGCAAGCCCATGCCGGCGGCGGAGCGCCAGGGACTGCGCCTTTGGGCGCGGGCGGCGCGGCGAAAGGCGCTTTGAAGAACGAAGAAGATGACAAGGATCACAATCAGCGCGACGAGCGGATCCACTTCGCTTTCGGGCGCGGGGCGCGTGCGGGCCGCGTCCGCCGCCTGCGCTGCGGCCTCTGCCGGATCGAGCGCGAGCTGCTGGATCAGCGCCTCGGCTCCCGCGACGACGCCGCCTTCCATGTCTCCAGCGCGAAAGCGCGGCAGGACGGCGGCCTGGATGATCGTGCTGGCGAGCGCATCGGTAAGGATGCCTTCCAGCCCATAGCCCACTTCGATGCGCACGCGGCGTTCGCTCGGCGCCACAATCAGCAGGACGCCATTGTTCTGCCCCTTCTGGCCGATGCCCCAGGCGCGCCCCAGCTGATAGCCATAATCCTCGATCTCATAGCCCTGAAGGCTGGAGAGCGTGACCACGACCAGTTGGTCGGAGGATTTCTGTTCCAGATCAGCGAGTTGGGCAGTGAGCTGGGCTTCAGTTTGCGCCGACAGCAGGTTTGCCTCATCCACCACCCGCCCGGTGAGCTTGGGAAAGGTCGGCGCGGCGATGGCGGCGCTCGCGACGAGCAGAGCCAGGCTGATCAGGATGAACGCGACGGCAAGGCGAAGGCGCCCCGCTCTGCGGCCGGCGCCGGCGCCCGGATCGCCGAGCGAGCGGCCGTCCGACGTCGGGCCCGACCTTCGCCAGGGAATGGGCGGCGGGAGAGTGGCCTGCGCCATGGCGCCGGGCCTAGAACTTCACCGTGGGGGCGGTTTCGGCGCCAGCCTTGGCCTCAAACAGCGTCATGGGCTTGGAGCCGGAATGCACCGTGCCTGCCCAGATCGCGCCCGGGAAGGTCCGCAATTCCGTGTTATAGACCCGCACGGCGTCATTATAATCCCGCCGGGCGATGGCGATGCGGTTTTCGGTGCCCTCAAGCTGGCTCTGGAGCGCCAGGAAGTTCTGGTTGGACTT
>JBIIUJ010000134.1:0-6498 GCA_044340025.1 Caulobacterales bacterium
CCCGACCGGCTGGTCTTCATCGATGAGACCTGGGCCAGCACGAACATGGCACGCACCCCCGGGCGCTGCCGGCGCGCCATTTCAGTACAGAACTCTGAACACCGGCTACGCCGGGTGCTCCGCCTGAGGCGGCGACCAGAGTGCGCAGCAGTTCCGTTTTCGACCCCATGATCCGGACTTCGGTGTCGGCGACCTCGACGCGCTGTGCCAGCGCCCGGAGGTGATCGCGGCGGTAGCCGCCGCCGTCCAGCCGGATGCGCTGGCGGGCCGTGCGGGCGAAGGTGCGGACCATCTCGGGGCTGACGGCTTGATTGCCTGCGCTGTCGAGCGCGGCCTGCGCGCGCTCCGCGTCTGCGCTGGCCTGCTCCCGGATCGCCTTGAGGCCGGCGATGCGCTCTCCGAGGCCGGGCGTATCAAGATCGGCGACACCGGATTCGATGGCGTCGAAGAGCCGGTTGAGGCGCTGGTCGGTCTCGATGATGCGCTTGTTGAGTTCCGCAAGGTGCTCGCGGCGGCGTTCGGCGCGCTCCTGACGCCGGTCTAGAACGCTGGCGAGGATCGTTTCCAGCCGCTCGGGCTGGAGCAGGCGGTCTTCCAGGTGGCTCGCGACCAGTTGATCGAGCCGTTGCATCGGGATCGAGCGGCCCTTGCAGCCCGTCTCGCCCTGCCGGGCCTTGGTCGAGCAGGTGTAGTAGCGATAGACGCCGCCGGCGCTCCCCTTGCCGGTGCGGAGCGTCATGGCGCCCCCGCATTTGGCGCAGAAGCAGATGCCGGTGAGAAGCGTCGGGCCGCTGGTGACGCGGGCCGGCGTCATCCGGGGATCGCGGGATTTCAGACGGGCCTGCACCGCATCGAAAGTTTCCCGGTCGATCAGCGGCGGACAGGCCATGATCGCGACTTCGCTTTCTGGCTTGCGCTCCCGGTCCTTGTGCGAACGCGTGTTGAACCGATGCTCGCCGATATAGGTCGTGCGGGTCAGAATGGCGTGGATTTGCGCGAGCCCCCAGCGCCCGCCGTCGCGGGTGAAAAGACGCCGCTCGTTGAGGTGGCAGGTGATGGCCTTGACGCCCATCGGCCCCTTCACGCCGTCGCCTTCGAGGAACAGGCGATAGATCAGTCGCACCGTGTCGGCGTGCAGGGGATCGATCTCCAGCTTCTTCTTGGTCTTCGCCCCGCGCTGCTCAGCCGCGACGATGCGGTAGCCGATCGGCGGCAGCGCGCCGTTCCAGAAGCCCTGGCGGGCGTTCTCGTTCATCGCCCGCAGGACGTGCTTGGCGTTCTCCTTGGACTGGTATTCGTCGAACAGCGCCATGATCTGCCGCATCATGACGTGCATGGGATCGTCGCCCATCTCCTGCGTGATGGAGACGAGCTTGACGCCGTTCCTGGCGAGCTTGCGGACGTAGAACTCCAGCTCGAAGTGGTCGCGGAAGAAGCGCGAGAAGCTATGGACGACGACAACATCGAAGGGCGCGGGCTTCGCCGTGCCTGCCTCGATCAGGCGCTGGAACTCGGGGCGGCGGTCGTTGGTGGCGGACGCGCCGGCTTCAATGAAGGTTTCGACTAGCGCGTAGCCACGGGAAACACAGTAGGCTTCGCCCTGGCGCTTCTGGTCGGGGATGGAGACGTCATGCTCGGCCTGTCGCGCCGTCGAGACGCGCAGATAGAGGGCGGCGCGCAGCGGCTGGGTCATGGGCGATGTCTCCTGCACACCTCATCGGCATGGTCCGAACAGCTCATCGAACAGATCGCCGAACCACGCCTCGAACACGTCCACCTCGGCCTCGGTGACCGGGACTTGGTCGGGCCAGTTGTCGGTGACCGTCCACGTCGAAAGGTCGTGCTTCGGAGGCCGGCCCGGAAACGGCCACGGCTCTCCAAGCAGCGCTTCCAGCTGCTCGGATGCGTTGGGCGGGCGAGGTCTGACCATGACGCCATGATCGCCGAAGGTCGCGCGTCAATGAACAGCCGATTCCTGCGCTTGAAGCCCTCGCGCGCCGCCGCGCGAACCGACTTGCGCGCGGCGGCGTCGGTCGGACCTGGCGTGCCGGCGGAGGCGGATGTCATGGCGATATCAGGCTTAGCGCCGTCGCCACCGGCAGATAGAGGGTGCGCGGCCGCTGGATCAAAGACGTGAAGCCAAAGGCCGCGTAGAAGGCCGCGGCGGCGTCATCGATCGCGTCCGCGAAGATGGCGTGCGCTCCAATCGGCGCAGTCGCCACGGTCTTGATGGCGTCGAACAGCAGGGCTTCGCCCAGCCCCACCCCGGCGTAGTCGCTATGCCGCCCGAGCCAGCCGATCAGCACGGCCGGCACGGTCGGATAGCGAGGCAGCTTCTTCGCCAGTATCTCGGGAACCTCTGTTATCGGCACGTTGCTCGACGACAGGGTGTAGAACCCGGCTACCCGATCTGTCGCGATCTCGCGTGCAACGAAGCAGGTGGCGTATTTGCGCTTCACATCCTGCGAGACGCTCTCGCGGAAGTAGCTGTCGATCCGCTCGTTGCCGCAGGTGAAGTCCACTCGGCTGTGCGTCTTCGCCAGCGGCTCGATGGCGAAGCGGGCGCTCACCGGCGCTTGATCAGCTCGGCGTGGCGCTTCGCCGCGCGGGCCAGCCGCTCGTTCGGCGGGGGCGGATTGATCAGCGCCTCGGCGAACCGGATCTGATCCTCGCGCGCCAGGCGCATGATGTCGGCGTCCTCGACGACGCGTCGGGCATCCTCTCCGGCGGTCGCGATCAGATAGCCCGTCAGGGTCATGCCGCGCAGGCGCGCGGCGCGCTGCATCAGATCGTACACCTGCACCGGGACACGCGCTTCCAAGCGCGCGGTCTCGGTCTCGACTTGGGGTTTGGGCATGGGGGCCTCCTTTGGCCGATCTATATACGGCAAATTGCCGTATGAATCAATGTCGCGTTTGCTCCCGCTCGGCCGCTTCTCTCCAGCCTGGAGGAGCTGACGACGGAATCACCCGATCCGGACATTCGGGACGGAGCGCCGGCCCGCTTCTACCGTCCCTCTTCCCGGTCATGCCCGCAGCGCGCCTTGAAGTCACCGCCTGGCATAGGAACGCCGTCGACGTGCTGGCCTAGGCGCGCAGCGAACGCGGATGGCGCTTTCGCCATTGATCTCATTGGATTTTGTAGAAAAAGCGCCGCCCTGGCTCGTGCGGAGATGGCGGAAAAGGTTCTTGCTCTCAATGACATACGACCAAGCGCCGTCGGTGCTTTTATCTCGCAATCCGTGGCTGCTGCCTTCGTGGCCGAAGATCGCACGCCACCACACGCCCCATGCTCGACCTCAACAGCTTTGCAAGCGGAGCCATTTTGTCCATATTGAAGCGGGCAAGGGGGCTGTGAATTGTCCATGAAATCCATGTCGGCGCGCGACGCGAAGAACGCGTTCGGTCTGATGATCGACACTGCGCGTGCCGAACCCGTGCTGATCGAGAAGCACGGGCGGGGAGTCGTGGTCGTCGTCTCCGTGGAAGAGTACAAGCGGCTCGCCTGCGATCCGAAGGCTCTATCGGCCGCACCTGCGACGGGGAAGCGGCGCGCCCTGTGAGCAACGAAGCCTTCGCCCGAATCCGCATCGACCAGCTCTTGAAGGACGCGCAATGGCGTCTGACGGACGGCCTGAGCGTGCGCTTCGAGTATCCGTTCGACGATGGGACGCGCGCCGACTATGCGCTGTTCGATCGCCAAGGCCGCGCGCTCGCCGTGCTGGAGGCGAAGAGCACGAGCGTCAGTCTGGCCGCTGGGGAGGTGCAGGGCCGATGCTATGCCGATCTGCTCGGCGTGCCGTTCATCTTCCTGTCGAACGGCGAAGAGGTCTGGTTCTGCGACAAGGAGCGCGACGCGCATTTCCGGCGCGTCGAAACGGTGTTCAGTCAGGACGATCTCGCTCGCCTGAAGGCCGCGCGTGAGGTTCGGCGGAACCTGCTCGACGTGCCAGTCGACACCCGCATCGCGGGCGGAGGCGGACGCCTGCATCAGTCGGCGTGCATCGAAGTCCTGTCGCGTGAGATCGCGAATGGCCGTCGCAAACTGCTGGTCGAGATGGCAACCGGCACGGGCAAGACGCGCACAGCTGCAGGGCTTATCAAGCGCATGTTCGAGGCGAGTTGGGCGACCCGGGCGCTGTTCGTCGTCGACCGCAACACGCTCGCGATCCAGGCCGAGGACGCGTTCGCCGAGCATCTGCCCCACCTGCCGACCTACCGTGTGCCGCGCACTGGTCGCCGTTTTCAGGACGAGAAGCGCGTCACCATCGTGACGCTCCAGACGCTCGTGAACGAGTACGAGAACTACACGTCCGGCTATTTCGATCTGATCGTCATCGACGAGTGTCATCGCAGCATCTACGGCAAGTGGCGGCGCGCGCTCGACCATTTCGATGGCGTGAAGATCGGCCTCACCGCAACGCCCTGCGTGATGCAGGACGACCCGGAGATAGAAGACGACGACCGGGCCGCCGTGCGCGACACGCTGCGGTTCTTCGAGGTGGCGCGGCCGACATACAGCTACTCGATGGCGGAAGCGATCGCCGACGGCCACCTCGTTCCTTACGAAATCTACCGCGCGATGACGGTGAGAACCGCGTCCGATGGCGGCTTTCCGGTTGCGCGGAACGAAATCGACTGGGACGCCCTGGACGGCGCGACGCGCACTGACCTTGAGGCCCTCTTCGCCGAAAGCGATCCGCTGATCGTCGACCCGGCCGCGCTCGAACGCCGCTTCACCATTCCGGAGCGCAATCGCGCCATGGTGCGCGAGTTCCGCGACGTGCTGGAGCGCGGCTATGTCGGCCCGACAGGCGTCCGCCGCGCGCCGGACTGGGGAAAGACGATCGTCTTCGCCGTCACCAAGCGCCATGCCGAAACGCTGGCGCGTATGTTCGACGAGGCGTTCGCCGACAAGAAGCCGACTCCGACCACGCGTTACGCGGACTTCGTCGTCTCCGGCCTCGGCCCGGACGACACGGTGGACGGCGCGGCCAAGATCAAGCGCTTCAAGAAGGAGGCGTTCCCGCAAATCCTGGTCAGCGTTAATATGCTGGATACGGGCTTCGACTGCCCGGAAGTGCGCAACCTGGTGATGGCGCGCTTCACGCATTCGACCATCCTCTACCAGCAGATGCGCGGGCGCGGCACGCGGCTCTCGCCGGGCAAGGACCACTTCACGATGTGGGACTTCACCGGCGTGACGCTGCGCCATGGCGACGACGAGACGCCGGGCGAGGGCGGCGTCATCTCCGTGCGTCCGGCGGCGCGCCCGGAGCCGGTGCGCCGCCGCTTGCTGACGCTCGACCTGCACGACGAGATCGACCCAGCGACCCGCGAATGGGTGACGGTGGACGAGACCGGCCGCGCCTTCATGGACGTCGATCAGGCGCGCGCGGAGGCATTGGGCGCGGCGTTCGAAGATTGGCTGAGCCGCCAGAGCTTCAACTCCGATCAGATGCGCCTGCTGCATTTGGTAAAGGAGCAGATCAAGGCGAACGCCGCCGAACTCGTCAGCTTCGACAGCTGGCGCTTCGATGCGCCGCCGCTCTCGATGAACGGCGGTTACGCCCGCGCGCAAGCCGTGTTCGGCGGGGCCGACGGGCTGGAGCAGGTGCTGGCCGCGATGAATGAAGCCGTCTTCGGCCTTGCCTCAAGCGGCCCGCCGCCCGAAGAACCGCGCAATCCCGATCCGCCCGACAGCTGAAAGCGCGCCCATGCCCTTCACGCCCGACATGCGCCGCAAGGTCGATCAGATCCGCGACTACCTCTATGGCGGCGGCTATCCCGATCCGCTCAGCAACGCCGAGCAGCTGAGCTTTCTGTTCTTCTTCTACCTGATCGAGGGGCTGGACGCAGCGAACCTGCGTCAGTCGAAGGCCATCGGTCGGCCCTATCAATCGCTGTTCGCGGGCGAATGGACGCTGAAGAACCCGCTCAACGCACCTTCGGAAAGCGCCAAGTCCATCGCGCGCGACCGGATGCGCTGGTCGTCCTGGGCGAATGCGCTGTCGGGCGAGCGGCTCGTCACCTTCGTGCGCGACGAGGTCTTTCCGTGTTTCCAGGATGTCGGCGACCGCTACGGCATGAGCTTCATGGCGCAGGCGCGCCTCACCATCGACGAGCCGACGGTTCTCACCCAGGTTGTCACGCTGGTGAACGAGTTGCGGCTGGAAGAGGCCGACCCCGACACCAAGGGCGATCTGTTCGAGCATGTGCTGCGCCAGATCAAGCAGGCGGGCGAGCTGGGCCAGTTCCGCACCCCGCGCCATATCATCCGCGCCATCGTCGATCTGGTGGACCCGAAGATCGGCGAGACAATCTATGACCCCGCCGCCGGCACGGCGGGCTTCCTCGTTGCGGCCTATGAGCATGTCCGCCTCGCTAATTCCTCAGCCACCGGCACCGACACGGCGGAGTTCGAAGGCAAGAGGTTCGCGCGCGGGCTGGGCGACCGGCTGTCTCAAGCGCAATGGCGCAAGCTCCAGGCCGAAACCTT
>JBIIUJ010000220.1:0-3066 GCA_044340025.1 Caulobacterales bacterium
GCCAGCCTCCTTCGACAGCAGACAGCTTGAATCACCTCATGGCCGATTTGGGAATCCCCGCCGATTCACAAAGGCGGCAAACCGCTCTAGCCTCAAGTCTGAAGCGCGCGTTCTTCTGTAGGACTCAATGGGTTAAGGCGGCGTTAAAATTGGTTAGCTGCCTTTCTGCGCGTGTTTAAATCTTCAAAGATCGTTGGGCTACTCGACATTGTTTCATAGCATAGATTTCAATCTGCCAAATGGCGGCCTCGCCATGCTGCGACGAGAGCCTGATCTTTTGGTAAAATATGGCAAGGGGGAGAGCAAATTAACCTCGCAGCACATTTCCCCTTGCACGCGAAACCACGTCCCGCCAGCAGCGAAACCACAGTTTCTGCGCTTTTGGGCCACAATTCGTTTGACTCCCTGTCCCGCGTGTGGGAATGATGGTGTGAGGGGTAACTCTCCATATCGGGTCATCCGCGTCTTTAAGGGGCGCCAACAAGGGGTGGTAAACATGAAACTGAAGATGATGGCATTGGCCACCGTCGCGGCTGCAGCGTTTGCGGCCCCGGCGTTCGCCGCCACGCAGATCAACGGGCCTTTCACGGACCCGGCGCCTGCCAATCACAACCTGCTGCTGGATTTTGATGGTTCCGTGCCGTTCGGCTGGACCTGGGCGCCGACCGCCCCCGCAGTTGTCGCGGCTCCGGGGATCCCCGGCGTGGCGGCCGCTCCGAAGGGTGGTTCGGGCAACTTTGGCTACGTGACGAGCGCCCCCGGCGGGCCGCAAACGGTCACGCTCAACTTTGCCGCCGGCCTGCGTTCGGTCAGCTTCCTCTGGGGTTCGGTTGACGGCAAGAACCAGCTCGCCGTCAGCGGCACTGGGCCTAACCTGGTCATCACCGGCATCAACGTCGCGGCGCCGCCGAACGGCAACCAGGCGAATCCGGACCAGAACCGCCGGGTGACGATCTTCGCTGATCCCGGTCAGAAGATTCAGAGCCTGACGTTCAGCGCCAACAACGTTGCGTACGAGTTCGACAACATCTCTGGCATGGTGCCTGAGCCGTCCACCTGGATGCTCATGATCATGGGCTTCGGCCTGATCGCGTCGCAACTGCGCCGCCGTTATCGCGAAGGTGTGGCGGCTGCCGCCTGATCCACGCTTTAGCGCTGATCAAACAGAAGGGCGGAGCTTCGGCTCCGCCCTTTTCGTTTGGGCTTAAGATGGTTGCGAGACGATGACGGCTTGGTCTGGCGCAGAGCGGGGCCGCCGGGCCGCCGGGCCATAAACAGGCTCAATCGCGGCCGGGCGACGCCTCGTCGGACAACGCGGGGTTGGAGCTGGCGAGCGCCTGCGACGCTGCCTTGGCCGCGAAGCCGAAGAAGGACGCCGCCAGCAGATAGGCGGCGGTTGTGACGACCCAGAACGCGCCGACGATCACGCCGAACAAACCTAGCCCGAGGCTGACAGCCAGCAAGATCACAAGCCCATTCGACCAGCGCAGCCACCGTGGCCAGCGCCCGGAAGGTGTGGGGTCAACAGCCGGATCGGCAGGCTTTGCGCTCATCGCGGCGCATCCGGCTGATAGGCGTCGAGATAGGCGATCACGTCCGCAACGCTCACCACATCGGCATACTTCAGTTGAAGGTCGGTCAGGTTTGCGAAGTGATAGCTCTCATGCTTGTCGGCCACGCACTCCTCCGGGACGATGGTGCGATAGCCGTGGGAGAGGCTGTCCACCGCGCTCGCCCGCACGCAGCCTGAGGTGGAGCCGCCGGTGAGGATTACGGTATCGACGCGATGCCAGGTGAGGAAGCTCGCCACATTGGTTTCGAAAAAGACGCTCGGCATGCGCTTGGTCAGCACAAGGTCCACATCCTCGCGAATATCGAGGCGCTCATCGAACTCGTGGCGAGCGGAGCCGACCTTGATGTTTTGCAGGCTGTCGGGCGTGTCCGTGCGCGTGCCCCAGATACCGGCGTCGGCCGCATTCTGCATGTAGCCTACGCGCGTCCAGACCACCGGCAGACCCTTGGACCGCGCCAGATTGGAGAGCGTGCGCGTATAATCCATCTGCCTGGGATCGGTGACGTAAGCAGTCTTGGGGAAGAGGTCCGGCCGAGTATAGGCCTTTTGCGGATCGATATTAATGATGGCTGGCTTTCGCCCGAAGCCGAACCGCGCGCGGGCGGGATTGGCCTTCACCTCCTCGAAAATCTGACGCGCCGTCTTGTCGGACAGAACCATGGTGGAGGGGTGATCACTCATCATCGGCCTCGTGACTGCAGACCACGCCGCGCGGCGCGTGCAGGGGGCAATAGCGCCCCGCGCGCGGCGTGTCATGCACCGTAGCAGGCCGCAAGCCGGGCAAGCGCCAGCTTCACCACCGTTCGAGCCGCTCCTCGCGGCCAGCCCTCGTCGCGCTCCAGCGCATCGAACGGCGCGAGCCGGAGGCAGGCATGAGCGAGTGCGCGGTCCAGCCCCGGCCCCACCGCCGCCATCGCCCGGCGCACCCGGGCACGCGCGTCAATGGCGGCATCGCTGGTTCCGCCGGGGTCGCCAGGCCCGCGCCCGGCCGCCTCCGCGCGGCGGCGCGGTCCAGTCTGTTGTGGCGATGCGCCCAAAGCCTGCGCGCAGCCAGTCCTCGTGCAGGCGCTCGCCCGCCGCGATCTCGCGTGCAGTGAAGACGGCGCCGCCCGAGGCGTCCTGCAACCGCGCGAGGCGCGCGAGCGGGCTTCCCGCGGCGTCCACGGCGCGACGCTCCACCCGGCCTTCCGGCAGCAGGATCGCGCGCTCGGTCTCGGCGCGATGGGCGAGGCGCAGGTCCAGCGCGGCTCCATTCAGCGCCGCGCGGCCAGCGGCCGTCAGGATGAGCTCACCGCCTTCGGCCTCCGCGCACAAGAGCCCCTCGGCCACCAGCCGCCGCGCAGCCAGGGCCGAGAGCGTTGCGCGGGCGCGGCGGCGCTTGTCTGCGCTGCGGAACACGCCATAGCCGCGCCCGTGCGGATCGGGCAGGCAGCGCGCGCCCGGCGCGGCAAGGCGCGACAAGGCGCGACGATCATCCGCCGAAAGCGTCATCA
>JBIIUJ010000074.1:0-12204 GCA_044340025.1 Caulobacterales bacterium
TCTGGCCCGACGAGCCGACCCCTGGCGGCTCCAACATGGATTACCAGAACAATTACATCACCAATGATCGCGTCAGCGGCACGCCGGCCCAGCGCCAGCGCAGCACGGTGAAATACAGCTTCGCCGCCAATGTGATCGACGAGACCCCGCCCGACACGATGGGCCCGAACAAGGCCTGCGGCCAGCCGCTCACGCCGCTGACCAACGACCGCGAGCGCCTGCTCAACGACATCGACACCATGACCGGCTGGAACACTTCGGGCACCAACAACGCCGCCGGCATCTATTGGGGCTGGGCGGTGCTGAGCCCGAACGAACCTTTCGCGAACCCCACGCCCTACAATTCCCGCGACACGCGCAAGGCGATGATCATCCTCACCGATGGCGAGAACCAGATCTGGGGCGGCTGGAACAGCCACAACAACTCGAACTACTCCGGCTATGGCTATCTTGCGCTCAACCGGCTGGGCGTCACCACGCGCGATCCGGCGAAGGCCGCGATCGATGCGCGCGTCACCACTTTGTGCAACAACATCAAGGCGACAGGCATCCGGGTCTACACCATCACCTTCGCGGTGAATGCGCCGGCGATCCAGCAGGTGTTCCGCAACTGCGCCAGCGAGCCGAGCCTCTATTTCCACTCCCCCGGCGCCAACGACCTGCGCAACGCATTCCGCGCCATCGCACGCGATCTCAGCCAGCTGCGCCTGTCGAAATAGCGCGCGAAACAGCGCGCAGGCCGGACAGCGGTTGCGACACGGTGCGCAAGGCGATTGCAGCCGCGGGCCCTTCCTGCTCTAGCTCATGCCAGCGAACAGACGGGGGCGCGCGGCGCAATGGCCAAGGCGAAAGCAAAACCGGAATGGGACAAGGTGGAGGCGTTTCTCAAGCGCACGCTCGAGACCCCGGGCCTGAAGCTGAAGGCGCGCGGCAAGACGCTGGATTCGATGGAAGTCTATAAGGGCGAGGATTTCCTGGGCGTCGTGACCATCGACGAAGAGGATGGCGAAACCTCCTATTTCTTCGAGATGGCGGTTCTCGACATCGATCTGGAATAGGGCGGACAGCGTCCGCGCCGGCTGAAACATGCCTGTCACAAGGATGCGCTAGCCCCGCGCACAGGGGATAGCGCCGCCATGATCGCAACGCGACGACAGCTCGCCGCCGAGGCGCTGGGCTCTGCTGTTCTGACGGGCGTTGTGATCGGCTCGGGCATCCTGGCGGCTGATCTTGCAAACGGCGCCTCTGGGCTCGCCCTTGTTGGAAACACGCTGGCGACCAGCGCTATCCTGTTTGTGCTTGTTCTGTGTTTCGGCCCGATCTCCGGCGCGCATTTCAATCCCGTGGTGAGCGCGGTCATGGCGTGGCGCGGCGAACTGACCATGGCGGCCGCGTTTGCCTTTGCGAGCGTGCAGGTTCTGGGATGTCTTGCCGGCGCGGCCTTCGCCAATCTGATGTTCGACCGACCTGCGCTGCATCTGGCCACAACCGAGCGAAGCGGTCTTGGCCCCCTTCTGGGCGAGGCCGCCGCGACCGGTCTTCTGGTGCTGGCGATCCTTGGCGCGCGGCGGCATGGCCTGATTGCGGTGGCGGCGGCGGTGAGCCTCGTCATCGCCGCCGGCTATTGGTGGACGGCGTCCACCTCTTTCGCCAATCCCGCGATCACTGTGGCGCGCGCCTTCTCAGACACGTTTGCCGGCATCCGGCCCGCCGATGCGCCGGGCTTTATCGCTGCCCAGTGTGTCGGCGCGGCGCTGGCCGCCACGCTCGCACATTGGCTGTTTGGAGACTGACCGGCCGTGCGCTTTCCCGTTGTCATCCATCACAATCCCGACTGCGAGACCTCCCGCAATGTGCTCGCAGTGATCACGGCCGCCGGCTACTCCCCCGAAATCGTGGCCTATCTGGAAACCGGATGGACCCGGCCGCAGCTCATGGCCCTGTTTGCGGCGGCCGGCCTCACGCCGCGCGCGGCCCTGCGCGAGAGCAAATCCCCGGCCGCCGCGCTTGGCTTGCTTGCGCCGGATGTCGACGACGAAACCCTGCTGGCCGCCATGGTGGCGCATCCCGTCCTTGTGAATCGCCCGATCGTGGCCACCCCGCGCGGCGTGCGGCTCTGCCGGCCGAGCGAGAGTGTGCTTGATCTGCTGGAGCGCTGGCCGGAGGGGCCGTTCTGCAAGGAGGACGGCGCTGTGCTGATCGATGCCGAAGGCCGGCTGGTTCGCTGATGCGGAAAAGATTTCTTCTATATTAGCCGTCGAAACTATCGATTGGACCGGCATCGGTGAAAGGCGCAGGCTCTCGGCAGCGGGGAAAACGCACCGAAGGAGATCCAGCCATGACCATAGAGGCAACCTGCCCCTTCACCGGCGCCAGCCGTCGTCACACCGTCGCCGCAGGGCCGCGCGGCAACGCCGACTGGTGGCCCGCCCAGCTCAATCTTTCGATCCTGCATCAGCAGCCAGCAGCCGGAAATCCGCTCGGGGCGGACTTCGACTACGCCAAGGCGTTCCAGACGCTGGATCTCGATGCGGTCGTCGCCGACCTCACCGCCCTGATGACCGACAGTCAGGACTGGTGGCCGGCGGACTATGGCCATTATGGCCCGTTCTTTATCCGCATGGCCTGGCATTCGGCTGGCACCTACCGCATCTCCGACGGGCGCGGCGGGGCGGGCTCCGGCGAACAGCGGTTCGCGCCGCTGAACTCCTGGCCGGACAATGGCAATCTGGACAAGGCGCGCCGCCTGCTGTGGCCGATTAAGCAGAAATACGGGGCTGCGCTGTCCTGGGCGGATCTGATGATCCTGGCCGGCAATGTCGCGCTGGACAGCATGGGCTTTCGCACCTTCGGGTTTGCTGGCGGCCGGCCCGATGTCTGGGAGCCCTCCGCCGACATCGACTGGGGCCCGGAAGCCGAATGGCTGGGCGATGAGCGCTATGCCGGCGACCGGGACCTCGCAGACCCGTTAGGCGCGGTGCAGATGGGTCTCATCTACGTCAATCCGCAGGGTCCGAACGGCAATCCCGACCCTCGGGCGTCCGCGCGCGACATCCGCGAGACCTTCGCCCGCATGGCCATGAACGACGAAGAGACGGTGGCCCTCGTCGCGGGCGGCCACACCTTCGGCAAGTCGCATGGCGCAGGGCTTGAAAGCCATGTCGGCCGCGAGCCGGAAGCCGCGCCGCTGGAGGCCATGGGCTTTGGCTGGGCAAACACGCTGGGCGACGGCAAGGGCGTGCACACCATCACCAGCGGGATCGAGGGCGCCTGGACGCCCACCCCGATCCAGTGGGACATGAGCTATTTCGACACCCTCTTCGGCCACGAATGGGAGCTGACGAAGAGCCCGGCCGGCGCGCATCAATGGCGGCCCGCCGGCGGCGCGGCGGCCGACGCCGTGCCCGACGCGCATGATCCTGCCCGGCGCCACGCGCCCATGATGACGACCGCCGATCTCGCGCTGCGCTTCGACCCCGCCTATGAGGCGATCTCGCGCCGGTTCCATGCCAATCCGGCCGAGTTCGCCGACGCCTTCGCCCGGGCCTGGTACAAGCTCACCCACCGCGACATGGGCCCCCGCGCCCGCTATCTCGGCAAGCTCGTCCCGGCAGAGGTGCTGATCTGGCAGGATCCCGTGCCCGCGCCCACCGGGCCGGCGCTGGAAGAGGCCGACATCGCGCATCTGAAGGCGGAGGTTCTGGCGTCTGGCCTGTCGGTCGCGCAGCTGGTCGAGACCGCCTGGGCCTCGGCGGCCACCTTCCGCAAGACAGACAAGCGCGGCGGCGCCAATGGCGCGCGTATCCGCCTCAGCCCCCAGAAGGACTGGGCGGTCAATCGGCCGGAGGCGCTGCAGGGCGTTCTTTCGACGCTCGAAACCATCCGGTCGGCGTTCAATTCCGGCGCCAGAAAGGTGTCGCTCGCGGACCTGATCGTGATCGCCGGCGCCGCAGGCGTGGAGAAGGCGGCGAGGGACGCCGGCGTGACCGTCACCGTCCCCGTAGCGCCCGGCCGCACCGACGCGAGCGCCGACCAGACCGACGCCCATTCCTTCGCGGTGCTGGAGCCCCGGTTTGACGGCTTCCGCAACTACCTCGCCCCCGGCGAGGGGCGGCCCGCGCAGGAGCTTCTGGTGGAGCGCGCCTTCATGCTTGGCCTGTCTGCGCCGCAGATGACGGCGCTCATCGGCGGGCTTCGCGCGATCGGGATCACAGCGCCTGGCACGCGCCATGGCGTCCTGACCCAGCGACCGGGCGCGCTGACGAATGATGTGTTCGTCAATCTGCTCGACATGGGCGTGACCTGGGCCAAGACCGGCGAGAACGCCTATGAGGCCCGCGACCGAAAGACCGGCGCGCCGCGCTGGACCGCAACGGCGGCGGATATCGTGTTCGGGTCCAACGCCATCCTGCGCGCCCAGGCCGAGGTCTATGCCGAAGCCGGCGGCCACCAGAAACTCGTCGCGGATTTCATCTCCGCCTGGGTGCAGGTGATGAACAACGACCGGTTCGATCTGGTCTGAAGCGCGCCGTCCGCGGGCGCATCGCCAACGCCGTCCGCGGGCGCAGCGGTCGCCGCCCTCTCCCATCCCCCGGGGGGAGGGCGGCGATGCATCGCGCAGACAGGGCGCAGCAGTGCGCTATGCTGCGGCCCATGAAGATCGTTGCGCAGGCCCATTTCCCGATCCCGCCAGAGCGGCTCTACAGCCTGCTCCAGCGCACCGAGGTCGTGTCGCGCATCGCCTTTCCGTTGCTGGTTTTTCATGCGCGCGACCGTGCGCCAATGGGCGAGCTTTTGCCCTTCGGACCCTATCGGGTCTGGATGTGGGTGCTGGGCGTCATCCCGCTCGGCTCCCAGACCCTGAGGATCACGCGGCACGAAAGCGAGGGTCGGTTCCAGCTGCACGACGCCGGCTCCGGCTGGATCGCGCAGCGCTGGGATCATTGGCAATGCGTCACGCCGGCCGAAGGCGGCGCGCTCTATCGCGACGAGATCGAGGTGGAGGCCGGCCTCCTCACCCCGTTTGTCGCAGCCTTCGCCTGGGCCTTCGTGCGCTGGCGCCACCGCCGGCTGTCCAGTGCGGCGCTGCATCAGGAGGTGCTGTTCTAGCCCGCGACCCGCGCTTTCAGCATCGCGTAGAGGCCGCGGATGGCGTGGCTTTCGCCGCCCTGCACTTTCGCGCCCCTGGTCTTGGGCGCCCAGGCGTAGATGTCGACGTGCGCCCAGGCTGACAGCGTCACGAAGCGCTTCAGGAACAGCGCGCCCGTGATCGCCCCCGCAAAGGAGCCTCCGGAGTTCTTAATCGCCGCGATCGCGCTGTCGAGGTCGTCCTGATAGGGCTCCCATAGGGGCAGCCGCCAGACAGGATCGCCCGCCTCCTTTGCCCCGGCCTCGATGGCGCGGGCGAGCGCGTCGTCCGGCGTCAGGAAGGGCGGCAGATCCGGGCCCAGCGCCACCCGCGCCGCCCCGGTGAGGGTGGCGAGATCGAGGATCAGGTCGGCCCCGTCTTCCTGCGCTTTCACGAGCGCATCGGCGAGGATGAGGCGGCCTTCGGCGTCGGTATTGTCGATCTCCACCGTCTGGCCGTCGCGCGCGGCGATCACATCGCCCGGCCGGAAGGAGGCGCCATCCACCGCATTCTCCGCGATGGGCAGATAGACGCTGAGCTGGACCGGCAGCCCCGCGCCCATGATCATCTCCGCCAGGCCCAGCGCATGGGCCGCGCCGCCCATGTCCTTCTTCATCAGGCGCATGCCATCGCCCGGCTTGATGTTGAGCCCGCCGGCGTCAAACGTGACGCCCTTGCCCACGATGGCGATCTTTGGCCCCGCGCCGCCCCAACGCAGCGTGACCAGGCGCGGCGGCTCGACCGCGCCGCGGCCTACGGCGTGGATCAGGGGATAGTTCTGCGCCAGCAGGTCCTCGCCCACCACGGCCTCGATCTGCGCGCCGAAGCGGGCGGCTGTCTCGGCGGCGGCCTGATGCAGCGCGTCCGGCCCCATGTGGTTGGCGGGCGTGTTGACGAGATCGCGCACCCGCCAGCAGGCCGCCACGATCCGCCCGATCTCGGCGGCGTCCTGTTCCGGCTCGAGCACCAGCCGCGCCGCGCGCGCCGGAAGGCTCTTGTAGCGGGTGAACTGATAGGCGCCGAGGCCCCAGGCGGTGGCGATGGCTGCGCCGCTGAGCCCGTCCACCGGGCCGGCGAGCCGCCAGTCCCCCGCCGGAAGCTCGCGCGCCGCCGCGCCGAAAACGCCCGCATCTGCGCCCGCACCAAGGCCCAGCAGCGCGCGCTCTATCCCGCCATCCGGCAGCGGGATCAGGCAGACACGCCCGGCCTGCCCCTTGAAGTCATAAGCCTGCGCGATCTTCTGGAGCGCCTCCGGCTTCTCGCGGGACCAGGCCTCCCAATCGGCGGCGCGGATGGCCTGCAGCGGCAGCGCACCCCCGGCGCCGGCCTGCGCAAAGCACGGGGGCAGATCGCTCACCGTCGCCGCCCCGCCGGGGCCGCTGGGGCCGGCAGATCGCGCGCGACCCGGAAGGTGAAGATCCAGGAGACGAACGTCTCTGGGTCGCCGGACCGGAATGTCACGCGCGTGCGCGGGGTGGTGGTGATCCAGGCGCCGCCGCGCACCGCCCGCCGCTCGCAGGCGCCGGCGGGGGCATGGGCGGTCCCGTCAACCGGGGCGGCAGCGGGGAAGGGCGTGGCCAGACAGTCCGCCGTCCATTCCATCGCATTGCCGATCATGTCGTGCAGCCCGAACGCATTCGGCCGGAAGCTGCCTGCGGGCGCGATCTCGCGGCGCTTGTCGTCGCAGGTCACGCCCGGCCAGGCGATCGCGGTGTTGCGGCCGGTGGCGTCATAGAGATTGGCGAAGGCGCAGCCCTGATTGGCGTCGGTTCCCCACGGCCAGGGCGCGGGCGAGCCTCCGCGCGCGGCGAATTCCCACTCGGCTTCCGACAGAAGCCGGTAGGGCCGGCCCGTCTTCTTCGCCAGCCAGCCGACATAGGCCTGCGCATCGCGCCAGGAGACGCAGGTCGCCGGCTCGTCGGCGGCGGCTGGCCGGCCATAAGCGGTGCGGAAGGTGGCGCCTTTCACTTCCATCACGCGCCGGTCGGCCTGCACCCAGCGGCGGCAGTCGGTGGAGGGGGTGTGACCGGTCTCGCGCACGAAGGCCTCATATTGCGCCGTCGTGACCTCCGACTTGCCGACCGCGAAGGGGCGCGGGATGGTCACGGTGCGCACGGGGCCTTCGGGGCGGCCCTGCTCGCCCCCCTCGGCGCCCATCTGGAAGGCGCCGCCCGGCAGAACCACCATCTCCGGGCAGTCCGGGCAATCGCGAAAAGCGCCGCCGATGGGAAAGGCCTGCTGCTGCGGCGCGGTCACTGGGGCGGGGGCCTGGGAGGTGGGCGCGCAGGCGGCGACCGCCGCCCCCAACCCCGCGACTGCGAGCCAGATCGCTGGACGTGTCATCGCCATTTCCCTCTCGCCAATCCGCTGCGTGGATGCTCGCCGCGCTTTTCGCCTACCGGGCGAAGGCATGCAAGGCGATAGCGCGGCGCCCGGTCGCAGGCAGAACTGACACAGGCGCACGCTACCACTGACGCATGACGATCAACCCGCCCCGAGGGCCCCTGCATGGGGTGCGCGTCCTCGATCTCACCCGCGTGCTCGCCGGGCCTTACGCCACCATGCTGCTGTGGGAGCTGGGCGCGGAGGTGCTGAAGGTGGAGCACCCCGGAGACGGCGACGACACCCGCGCTTTTCCGCCGTTCCAGCACGGTGAAAGCGTCTATTTCGCCAGCATAAACAGGGGCAAAAGCTCGATCGCGCTCAATCTGAAGCACGCCGCCGACCGGGCGGTGTTTGATCGCCTGCTCGCCGAGAGTGACGTGCTGATCGAGAACTTCCGCCCCGGCGCGATGGAAAAGCTGGGCTATGGCTGGGAGGCGGTGCATCGCGCCCACCCGCGCCTCACCTATTGCGCCATCTCCGGCTTCGGCCATACCGGGCCATACCGCGACCGTCCGGCCTATGACATTCTCGTGCAGGCGCTCGGCGGCATGATGTCGATCAACGGCCCCGAAGGCGGCGCGCCCACGCGGGTGGGCGCCTCCATCGCCGATCTGGGCGCCGGGGTATTCGCCGCGCTGGGCGTCGCTGCTGCGCTGGTGGAGGCCAAGGCCGGCGGGGAGGGCCGCTTCATCGACATCGCCATGTTCGATGTGCAGAGCGCGCTTCTGGAAAACGCGATGGCCCGCTTCTTCGCCAAGGGCGAGGTGGCCGTCCCGCTCGGCTCGCGCCATCCCTCGATCACGCCGTTCGATGCGTTTCGCGCCGTCGACGGCTGGCTGGTGATCGGCTGCGCGAACGACCACCTGTTTGGGACGCTGGCCGAGGCGCTGGGCGCGCCTGGCCTCGCCGCCGATGCCCGCTTCGCCACGGTGGCGGCCCGCACGGAGCACCATCTTGCGCTGAAGGCCGCGATCGAGGCGGCGCTTGCCGGCGCGACGGTGGAGGCGTGGATCGCGCGCTTCCTGGCCGCCGGGGTGCCGGCTGCGCCGATCCGAAGCGTGGATCAGGTGGCCGCCGATCCCCAGCTCGCCGCGCGCGGCATGATCGTGGAGGCGGATGATCCCGACAGCGGCCCCCTGCGCATGACTGGCAATCCGGTCAAGATCTCGGGCTATGCGCCCGATCCGCTCACCCGCCCGCCGGCGCCCAATCTGGATCAGGACGGCCCAGCCATCCGCGCGCGTCTTGGCCCGGATCAGACGGCGAGCTGATCGATCAGCCGGTCGATGAAGCGTGCGCCCTCGGCGAGCTGGCTTTCCTCGATATACTCGTCGGGCTGGTGCGCCTGGAGGATGGACCCCGGCCCGCAGATGCAGGTGGACAGCCCCCGGCGCTGGAACAGCCCCCCTTCCGCCGCATAGGCGACCGCGCGCATCTCATTGTCGCCGGTCAGCTGGCGGCACAGCCGCTCGGCCGCGCCATCCGGCTCGGGCGCCATGCCGGGGCTGGAGGAGCGCGGGATGATGGTGACGCCGCCTTCGGGCGCTTTCGCCTTGATTGCGGCGTCCACCTCGGCGGCGAGCGCATAGAGGCGGCGGGCATAGGCCTGCGGGTCGTCGCCGGCTTCGTGGCGGATGTCGAAGGCGAATTCGCAGCGCTTGGCGAGGATGTTCACCGCCGTGCCGCCGTTCAGCATGCCGATGGTGATGGTGGTGCCCTTGGGCTCGAACGGGCTGTCCGGCGGGGCGTTGGCGCGCGCTTCCTGCGAGAAGGTCTCCACGAGCTTGATCAGCGGCAGCGCAGCCATCACCGCCGAGACGCCCTGATCGATCTGGCTGGAATGGGCCTCGCGGCCCTCCACCACCACCCGGAAGGTGGTGATGCCCTTGTGGCCGGAGATCACCTTCATGTCGGAGGGTTCGCCCACGATGACGGCGGCGGGCTTCGGGAAGGTCTGCGCGATCAGATCCACCATCGCCGGCGCGCCGAGGCAGCCGACCTCCTCGTCATAGGACAGCGCGAAATGCACTGGCCGCTTCAGCCCCGCCCCCGCCATGCGCGGCAGAGCCGCTAGCGCGCAGGCCAGGAAGCCCTTCATGTCGCAGGTTCCCCGGCCATAGAGCTTTCCGCCCTGCGCGGTGAGGGTCCAGGGGTCGGTGCTCCAGGCCTGCCCATCAACCGGCACCACATCGGTGTGGCCCGACAGCACGATCCCGCCTTCGATCGCCGGCCCAAGGGTGGCGATGAGGTTTGTCTTGTCGCCTGCCGCATTGGGCACGCGGGCGGTGGCGACGCCATGGGCGGCAAACAGCGCCTCCACCCACTCGATCAGGGCGAGATTGGAATTGCGCGATGTCGTGTCGAACGCGACCAGCCGGGCGAGCGTGGCGCGCACCTGGTCATAGGGGGTTGGAGCCAGCATGGAGCGAATGTGCGCCGCCTTCGCGCAAAGGCCAAGTTCTCGGGCAGCGGGCGCCCGGGCGCTTGGCGCCCACGCAGAATTGGATAGACCCTAACCCCACGCAACGAGAGAGGCGGGATCACCCGCCCCCATGCTGAGGGAGATGCTCATGGATACGGCGAAATTGATGTTCAAGGACGGCCTCATGGCGGGCCAGCGCATTCTCGTGACCGGGGGCGGCACCGGCCTTGGCAAGGAAATGGCCGAAGCTTTTCTGAAGCTTGGGGCCGAAGTGGTGATCTGGGGCCGGCGCGGCGGCGTGCTGGAGGAAACCGCCAAGGAGCTGATGGACAAGCACGGCGGCAAGGTGATCGCGCAGGCCACCGACATCCGCAACGCCGAGGCGATCAAGGAGAGCCTCGATCATCTGTGGGCGAGCGTCGGGCCTGTTCACGGCCTCGTGAACAATGCGGCGGGCAATTTCATCTCCCGAACCCAGGATCTCAGCCCCCGCGCGTTCGACGCGATCGCCAATATCGTGTTCCACGGCACCTTCTATCTCACGCTGGATATCGGCAAGCGCTGGATCGATCAGGGCATCCGCGGCAGCGTGATCAACATCCTCACCACCTGGGTCTGGAACGGCTCGGCCTTCACCGTGCCTTCGGCGATGTCGAAGTCGGGCGTGCGGGCGATGGCTGAAAGCCTTGCGGTGGAGTGGGGCCGCTATGGCATCCGCTTCAACAACATCGCGCCCGGTCCCTTCCCGACCAAGGGCGCCTGGGAGCGGCTTTCGCCCGGCAAGCAGCTCGATGGCGATGAAGACCGCACTGGCAACCCGCTCGGCCGGGTCGGCCAGATGCACGAGCTCGCCAACCTCGCCGTCTTCCTGATGGGCCCGGGCGCAGAATATGTGAACGGCCAGACGATTGCGATCGACGGGGCGATGTATCAGGCCTCCGGCGGAAACTTCTCCGGCCTGCGCGCCTGGGACGACGCGCAGTGGGAAGCGGTGCGCAGCATGATCAAAAGCTCGAACGAAAAAGATCGCGCCGCGCGGACGGCTTGAAGGCGGCCATGAAGCCCCCCCTTCGTCAGGCTGCGCCTGACACTTCCCCCGCACGCGGGGGAAGACACCCGTGCTTCGAACGCAATGCGAGCGCTGGTTTCCTCCCCTGCTTGCGCGGGAGGGGGACCACGCACAGCGTGGTGGAGGGGGCGGCGCTAGCACCATGACCGCCATCGCCTTTTCCGTCGATTTCCCCAGCCCCCATGGCCACGTCGCGGCCGAGCGGATCGGGGCGCATGAGCGCGACGGCTGGGCCTACCAGCCGCGCTAAGGGAGGAACGCATGCCCGGACCATTGGAGGGCGTGCGCGTCCTCGATCTTTCCCAGGTGATCTCGGGGCCGATGGCCGCCACCTGGCTCGCCGATCAGGGCGCCGACGTGATCAAGGTGGAAGACGCCGGCATGGGCGATTTCGCCCGCTACCTTGGGCCCCGCAAGGCCGACATTTCGGCGATGTTTCTCACCGCCAACCGCGGCAAGCGCTCCATCAGCCTGAACCTGAAAAGCCCGGACGATCAGGCCGTGCTCTGGGCGCTGATCGAGAAAGCCGACGTGCTGATCCAGAACTTCCGTCCCGGCGCGATCGAGCGGCTGGGCTTCGGGCCAGAGCCCGCCCGCGCCCGCAACCCCCGGCTGATCTATTGCTCGATCTCGGGTTATGGCCCCACCGGGCCGTTTGCGGGCGCAAGGGTCTATGACCCGATCATCCAGGCAAGCTCCGGCTTCGCCGCCACCCAGGCAGACCCGGCCACTGGCGAGCCGCAGCTGATCCGGACCCTCGTCTGCGACAAGCTCACCGCGCTCACCGCCGCCCAGGCCATCACGGCGGCCCTGTTTGCGCGCGAGAAATCCGGCGAAGGCCAGTTCGTGGAGATCGCGATGCTGGATGCGGCCATAGCCTTTCTCTGGCCCGAGGGGATGTACAACCACACCTTCCTCGAAGACCCGCCGGCGCCGTCGCCGGATTTCGGGGCCTTCTACCGGCTCTGGAAATCCAGGGACGGCTATTTCGCGGTCGCCGGCGTGCAGGATGCCGAGTTCAAGGCGCTAGCCCGCGGGCTCGGCCGGCCGGATCTGGCCGAAGACGAGCGCTTCTCCACCCTCCAGGGCCGGATGGTGAACGGCGCCCAGTTCATGCAGGAAATGGGCGCGGCCATCGCTTCGCGCACCAATGCGGAGCTTGTGCCCCAGCTGCTGGCGGAAGACGCGCCCGCCGCCAGG
>JBIIUJ010000075.1:0-12104 GCA_044340025.1 Caulobacterales bacterium
CCCGCCCCTTGCGCGACAAGGCTGGTGATTTCCGGCCGGGTGAGCACTGCCGTCATGGAACAGAGCATGAACAAGAATAAGGCGTCGGGCAAGGGGGGCTGACGTCCCCGCCGTCATCCTCGCGCAAGCGAAGAGCCAGTTGACCGGGCGCGGCCCTGGCCCCTGGGTCCTCATCTCCGTGAGGACGACCACGGGCCCTCAAGCCGCTCGCGCTGCCCGTCTGGCGGCTGCCGGAGCGCGCGACCGGGCTTGCTTGACAGACAAGAGAGCGTTGTGTAAACACAACAAAATGACGCATATGAAAGGAACATCGTCTTGCACAATCGGATCTCGGTATTCCGGGTTGAGCGGGGCCTCAGCCGCAAGCAGGTGGCCGAGGCCGTGAATGTGAACCCGCAGACGATCGGCTATCTCGAGCGGGGAGATTACGCCCCCTCGGTGGAGCTGGCGCTCCGTCTGGCGCGCCTGTTCGAGGTTCCGGTCGAGGCGCTGTTCTCGCTCACCCCTTTCCCGTCTCTTGCAGAAACCCTTCGCGAAGGAGCGCAGTAATGTTCATCCGGACCAATGCGCGCCCGTTCGGGCGCAGTCTCAGCCCTCTCATGGCGCGTGCGCTGACGGTGGCTCTGTATGGCGGCTATCTGCTGGGCTGCGTGCTGCAGCTACTCGCCGGCGATGGGCAGGAGCGGGCGGGGCTCGCTTTCGTCGGGCTGGGGCTTGTCGTGGTGGCGGTGGCGGCGTTTTGCGTGCTGGCCACGTCCAGCCTCCAGCGGCTCGCCCAGGAGCCGGCAAGCCAGCTGGACGAGCGCGAGCTTCAGGAGCGCAACCGCGCGGCCTTCATCGCCCATTCCCTGTTTTCGGGCGTGGTGTTGAGCGGCCTGCTCTACATGATGGTGCGGGCCGATCTCGCCGCGAACGGGAAGGCGCAGCTCTGGGCGCCGGTCGACGGCGATCAGTGGAGCGCGCTCATGCTGGGGATGACGATGTTCAGCCTCACCCTGCCGGCCGCGGTTCTTGCCTGGACCCGCAAGGCGCCGGAGGTGGAGGAAGCCTGACGCCGCTAGTAGCGCTCGCGCTCCACCGCCAGGCGCCGCACCTCGGCGCGCCTGAGCGGCAGGGGCCGAAGCGCGCTGTCGGACAGCATCTGGAGCTGGTCGGTCTTGTGGGGGCTTCCGGGCTGGGTGGCGTTGCCATAGCTCATGAGGCCGAGCGCGCGCGTGCCTTCCGGGGCAAACTCGATCATAGAAACCCAGGTCTCGCCATGGTTGGGCGTGCGGGTTCCGTTCTGCGGCGCATTCCACGTCATGACCCGCAGAATGCCCAGATTGCCGAAAGCGCCATGGCCGGGCACATCCACGTCGCGGAAGCGGAAGCGCGAGACCTCGCCGAAGGCCCGGTCGAGCGCGCCATAGCGGCTGATCGTCTCCTCCGCCGCCTCTTTCAGCATACGGAGCGTCTCGGCGGGATCGGCCAGACCCACGGGGGTCGCCAGCGGATCCTCCATCGTGAACCGGCGGGCATAGCGCTGATCCTGATTGAATTGCGGACCGGCGAAACGCCGGGCGAAGGCCTCAAACAGGAGCGCGCCCTTGGCGTCCTTGTCATACCAGCGATTCCAGGACGCGAGCACCGCGCCGGCCTGGCGGATCAGCGGATCCTCGCTGGCTGCGGCGGCGGGCAGCAGATCGGGCAGGACCCGCTGGGCCATCAGCGCGTGGGTGGACATCTTGCCCGCCACAAACGCCTCGAAGCTCAGCTTGTACTCGCCCTGGAGCGAAAGCACCGATTGCTGCGCGCGCAGCGAAAAGGGACCGGCCGGGGCGGCGTAAGGGGGGTATTCGCCCGACCGGATGGTTTGCGGCCATGTGGCGAGCCAGGGCGGATCGTTGGCGTTTTGCACAAAGCCCGCCGGCGGGTCGATCACCTGCGGCAGATCGGCGAAGGGATGGATCTCGGTCCAGAGCGTGGCGGACGTATCGCCCGGCACGAGGCCCTGCCAGAAGGCGAGATCGCCGCTGGCGCGCTTGGGCATTGCGCCATTGAAGAAATAGCCGATCCGGCCGGCGCGGTCGGCGTAGACGATATTGAACGTCGGGATCTGAAGCCGACGCATCTCGCCGAGAAAGGCGTCGAAGTCGCGCGCCTTGCCCATATTCCAGTATTGCTCAAGGAACGCAGGCTTATCGAGCCCGGCCACCCTAAGCGCCACAAGCGTGCCGTCGCGCCTTGTAAAGACCGGGCCGTGCACGCTCTCGCGGATCTCCAGCCTCTCCTCGCGCAGGCTCCCGTCCTGCTGGCGCACGCGGATCGTTTCGGAGCGCACGGTGAAGGGCCGCACCGCGCCATCGAACAGATAGCCGCCTTCGGCCGGGGTGAGGCGATAGGTGGTCGCGCCCAGCATGTTGTTCACCGTATTGGTGAAGCCCATCCGCTCGTTGAACATGAAGCGCAGCACGGGCAGGGCGATCTGGGTCGCGCCATACATCTGGATGCCTGGCGCATTCAGATGCGCCTCCATATAGGTGAGCTGACCCTCCACCCAGGAGAGGTGCGGATTGTGGAGCAGCATGGCCCCGCCGCTCGCCGAGCGCTTGGGCGCCACCGCCCAGGCGTTGGAGCCCGAGGTGATGCCCCCGCCCTCACCGGTAACGCGGCCGGGACTCACGACATAGGTGAAGTTCACGAGCTTGTGGGCGTGGGCGACGAGATCGACGCCCGCGAGCGGCAGCACGCGTTCGGCCGCATCGTCGATCTTGTCGGGGTTGGCGTGCGCATAGGCGTTCACGCCGGCGGCAAACGCGTCGAGGTTCGCCCGGAAGGCTGGCGTCTGGGCGTCGTACCAGGCCTTGGCTCGCGCGGGCACGCCGTTCGTGCGCACCCAGCGATCGCTCTCCAGCCGATCCGGGCCGAAATACTCCGCCGCTCGGCCGCGGGATTCGGCAAACAGGCGCAAAATGAGGTCGCCGTGATTGCGCGCCTGCGCCCAGCCGAAGCCGTAGAAGAGCGACGCCTCGTCGGCCGCATAGATGTGGGGCACGCCATGGCGGTCCCACAGGATTTCCCCCCGATAGGGGTCTGCTGCGGCCGCGACGCCCGGAAGCGTCGCCGCCAGCAGCATAGCCACAAGGCCGCGCCGAAGAATGCTCATGGCGCCGACGGTATCAGGCGCGGATCACTTCCGGAAGCGCACGGACATAGCGTTCCACGTCCGGCACCTTGCCCATCGAAACGCGCGACCAGTTGGTCCACTTGCCATAAGAACCGCGGATCATGATGCCGCGCTGGGCGAAGCGATCGCGGATGTCGTTGGCGGGCTTGCCCATGTCGATCCAGACGAAATTGGTCTGGGAAGGCAGATAGCGCAGGCCCAGCCGCTTGGCGGCGTCTTGCACCATGTCGCGGCCTTCCTTGATGCGCGAGCGCGACATGGCGAGGAAGGCGTCGTCATTGTAGCTTGCCACCGCGGCTGCAAGGCCCAGCACGTTCATGCTCGACATCACCTGATCGCGCACCTTGGCGGCGAGTTCCGGCTTCATGATCATGTAGCCGACCCGCAGACCCGCCATGCCATAGACTTTGGAGAAGGTGCGCGAGATGCCGATGTTGCGCCCCTCGCGGACGAGGTCGATCACGGAGTTGGCCTCCGGGTTGTCGGAGAGCTCGTTATAGGCCTCGTCCACTAGCACAAAGGTCTTGGAGGAGGCTTCCTTCACCCAGTCATGGACGACCTGGCGTTCTTCCATCAGGCCGGTCGGATTATTGGGGTTGCAGAGCGCCACCATCGACACGCCCGGCTGGATCGCGGCCTGCATGGCAGGCAGGTCCTGGTAGAAGCTGGGCAGCAGCGGGATGCGCTGGGTCTTCAGTCCGTTCATGTCGGCGTAGCGGAAATAGGCGTCCCAGAACAGCTCGGCGCCGAGCAGGGTTCCCGTCTTGCCGAAGTGCATGGCGGCGGCGTTCAGCACTTCGCCCGACCCGGAAGAGAGCACCACATGCTCGGGCGTGACGCCGTTCTTTTCCGCAATCATCGCCATCAGCCGCCGCGTGCCGCCGCCGGCGTAATAGGCGCTGAGCTTTGCGGTGTCGCTGATGGCGGCAAGCGCGCTGGGCGCCGGGCCATAGGGGTTCTCGTTCAGCGAAAGCTGCGCCACCCCGGCCGCCGGACCGATCAGCGGCGGTGCGGGCGGGGTCTGGGCTGCGGCCCGGGTTGCGCCAAGGGCGGCCGTGGCCACGGCGGCTCCGGTGAACAGGGTGCGTCTTGAAAGGTCCATCGTGCTGCCTCCGTTTAGGGCCGTGCCTGAAATACGATCACAGCTGTGTCGCGCCGTGAAGCATCACCGCCGAGGTGAAGAGGAGATACAGCCCAAAGATGCGCTTCAGCATGCGCGCATTCAGGGCATGAGCCGCCTTCACGCCCAACGGCGCGGTGAGAAAAGACATCGCCGCAATCGCAACCGCGCCGAGAATGTTGATGTAGCCGAGCGAGCCGGCCGGCAGGCCCTGATTGCCCCAGCCGATGATGGCGAAGCCGATTGCGCCCGGTATGGCGATGATCGCGCCGAAGCCCGCCGCAGTAGCCACCGCGCGGTGGATCGGCTTGCCATAGGCCGTCATCACCAGAACCGCGATCGTGCCGCCGCCAATCCCCAGCAAGGCCGAGAAGCCGCCCAGAAACGTGGCGATGCCAGCGCGCACCGGGCCCTTGGGCATTTCGTCGGCGACCGGCTTTTTCGGCTCCAGGACCGGAAACACGAAATGCAGCCCCATGAGGAAGACGCCGACCGCGAAAACCACCGTCAGAACGATGCCGTTGACTGAATCTGCAAGGAAAAGTCCGCCCAGCACGCCCAGCACGATCCATGGCGCCCATGTCTTCAGCACCTCGAAATCCACCGCCCCGCGTTCGGCGTGGGCCTGCACCGAGCGCAGCGATGTGACGATGATGGTGGCCAGAGACGTGCCGATCGCCACGTGAGCGATCACGGAATGATCGACGCCGAAGAAGGTGTAGACCGCCATCAGCGCCGGAACGACGACAAAACCGCCGCCGATCCCAAACATGCCGGCCGCGAAACCCGCAGTGAGCCCGGCGGCTGCGAGGGCCGCCAGCAGCGGCGTCGCCTCCATCAGATTGGTCAATTCAGGCAACGGCGCCTCTGAACAGGTAAGCTGTACTCATGGGTTCGCATAGCAGGTCTGACCCGACCGCTCAGACCCCAACCGCTGTTGCGACCGATTTCGTTGCGAACAAACATCAAAGCACAAAATTAAGGCGCCGCTCGCGTATTGACGCGGCAGATCGAGGGCGCGGGCTCAGCGTGACGATTTTTTAGGCTTTCACCTTGGCGCTTTTTCGTGCGTTCCCGGTATCAGTGGCCTCGGGGGAATGCGCCATCGGCGATCAGTAGATTTCAGGCCAGCGAGCCGAAACCGGAGATCATCGATGAGAAAGCACGAGAAAGCAGTGAGTCTTTTTGCGCTCGCGGCCGCCGCATCGGCGGTGATCTGGGCGCCGGCGCCGACGCTGGCCGCCGAACAAGCCGCCGCTGGGCCGGTGGCCACCGGCGTTGCGGCCGCAGCGGAAGCCGCCGAGGCTGGCCCGCGCCGCAGCGATGCTGTCATCGTCACGGGCACGCGCGCGGTGGGGCGCACGGTTGCGGAATCGGCGGTGCCGGTGGACGTGATCAGCGCGGAAGCCATCGCCGACGTTTCCTTCACCGACACCCAGGACGTGCTCAAGACGCTCGTTCCGTCCTTCTTCACCTTCCGCCAGCCGATTTCCGACGGCGCGACCTTCATCCGCCCGGCCACGCTGCGCGGCCTGCCGCCAGACAAGACGCTGGTGCTCGTCAACGGCAAGCGGCGCCACCGCGCCTCGCTCGTCTCCACCGCCGGGTCCGGCCAGCAGGGCCCGGACGTGGCCACCATCCCGGCCTCCGCGCTGAAGACCGTTGAGGTGCTGCGCGATGGCGCGGGCGCGCAATATGGCTCGGACGCGATTGCGGGCGTTCTCAACTTCATCCTGAAGGACAGCCGCGAGGGTGGGGAGCTTCAGGTCCAGGTCGGCGGCTATGGCGAAGGCGATGGCGAGGACGTGCTGGTCTCCGGCAACATCGGTCTGCCCCTGCTCGAGAGCGGCTTCATCAACATCAGCCTCGAATACGCCACCAGCCAGGGCACCAATCGCGGCGCGGAGTTCAGCCGCCAGCAGAGCCCGCAGTTCGACGTGGGAACACAGCGCGGCTCCCAGTTCGACGTGGCGCTGTTCAAGGCGACCTATCCCGAGCTCGCCCGCCGGTTCGGCAACGGCCAGAAGTTCGACATGGGCAATGTCCAGCTCTGGGGCCAGCCGGAAAACACCGCCATCCGCGGCTTCATCAACGCCGGCTATGATTTCTCCGACACGCTCTCGGCCTACGCCTTCGGGAACTATTCCAATTCCGAGGGCTCGGGCGATTTCAACTATCGCTTTCCGGACCCTGAATTCGGCCGCGTGAACCCGAACCCGAACGGGCGCCAGGCTGCAATCGGCCCGCCGATCCGGCTGCCGGACGGGCGGATCTGGACCGGCACCCTCCTTTTCCCCGTGGGCTATACGCCGCGCTTTTCCGGCCAGGTGACGGATTATTCGTTCGTCGGCGGCCTGCGCGGGGCGATCACCGATGCGCTGAACTTCGATCTGTCGGCGCGCTATGGCTACAACAAGATCTCCTACACGATGACCGAGACGTGGAACCCGTCTCTGGGTCCCAATTCGCCCACCGCGTTCAAGCCGGGCGATCTGATCGCGGACGAATGGGCCGTGAACGCGGACTTCGCCTACACGCGCGACGTGGCGGCCTTCGCCGGCCCGCTCACCATCGCGTTTGGGGCGGAATACCGCGTTGAGGGCTACGAGATCACGCTTGGCGACCGGGCGAGCTGGCAGGTGGGCCCCTATGCGGGCGCAGACCCCTGGGGCTTCTGCAACCTGACCCAGCCTGCCGCCACCCGCACCGCCACCGCGCGCGGTCTTGCGGCCGGCGTGACAGACATCAACTGCCGCAACGTGACAGGGCTCCCGGGCCTTGGCGTGGACAGCCGCGATCCGGTCTACAACACGCTGTCTGTCGGCTCTGACGGCTTCCCCGGCTATGGCCCGGCGGTGACGGGCTCCTCCGACCGCGACAGCTACGCCTTCTACATCGACGCCGAAGCCGACGTGACCGAGAGGCTCTTCATCGCGCTCGCGGCCCGCTATGAGAACTTCTCCGATTTCGGCGAAGCCAGCGATTTCAAGGTCGCCGGCCGGTTCGAGATCAACGACTTCCTCGCCATTCGCGGCTCGGCGGGCACGGGCTTCCGGGCGCCGACGGTGGGCCAGCAGTTCACCACCAACGTCTCGACCGTGTTCATCAACGCTCTGCCGGTGAACACGGGGCTGTTTCCGGCATCCAACCCGGTGTCGCGTTTCCTCGGCGCCAAACCGCTCGGGCCGGAAGAGAGCGTCAGCTACACGGTGGGCTTCACCTCCAGCTTCTTCGACATCGATCTGACGGTGGATCTCTACCGCATCGAGATCGAGGATCAGTTCTGGACCACGCCGACGATCACGATCGCGGCTGGCTCGGCCCTCCAGCAGCAGCTGATTGCGGCCGGCGTTCCCGGCGCGGACTCCATCGGGGGCGTGCGCTTCTTCCAGAACGCGTTTGATTCCACCACCGAAGGCCTCGACATCGTGGCGACGCGGCGGTTCGACCTGGGCGACCTTGGCGTCACCAGTGTGACCGCGGCGTTCAACTACAATGTCTTCAAGGTCGGCACGATCAAGGCGGGCTCGCCCACCAACCTGCTGTTCCAGGAAACCGACATCTTCGATCTGGAGAACAACGCCCCGAACTGGCGCGGCAACGTCACGGCCAACCACTCCATCGGCAATTGGGGCGGCCTGTTGCGGGCGAACTTCGTGGGCGCCTACGATCATTCGGCCTGCCAGCCGGCCCCAGCGCGCACGATCTTCACCTGCCCGGTGACGGCGGCGAGCCCCACCGGCCTTCTGCGTCAGGCCTTCGCGGCCGAAGTGCAGTTCGACGCGGAAGTCTCCTACGATTTCGAGTTCGGGCTGGCGGTCGCATTCGGCATCCGCAACCTGCTCGACAGCTATCCCGAAGAAGGCAACCCGCTGCTCGGAGAGACCACCAACGGCCGGATCTACCGCTCCGACAGCCCGGTGGACTGGCAGGGCCGGTTCTTCTACCTGCGCGCCAAGCAGACGTTCTGAGCGCCTAACAGTTAGAATTTCTGAGCCAGAGATTGAGCCCGACGGCCTTGCGGCCCCGGGCTTTTTTCTGTTGTCTTGCACCATGGGCACTGCGCCCTGGGGTGATCGCCCCGCCCAGCGATCCGCGGATTTTGAGCCTGCAGCTTGCCCCGCGTCACCAAAGGCTAAAGCGCACGGCGCCCTGAGCGACGGCTTGGTGCGTCGTGTTTCCACCGCGAAGGAGACACGTCGATGACCCGATCCTGTTGGTGTCCAAGTTAGGACAGACACCCCAAACCCCTCTTTAAGTTGCGTTTTTCGAACGCGCTCGTTCAGAAAGTTGTCCCTATGCCCGCTTCAACGCCTGAAGTCCGGGAGCGATATGACGCGCCCGCGCTCCACCCCATCCACGCCGAAAGCGCCCAGCGTCTTCAGCCGGGCTCGCGCGCCCTTGCGACAGCCCATGGCGCTCAAGACGCCACGATCGTGCTGACGCCACGGCTGATCCATCGCCTCGCGGTCGAGGGCTTGCTCCCCTGATGGCTGCATGAACCGTTAGATTCTCTTGAGCCCGCGTATCTCCTCCTCCCTGACGCGCGGGCTCGGCGGCCGGGGCCCCAGAGCAATAGCCCCGGCCGCCCTTTTTCCCGAAAGGCGATCACAATGACCTACAAGTTCCCGCGCGCATCTGCGCTCGCCCTGCTGCTTGCCCTGTCGGCGGTTCAAGCGTCGGCTCAGGCGGCAGCCCAGAGCCGCGATCCCTCCGCCGCCGAGCGTATCCACCGCGCCGCGCTCGTGATCGACGCCCATGCAGACCTCCCCGCGCCCTATGATTTCGGGGCTAGCTGGCCAGCCGCCGACGCCGCCGATCAGGTTGCGCCGGCCCTGCTGAGCGCGGGCGCGGTGGATGCGGTGTTTCTGTCGGTCTTTGTGCCGCAAGGTGAGAACAGCCCGGAGCGGATCGCCGCCGCGCGGCAGGAAGCGGAGGCCAAGCTCGCCTTCATCAACCGGCGCATCGCAGCCGAGCCTGCTCGCCTGAGGCTCGCGCGGAGCGCAGACGAGATCGAGCAGATCGCAACGCAGGGGCGCACGGCGGTACTGATTGGTTTGCTCAACGCCTATCCTCTCGGCAGCGCAGCCGACCTCAGCGCTTTCTATCGGGAGGGCGTGCGGGTGGTGGGGTTCACGCACGCGGGCCACAATCGGTTTGCAGACAGCTCCCGCCCCCAGCCGCGCGATGGCGGCCGCAGCAATGGCGGACTGTCGGCGGAGGGCGAGGCGCTGGTGGCCGAAGCCAATCGCCTGGGCGTGCTTCTGGACGTCTCGCAGCTCTCCACGCCGGCTTTCCTGGAAGCGGTCGCCCTCTCCCGGGCGCCGGTCATCGCCAGCCACTCAGGGGTGAGGAGTGTCGTGAACAGCGCGCGCAATCTGTCTGACGCTGAACTTGACGCGCTCAAGGCCAAGGGCGGCGTGGTCAGCATTGTTGCGTTCAGCAGCTATCTGAAGCCGGTTCCGGCGGAAAATCAGGCCAGGATCGCCGCCGTTCGCGCCCGCTACGGCGCCGTCAATGGCTATGAAGGCCTGTCGGCGGAGCGCCGCGCGGCTTTGTCCGCCGAGATCCGCGCCCTGACGCCGCAAGCCGACGTCGGCGATCTTGTGGCCTCGATCGATTATGCCGTGCGCCGCATCGGGATCGACCATGTCGCCATCAGCTCCGACTTCAACCATGGCGGCGGGGTGGAGGGGTGGCGAGACGCCAGCCAGACCAGCGCGGTGACCCGCGCGCTTCTGGAGCGCGGCTTTTCAGAAACCGATATCGCCAAGCTTTGGGGCGGCAACGTTCTGCGTGTGCTGCGTGCGGCCGAGCAGGCGGCGCCCGCCCGAGTGGCGCTCGCGCGGTGAGGAAACAGGCGCCGGCCGCCCAAACAGTAACCAGATTGTGAAGGGGGCCGGGCGTGGCTGGCGCGGTTCTGCCCAAAGGCTGGCGCGGATTTCATCGCTGCGGATAGTCTGCCGGTAGGGGAACGCCGCCAGTCAGACGTGAAATCACGCAATTGGGGGACACGAGATGCAGCACAAGGGAACGAGCCGCGCGGCGGCGCTGGGCGGAGCAGCGCTTGCCGCCCTTATCGTGGGCGCCGCCCGCGCCGAGGAGCAGCCGGCCGAGGCTGGCGCGAGCCAGGCCGACACGGTGGTGGTGACCGGCCGGCGGGTGTCGGAGGCGGCGTCCGCGATCGGCACAGACCAGACCCGCAACACCATCTCCATCACGCAGGAGGCGCTGCTGTCTGCGCCCTCCGGCATCTCGGGCCTGAAGATGCTTGAGAGCCTGCCCGGCTTCAACGTGCAGGCGAACGATGCGCTCGGCCTCTATGAATTCGGCAATTCGGTGTTTGTGCGGGCCTTCGGCTTCCGCCAGATCGGCTTCGTGCTCGACAACATCCCGATGGGCCGGGCCGATCAGTTCGGCGGCAGCCCCATCTTCCGCTATGTGGACAACGAGAACCTCGGCCGCATCGTGGCGAGCCCCGGGGCGGGCGATGTGGCGCTGCCGTCCTATTCCTCGCTCGGGCCGATGGTGAGCTATTTCACCAATGCGCCGTCGGGCGAGTTTGGCGGCACGGTGGGGATCACCACCGGCTCGGACAATCTTCTGCGCAGCTTCGTTCGGCTCGAGACGGGCACGTGGAACGGGTTTTCGGCCTATGTCTCGCGCTCGAAAATCGATTCAGACCTCTGGCGCGGTCCCGGCACGATCGACCGCGAACACATCGAAGCAAAGATCCAGTACGACCACGACAATGGCGCGACCGTGGCGTTCAACTTCGTCTACAACGACTTTTTTGACTACGACACGCCAGCGATCTCGAGAGCGCAGTATCTGGGCACTACGACGCCGCCCGATCTGTTCGGCCGCAAGGGGCGCTTCTTTCCCTATCTGGGCACAGTGCCGAACCTGCCGGTGACCGTGCCGGGCATCCCTTTCTCGAACACGGCTCACAACCAGTATTTCGAGCAGGCGGTGAATGATCGGCGCGACATTCTCTATGGCCTCACCGCCGAGCTGCCGGTCACGGATGCGCTGACGGTCAAGAGCACGGTCTATTACGAGGACAAGACGGGGTTTGGCACCTCGCCGGAGGCCTACGCCACCTCGCTAACCGCGCATAATGCGCAGCGCCTGATCATCCCGGGCCTCGTGGCCCCGCGCGGCCTGCAATATGGCCTCTCCACGGTGGATGGCACGCGCCTTGGCCTCATCACCCAGGCGACGCTGGAAACGGGCGCCCACACGCTGAACTTCGGCCTCTGGGTGGAAGACGACGACTACACCCGCGGTCAGGCGCGCTACAACATGAGCAACGGCGACCCTGCCGGCCGGCCGCTGCTCAACGAGCCGGTGCACCTGCAAAGGCTCTACACCTCCACCCGCGACACGACGCAGATCTGGGTCAAGGACACGATCAGCCTGTTCGACAATCGCGTCAGCCTCGAGCTGGGCGCCAAGGCGCTCCAGATCGATTACGAGATTTCCGGCTTCCGCCTCCCGTCCGATTACATCAACCGGCGCCAGCCGCGCATTCCCGAAACCTACGAGGATTTCTTCCTGCCCCAGATCGGCCTGGTCTGGAACATCACGCGCATGGAGCAGTTCTTCGTTTCCTATGCGGAGAATTTCGCCTTCCCGCAGGGCGCGGACGATATCTTCTCGCTCGCGAGCCCGGCTGCGCCCAATCCGGCAGCGGAAGAGAGCAAGAACTTCGAGATCGGCCTGCGCGCCAATCACCCCACCTTCAACGGGGCGATCGCGGCCTATTTCACGACGTTCGACAACCGGCTTCAGTCGTTCGCCTCGCCCGTGCCGGGA
>JBIIUJ010000076.1:0-12056 GCA_044340025.1 Caulobacterales bacterium
CGAAAGTCTGGAACATGTCCCCGGAGGTAGGGCCAATCGTCGGCGGGGGGAAGGGGCGCCCCCTCAGGCCTTGCGGACCTTGAGCGTGGCGCCATCCACATCGATCACTTCCAGCTGGTCGCCGGGCGCAATTGCGCCGCCTTCCACCTGCAGGGCGCGCCATTCGCTATCGCCCAGACGCACCCGGCCATAGGGACCGGCGAAGGCTTCCACCGCCGCAACGGTGCGCCCGCGCAACTGGGCGCCCGCGTCGTTCAGCGTCGGCTCGGCCGAGCGCAGCCAGCCCGGCTTGAGCACGCTGCGCCCCATGGCGATCAGGCCGATGGAGAAGACGGCGAAGGCGATGAACTGGACCTCCCAGCTCAGCCCGAGCGGCAGGATCATCAGGACGCCCACCATGCCGGCCGCCACAGCAAACCAGAGCAGATAGGTCGTCCCCGTCAGCAGTTCGGCGACGAACATCAGCCCAGCCAGCCCGAACCAGCGCCAGAAGGTCATGCCGTCCAGCCAGTCGATCAGCGCTTGCATGGCCTAGCCTCCCGTCGTTGTGGGCACGCCGGAGCGCGCGGGCCGGGCGCTGGCGGCCTGGGCGGTGTCGGTCAGCGCCTTGATGCCCTCCAGCGCCCCGGCGAGGGAGGAGAGTTCGGCCGGCACGATCACGGTGCGCTGCTGGGGCGAGGTGGCCAGCGCCTCGAACGCCTTCACATAGGATTGGCCGAGGAAGTAATTCACCGCGTTCACATCGCCGTTGGCGATGGCGGTCGAGACGACTTCGGTGGCGCGGGCCTCGGCCTCGGCGGCGCGCTCGCGGGCCTCGGCGTCGCGGAAGGCGGCTTCCTTGCGGCCCTCGGCCTCCAGAATGGCGGCCTGCTTGGCGCCCTCGGCGCGCAGGATTGCGGCCTGTTTCTCGCCCTCGGCAGTGGTGATCTCCGCGCGGCGGTCGCGTTCGGCCTTCATCTGGCGCGCCATGGAGGCGGTGAGATCGGCTGGCGGGGAGAGATCCTTGATCTCGATGCGCACCACCTTCACGCCCCAGGGGGTGGTGGCCGCATCGATCGTGTTGAGCAGGCGCGCGTTGATCGCATCGCGCTGGCTCAGCACCTCGTCGAGCTCCATCGACCCAATCACGGTGCGCAGATTCGTCAGCGACAGATTGATGATGGCGAGCTTGAGGTCTTCGACCTCATAGGCGGCCTTTGCGGCGTTGATCACCTGGGTGAACACCACCGCATCACAGGTGACGCTGGCGTTGTCGCGCGTGATGACTTCCTGGCGCGGCACGTCGAGCACGCTTTCCATCATCGAGATGCGCCGCCCGATCCGGTCCACGAACGGCACGATGAAGGCGATCCCCGGCCCGAGCGTGCGGATGTAGCGGCCAAACCGCTCCACCGTGAATTCGCGCCCCTGCGGCACGACCTTCACCGCGCTCGCCACCAGCACGATGGCGAGAAACACAAACACCAGAACAAAGATATCCAGACCCACGCCGTCGCTCCCAAGCCGTCTTTGGGCGCAGGATAGCGTGTTTGGCTGCGGCGCGAAGCAAAATCGGCGCGGCCGCCGGGTCAGCCGCGCGTCGTCCCGTCAAACCCGGCGCCGCCGACCGCAAGGCCCCGCCCGGCGATGTCGGCGATGGTCTGGTCCCAGCACTGGTCGCGGTAGAAGCCGGCGATCTCGGCCGCGGTGGTGATCCACACATCGTCGGCATGGGCCGCGATATGGGCGAGCGCGGCCTCGAACGGCCGGATGCGGTGCGGCTGGCCGACCAGATAGGCATGCAGCGGGATGCACATCACTGTGCCGCTGTCTGCGCCCTCTTCCAGCAGCTGATCGAAGTGGCGCTTCAGGATGTCGGCATAGCGCCATGGGTCCATGGCCAGCGCGCCATAGGTGATGACGTCATTGACCTCCAGCGAGTAGGGCATGGAGACGAGCTTGCCCGTGCGGGTCTTCACCGGCTGGGGCTGGTCGTCCTGGAACAGGTCGCAGGTGTACCAGAAGTCGTATTCCGCGATCAGATCCAGCGTACGCTCGGTATGGGTCAGCGCCGGCGCCAGATAGCCGCGGATGCGCTGGCCGGTCGCTGCCTGCACGGTGCGGATGGAATCTTCCAGCACCGCGCGCTCCTGCGCCTCGTCCATCTCGTAGGAATAGCGCGTGTTGTAGATCCCGTGGGAGAAGAACTCCCAGTTGCGGGCCGCGCACGCCTCGATGATCTCGGGGCAGTGGTCGCACATGGCGACATTCAGGCTGACAGAGCCGCGCATGGCGTGCCGGTCCAGCATCTCCATCAGCCGCCAGTGGCCGACGCGGTTGCCATAGTCGCGCTGGGAATAGGCGGTCACGTCGGGCGAGGGCTTGGGCCAGCCCGGCCGCTTCGGGTTCACCGGTGGATCGAATTCGTAGAACTCGATGTTGGGCGCGATCCAGAACGCGAGCTTCTTGCCGCCCGGCCAGACGATCTTCGGGCGGTCGCGATAGGGCCAGTGGTCGTAGAGATTGGGATCGGCGTGCATGCGCGCTTTCTTGCGTTCCCCGCGCGGCGGCGCAAGCCGCCGCCTGCGCGCTCAAGGGCCCGCGCCGGCCCAGCTGAGGCTGATCTTCACCGTGCGGCCAGGTTCGGGCACGCCGGCGAAGGCCCGCTCATAGAGCACATCCCCGGCGTTCTCGACCGCCGCTGAAAGCGTGAACGCCGAGAGCGGCCCCGCTGTCGGCCGCCAGCGCGCATAGAGATCGGCCACGACATAGCCGTCGCGGCGGTCGGCAGCACGATTGACGGCGGTGAAGTCGTCGGCGGCCCGCACCCGCATCCCGGCCACCAGGCCGACGCCTGGAAACTTCATCCGGCCGTCCAGCGTCAGCTTGCGCGGCGCCAGCACCCCGAGGAAGGCGTTGGTGGCCCGATTGCGGCCGCGGGTTTCGGAATAGATCGCCGCAAGGGCGATGCGGTCGTCTTCATAGCGCGCCTCGGCTTCCGCGCCCTCCAGCCGCGCGCGCGCGATGTTGGCGCTGGTGGTCGTGCCCGCGTCGCAGGGCTGAAACGGCGGCCGGAAGCAGCTTGCGGGGAAAGCGACGATCACGGCGAGGTCGATCAGGTCGTCGACATCGGAGCGATACGCCGCCAGGCGCAGGCTCGCCTCATCCCCCGTCCGGATCAGGTCGCGGCCCACCAGCGTCAGGCCGGCTTCCAGTCCCTCCGCCTGTTCCGGGCGCAAGGCCGGGTTGGGCGCAAAGACGTTGGAGACCGCCGCCCGCGCGCCAAGAATCGGGTGGGGCAGGCGGAAATGCAGCCCGGTGAGATACAGCTCATTGATCGAAGGCGCGCGAAACCCTTCGCCCCAGGCGACGAAGAGGCTCAGCGCCTCGCTCGGCTGCCAGAGCGCGCCAAGCTTGGGCGACGTCGCCTCGGCCGTGTTCCGGGTCTGGCCGGTCGCCTCGTTCTCGAACCGGTCCCAGCGCACCGCCGGCGAGAGCACGACCGTTCCGGGCAGGCCGAGCGGAGCGGGCAGGCTGACACGGGCCTCGGCGAAGGCGCCGCCAAACCGGGCTCCGCCGTCTGGCACGCCCTCGCGCACGCCGCCGGCGCCAGCGGTGTCTCGCCCGATCTGCTCGTCCTCGCGCCAGTCGCCGCCGAGCACGAGGTCGAGGCTGCGCTCCGGCCCGCCGAAGCGGGCGATGTTCTGCACCGTGATTCCGCGCGTATCGATGTCGCGAAGCGTGCCGCGCGCACGGGCGCGATCGAGTTCATCGACGTCTGAGGAGACGGCGTAGGGCGTGATCGAGAGGTCGATCAGACGCCGGCCGGGCGGGCGCCAGCCGAGGCTTGCGCGCAGGGTATGGCTGGTCACGTCCTTGTCGACGAGAGCGGCGAGGATGGGATCGGCTACGATCGCGCCCTGGCCGTTGTTGGGCTCTACCGCCTGATTGCGGAAACTCTGGAGCGAACCCTCGAGGGAGAGCCCAGGAGCGAGCCGCGCTCGAGCCTTCAGCAGGCCAGTCAGGATATCGTCGTCCGATTGCAGGTCGCCCGCGCCGCCGCCAAGCGCGATATCCCCGCTGTCGCGCCAACCAAGGCTCGCAAGACCCTCCAGTCGGCCAGACTGGCCGAACACGGTGGCGGCGGCGAGGGATTCCGCATTGCCGCTCGCATGGCCCGCCCGCAGGCGCGCGCCCCAGGTCTCGCCCTCGCGCAGGAAATCGGACGCGGAGGCCGACCGCAACGCAATCACGCCGCCGAGCGCCCCTGAGCCATAGAGGGCCGAGGCGGGCCCTCGCAGCACCTCGACCGAGCCCAGCAGCTCCGGATCGACGAAGTATCGGCCGTCATGGGCGCTGGTGAAGCTCTGCGGCGCGCCGTCGATCAGGATCAGCACCCGCTGGCCGCCAAGGCCGCGAATCGCGGGGCTTTCGCCCGTGCGCCGCGGCCCGCCGCTCATCTGCACGCCCGGCACGTCGGCGATCAGATCGTTCACGGAGCCGGGCTGGGCGAGATCGATCTCCTCGCGGTCGATCACGGTCACGGTGGCCGGCAGCGCCCGGGCCTGCGTTTGGATGCGCGAGCCATAGACCGTGACCGGCTCGGCCACGGTCGCCACCGTCATGTCGGCCGCCAAAGCAGACGAGCCAAGAACGGCCCATCCGGCGACGATCAATCCCGAGTGCATGAGCAGCAAGGTCTTTTTCACGGCGGTCTCTCTTTCGCGCTTGATTCTGAGAAGCGTTCGCATTTAATGCGCGGCAGAACGGAATCGCAAGTGCGACTCGTTCGCATATTTGAACGATCACGCGATCGGAAGGCGAGGCGGTCATGGCGGATGGGCAGGCGGGGCTGCGGCAAGCGGCCGAGGAAACGGCGGCGGGCGATAGCGGGGGGCGTCTGTCAGGCCCGGCGCTGGCGTCGGCGTTTGCAGCGTTGAAGGAGCGTCGCGGGCCCGGGCTTCGCCCGCGCGATGCGGCCGCCGCGCTGGGCGTCTCGGAGGGCGAGCTTGTCGCAAGCCGGGTGGGCGTCGGCGTCGTGCGGCTGAAGGACGACCCGCGCGCGATCCTCGCCGACGTCCCAAGGCTCGGCGTGGTCAAGGCGATCACGCGCAACGAGCACTGCGTGCATGAGAAGATCGGCGTGTTCGACCATGTCTCGTTCGGCGGCGCGATGGGTCTGGTGGTCAATCACGACATCGATCTGCGCCTTTTCATGGGCCATTGGCGCTCTGCGTTCGCTGTGCCGAGCGTCGGCGCCGATGGGGTGACGCGCCAGAGCCTTCAGTTCTTCGATGCTGATGGAACGGCCGTGCACAAGATCTTCCGCCTGCCTGGCGCGGACCCTGCGCCATTCGACGCGCTGGTCGCCGCCCACGCTGCGCCGGACCAGCGCCCGGAGCTGGCCGTCCTGCCCCCGCCGGCGCGCGCGCCCGACCGGCCGGATGACGCCGTCAACGCAGACGGCCTGATCGCCCACTGGCGGGCGCTGCAGGACACGCATGACTTCCATGGCATGCTGCGGCAGTTCGGCGTCGGGCGGGAGCAGGCCTTCCGCCTGGCGCCGGAAGACCTTGCAGCGCCGCTCGCCCCCGACGTGCTCGACCGGCTCTTGCCCGAAGCCGCCGCCGATGGCGTCTCAATCATGGTGTTTGTCGGCAATCCCGGCTGCATTCAGATCCACACGGGGCCGATCGAAAACGTCTCCGCGCGCGGCCCCTGGCTGAACGTGATGGATCCAGCCTTTGATCTGCATCTGCGGCGGGATCGCGTCGCGCGCGCCTGGCGGGTGCGCAAGCCGACCGTGGACGGGATCGTAACCTCGATCGAGCTGTTTGACGCCGGCGGCTTCTGCTTCTGCCAGCTGTTCGGCGAACGCAAACCGGGCGTCCCGGAACGCGGCGACTGGCGCGACCTTGTTGCGGCGCACGCGCCATGATCGCGCGTCGCGTGCTGTTGGCTGGGCTTGCCGGCCTGATTGTCGCGCCCACGCCTGGCTGGGCGCAGGGCCAGCGCATCGTCGCCCTGGGCGGAGATGTGGCCGAGATCATCGCCGCTCTGGGGCGCGAGGCGTCCCTTGTCGGCTGCGACGAGACCTGTGTCTTCCCGCCCGCGCTCGCCCGTTTGCCGCGCGCGGGCTATGTGCGCGCCTTCTCTTCGGAGGGCGTTCTGTCGCTGCGTCCCGGCGCGGTGGTGGCGTCGGCGGCGGCGGGACCGCCCGCCGCACTTGCTCAGCTACGGGCCGCCGGCGTCCCGGTCGTGCTGATCCCGGAAGCGCGAGACGAGGCGAGCCTTATCGCCAAGGTCCGCGCGGTGGGCGCCGCAATCGGCGCGCCCGCCGCCGCTGAACAGCTGGCTGGCGATATCGCCGCCCGGCTCGACCAGTTGGCGCGCCGGGTCGCGCGCGATGGTCGTCGCCTCCGCACGCTTGCCCTGATGGCTGGCGCTCGGGGGGCGCTGATGGCGGCGGGGCCGGGCACGGCGGCGGATGCGGTGATCCGGCTCGCCGGCGGGCGCAACGTCTTCACCGCGACCGGCGTGAAGCCGCTGACGCCGGAGGCCGGCCTTGCCGCGGCGCCAGAGGTGATCCTGGCGCCCAGCCATGCGCTCGACAGTCTCGGCGGGCGTGACCGGGTTCTGGGCAATCCGGCTCTGGCGGCGACGCCTGCGGCCCGGGCCGGCAGGCTCGTGACCATGGATTCCCTGAAGCTCCTGGGCTTCGGCCCCCGTCTGCCGGAGGCGGCCGAGGAGCTTTTCGTCGCTCTGCGCACGCCGCTGGGCGATCGGGCCGGCAGAGCATGACGGCGGCGCGCACGCTTCTCCCCCTGGGCGCGCTTGGCTGTCTGGCGGCGGCGGCCGCCATGGCGAACCTCGTGGTGGGCGCCGCCGCCGTTTCCCCAGCCGACATCTGGGCGGCGCTGGCCGCGCCCCATGCGGTCGATCCCGCCGCCGCCGCCATCGTGACCGAGATCCGCGCCCCGCGCGCTGCCCTGGCGCTGGCGGTGGGCGCAGCCCTTGGCGCCGCCGGCGCAGCGCTGCAGGGCCTGTTTCGCAACCCGCTGGCCGATCCCGGCCTGATCGGCGTCACCAGCGGGGCCGCGCTCGCCGCCGCGCTCTGGATCGCCTTCATGGGGCCGCTTTCGGGGCTTCTGGCGGCCTATGGCCTGATGGGGGCGGCCTTCCTTGGGGGATTGGCGGCGGCCCTGCTCGTTTTCGGGCTTGCCCGCGCAGCGCCCGAGGGCGGGGTCGGCTTCATGCTGCTGGCCGGGGTGGCGCTGAATGCGCTGGCCGGCGCGGGGCTTGGGCTGGTGCTGTTCTTCGCCGATGAGCAGTCCACCCGCACGCTCACCTTCTGGACGCTGGGCAGCCTTTCGGGCGGCACATGGGCGAGCGTCGGCCCGACCGTGCTGGTGGCGGGCCTTGCCGTGTGCGGCCTGATCGGACTGGCGCGCGCACTTGATCTTCTGTCTCTGGGCGAAGCCGAAGCCCGGGCCAGCGGCCTAGACAGCGCCCGCGCCATGCTGGCTGTCGCCATGCTGGGCGCGCTGGGCGTGGCGGCGGCCACCGCAGTGGCGGGCGTGGTCGGGTTCATCGGCCTGGTCGCGCCCCATATCGCGCGCGCGCTGGTCGGGCCCGGCCATCGCGCGCTCATTCCTGCCTCCGCCCTCGTCGGCGGCCTGCTGGTCGCTGCGGCCGATCTGCCGGCGCGCACGCTTCTGGCGCCGGCGGAATTGCCCATCGGGGTCGTGACAAGCCTGATCGGGGCGCCGGTGTTCTGCCTGCTCCTGTGGCGCGCCGCGCGGCGGTTTGCGGCATGAGCCTCCTCGGCGACGGCCTGAGCGTACGCCGGGGCGGGCGGATGACGCTGATCGACGCCACGCTGCGCCTGGCGCCGGGCGAGACGCTGGCGATCGTGGGCCCGAACGGCGCGGGCAAGAGCACGCTGTTGCGGGTTCTGGCCGGCGAGCTGGCCGCGCACGCTGGCCGGGTGATGCTGAACGGGCGCGACCTTGCAGGCCTTCCGGCGCGGGTGCGGGCCGCCGAGCGCGCCGTGCTGGGGCAGGAGCCACGCGTCGCTGCGCCCTTCACGGTGGGCGAAGTGGTTGCGCTTGGCCTGCATGCGCGCGGGCTTTCCCCTGCCAAGGGACGCGGGGCCGAGATCGTGCAGGCCGCGCTGGCGCTTCTGGCGCTGGAGGCGCTGCGCGACCGGCCCGTCACCGAGATCTCGGGCGGGGAGGCGCGGCGCGCCCACCTTGCCCGCGTCTTTGCTCAGGTCTGGGACCCGATCGCGGGTCGCGACCGTTTCGTGCTGCTGGACGAGCCGACCGCCAGCCTCGATCTGCGCCATCAGCACGGCGCGTTGACCGCTGCGCAGACTTTCGCCCGCTCTGGGGTCGGGGTGTTGATCGTGCTGCACGACCTTGCGCTGGCCGCCCGCTATGCGGACCGGGTGTTGGTGATGCAGGCAGGCCGCATTCTGGCTGAAGGCTCGCCTGCAAGGGTGCTGTCGCCGGGACTTCTGGCGCGGGCCTATGAGGTCTCGCCCGAGCTTTTGCCCATCCTGGGGCCGGCCGCGATGCTGCGCGCATCCGCCGCTTCGCCGTTAGCCTCGCAGAGGCTAAGAGGCGGAGCATGCAGCCCCTGCCAATCGCCGCCGACCTGATCGCCGCCGCTCTCGAAGAAGCGCGCTTTCGCCTCGCCCGGTTTGGCCAGCTTGTGGCGTTCGGCCGGCTCGTCGCGCAGGGCCGCATGGCCCACGAGATAGACGGTCTGGGCGATACCGGGACCGCCCGGCTGGACTTTGTCTATCAGGGGCTGCGTGATCAGGCGGAGCAGGCAGACGCCGCCATCGTGGTCTCGGAAGGCTCCGCCGACGGGCACGCCAACCTGCTGATCGTGTTCGCCGAAGCGCGCGGCGGCGGGGCCGCCCGCGCCGTGGCGGCGATCGCTTACGCCCGCAAGCCGATCTGGATCGGCCCCATCAAGGCGCGCGACGGCAAGGTCTCCATCGCGCCGCTCGCCTGGGAGGCGATGCCCGCGCGGATCTGGCCTCAGCCGGCCTAGCGCTCCAGCCGCTTCTCCACCGCTTCCAGCGCGGCGTGCAGCCCGACGCCCAGAAGCGCCAGCAGGACAAGGGCTGCGAACATGGTCGCGGTCTCCAGCCGATTGCCCGCTTCCACGATCCGCCAGGCGAGGCCGCCGGTCGCGCCGGTGCCGGCCACAAACTCCGCCACCACCGCCCCCACCAGAGACAGGCCCGCCGCAGTCTTGACCCCGGCCAGCAGGTAGGGCGCAGCCGTGGGCAGCTCGAGCCGCACGAAGCGCTGCATCGGGCCCGCCCCGTGCAGGCGGAAGAGCCGGTCGAGCCCCGGGTCCACCGCTTTCAGGCCGGCGAGCGCGCTTGCCAGAACCGGGAAGAAGGCCACCACGACCGACAGGGCCACGATCGCCTCGCGCGGGCGCTCCACCCCTACCCAGATGATCACCAGCGGCGCGATCGCCACGATGGGCGTGGCCTGCAGCGCCAGCGCATAGGGGCTGGCCGCACGTTCCAGCAACGGGGCAGCCCGAAAAGCCGCTGCGAGCGCCAGGCCCAACGCCACCGCGATCACCAGCGCCTGCAGCGCCAGCCCGAAGGTGACGAAGGCGGCCGGCAGAAGCGTCGCCCCTTTCTCCATCAGGGCGGCCAGCACCGCGCTCGGCGGCGGCAGCAGGAACGACGGCACGGCGAACAGCCGCACGAGCCCCTCCCACGCCCCAAGGATCGCAAGCCCGCCGGCCAGGGGGGCGAAGTCCGGTCCGGTCCTCATGCCGCCGCGGTCCGGTTGGCCGCCAGCGCCCGGCGCGCCTGCGCGCAGGCGGCGATGAAGCCGTTGGAAAGAAAGAAACTGTCCCCGCGCAGCGCCGGCCCCTCCACGGCGATTTCGGCCACGATCCGGCCCGGCCGCGGCGACAGCACGATCACCCGATCGGCGAGATAGACGGCTTCCTCCACGCTGTGGGTGATGAAAAGCACGCCGAGCGCGCGCTCCGCCTTCAGCTTCAGCACGAGATCGTCCAGGTCGCGCCGGCCAATCTCGTCGATGGCCGCGAACGGTTCATCCAGCAGCAGGGCGGGGGGATCAGACACAAGCGCCCGCGCGAGCGCGGCCCGCATCCGCATGCCGCCCGACAGCTCGCGAGGCTTGCGCGCCTCAAACCCCTGCAGCCCGACCGTCCTGAGCGCCGCCTCGGCCTTGGCGCGCGCCGCCTCGCCACCGGCGCCGGCCAGGTCGAGCGGCAGCGCCACATTCTGTGCGATGGTGGCCCAGGGCATCAGCGTCGGGTCCTGAAAGACCACCCCTGGCGCGCCGGCAAAGCCGCGCTGCACCGCGCCGCCGCCCGGCGCCAAAAGCCCGGCGAAAACGGAAAGAAGCGTGCTCTTGCCGCATCCAGACGGGCCCAGAAGGGCCACGCACTCGCCTCTCGCCACGTTTAGCGAGACGGGACCCAGAGCATGCAGGCCGCTGGGATAGACGACGCGCACCTCGTCTGCGACGAGCAGGCTCACGCCGCCCCGCCAACGAAGGCCAGCGTGTAGGCCTTTGAAACATCAAGCTCGCGGGGAAAAACCCCGACACCGGCCATGGTGGTGAAGAAATCGGCCCAGCGCGCATCGGTCATGGCGCCGATGGCTGCGCCATCCTTAGCGTCGCCGCTCATCACGATGCCATACTCCACCATCCGGGCGCGCGCATTGGCCAGAACATCGGCCGGCATGTCGGGATTGTCCTTCTGGATCAGGGCGTCGGCCTTGGCCGGATCGCCCGTGAGATAGCGCTTCCAGCCCTCGGCGGTGGCGCTCACAAAGGCCTGCACGGCCTTGGGGTTCTGATCGATCAGGGTTTGCGGCGCGAGCGCGAGGCAGCCATAGGAGGGATAGCCGGCATCGGCCAGCAGGAAGACCTGCGGCGTCACGCCGGCCTTTTCCAGCGTGTAGGGCTCGCTCGTCACATAGCCCTGCTGGATTGCGGTCGGGTCGGCCAGGAACGGACCAGCGTTGAAGGTGTATTTGCGGATCTGATCGTCGGTGAAGCCGTATCTGGCCGCGAGCCAGCGCCACATGGCGGTGATGGAGGCGTCCGAGATCATCACCGGCTTGCCCTTGATGTCGGCGAGGCTCTTCACGTCGGCGCGCGGGTGGGTGAGCAGCACCTGCGGATCCTTCTGGAAGCAAGCCATCACCGCGCGCACCGGCGCGCCCGCCTGCACCAGATTGAGCGGCATGAAGGAGGACGAGCCCATGCCCATCTCGACGGCGCCGGCCGCGATCAGCTGGGGCACGTTCACCGCCGGCCCGCCCTGGATCAGGCTGACATCGAGCCCGGCATCGGCGTAGAGGCCGTCTGCGGCGGCCTGGTAAAAGCCGCCGTGTTCGGCCTGGGCGCGCCAGTCGGTGGCGAAGCGGATCCGGGTGCGCCCCTCGGCGGTGGGGCCAGGGGCCGGGCCGCACGCTGCAAGGGCTCCTGCACCCGCCAAAAACGCCCTGCGCTGCATGCCCGCTCCTCCGTCTGCCGCCTGGCTAGAACCTGACGCGGCGGATGAAAAGGGGAAGGGGCCTTGGCGCCGCTCTGCGAGCGCGCCGTCAGGCGAGCTCGGCGAGTTTTGCGCCCCGCAACGCCTGGGAGAGAAGGCGAAAATAAACCAGCCGGCTCGGCTCGGCCTCGGGGCGCCATTCCGGGTGCCACTGGACCGCCAGCACCGGCGCGCCATTGGGCTCGGCGCTGAACGCCTCGATCAGGCCGTCCGGCGCCGTGGCCTCCACCTGCAGGCCGTGGCCCAGCCGGTCCACTCCCTGGAAATGCACCGAATTGACCTCGATCGCTTCGGCGGCATGGGCGCGCGCCAGCACGCCGCCCGGCGTCAGGCGCATCGGGTGGCGCCATTCGAACATCGCCTCGAAGCTCGCCTCTTCCGGGGCATGGTGGGCGATTGGCGCACGCGCGCCGACATCGCGCCGCAGCGAGCCGCCAAAGGCCACGTTCAGCTCCTGAAAGCCGCGGCAGATGCCGAATATCGGCTTGCCCGCCTCGATCAGC
>JBIIUJ010000077.1:0-11985 GCA_044340025.1 Caulobacterales bacterium
GAGCGCGCCTGCGCCTTCCTCGCGCACCCGAACGGTCAGGGCGGCGAAGACGGCTTGCGACGTTTCGGGGTCAAGATTGCCGGTCGGCTCGTCGGCCAGGATGAGGCGCGGGCTGTTGGCGAACGCGCGGGCGATGGCCACGCGCTGCTGCTCGCCGCCGGAAAGCTGGGCGGGCTGGTGGTCCAGCCGGTCGGCAAGGCCAAGGGCGCCGAGCAGGCGTTCGGCTTCCGCGCGGGCGTCAGCCTGGCTCTTTCCGGCGATGAGCTGGGGCAGAGCAACATTGTCGCGCGCGGTGAACTCGGGAAGCAAATAGTGGAACTGGTAGACAAAGCCGATCGCGGTGCGCCGCAGCGCGGTGCGTTTTGCGTCCGAAAGGCCGGCCGTCGGCTCGCCCGCGATACAGACCTCCCCGCCGTCCGCCGCTTCCAATAGGCCAGCCGCGTGCAGGAGCGAGGACTTGCCCGAGCCCGAAGGGCCGACAAGCCCCACAAGCTCGCCCGCCTTCACCACAAGATCGGCGCCGCGCAGCACGTCCAGCCCGCCGGCGGCGGTCCTATAGCGCCGCACGAGGCCTTCCACCCGCAGTGCGTCATTCATAACGCAGCGCCTCGACAGGATCGAGTTTGGCGGCCCGCAACGACGGCGGCAGCGTGGCGAGCACTGAGGCGAGAAAGGAGAAAACAGCGATCCCGGCCACCTCCGCCCAGTCGATCGTCGCCGGGATGCGCGAAAGATAATACACATCCGCATTGAAGAGGTTGGCGCCGGTGATCGCCTGAAGCCCGTCCTGGATCGGACCGATGAAGGCGCAGAACAGGACGCCGAGCGCGAGACCCGTGAGCGTGCCCGCCGCCCCGATCGCCGCGCCCGTCATCACGAAGATGCGCAAGATCGCTCCGCCATCGGCTCCCATCGTGCGCAGGATGGCGATGTCGCGGCCCTTGTTCTTCACCAGCATCACCAGTCCGGAAATGATGTTGAGCGCGGCGATCGCGATCAGCAGCATCAGGATCAGACGCATCACCGCGCGCTCCACGCCCAACGCCTCGACCATGGATTGGTTCTGCAGCCGCCAATCGATCAGGCCCGCTTCCCCGCCTACCGCCTCGCGCAGAGCGGGGGCGAGCACTTGCGAGCGTTCGGGGTCTTCCAGGCGCAGTTCCAGCCGGTCCGTTCCGTCGCCGCGGCCGAAGAACAGGCGCGCCTGCTGGATCGGCATGTAGATGAAGACCGCGTCGTATTCGGAAAAGCCCACGTTGAAGAGCGCAGCAATGCGATAGCTTTTGCGCCGGGGAGCGGTTCCGAAGGGGGTCTCGGCCCCTGTGGGTGCGATCAGGGTGATGGAATCGCCGGGCAGAAGCCCCAGTTGATCGGCGAGGCGCCAGCCGACGATCACTTCCTCCCCGCCGAACTCGCCCTCGCCGAACGTTTCGAGGTCTCCGCCCACAATATTGTCGCGCACCAGCGGCAGAGCCTCCAGATCGCTTTTTTGCATCCCCCGCACGACAGCGCCTGCCGCCACCTCATTGGCGAGCGCCATCACCTGGCCCTCCACGAGGGGAGCCGCCGAGACCACCTCCGGCGCGGCGCGGACCCTGGCCTGGATGGCGTCGACCTGCGGGGGCGCGAGAGTGCGGGTGTCGACAAAGACATGGCCGTTCACGCCCAGAATGCGCGAGACAAACTCGATCCGGAACCCGTTCATCACGCTCATGACGATGATGAGGACCGCCACCGCCAGGGCGATGCCGGCGAAAGAGATGATCGAGATCAGCGCCACCCCGCCATTTTCGCGCCGTGCGCGCAGATAGCGCCCGGCGAGCATGCGCTCGAAAAGGCCGAAGGGGCGCGCGCTTGTCGCCATGGGTCTGCGGATCAGGCCGTCAGGCGCGCGAGCGCGCTTTCAAGGCTCAGCTCGTGCTTCTCGCCGGAGCTGCGACGCTTGAGTTCCACCACCCCGTTGGCGAGCCCACGCGGGCCGATCTGAAGCTGCCAGGGCACGCCGATCAGGTCCATGGTCGCGAACTTCGCGCCCGGCCGCTCGTCGCGGTCGTCCCAGAGCGGTTCCTTGCCGGCGTTGGCGAGGGCCTCGTAGGCGCTGGCGCAAGCGGTCCCCACGGCCAGATCACCGCTTTTCAGACCCAGCACTCCCACGCCGAAGGGCGCGACGCTGTCTGGCCAGATGATGCCAGCCTCATCGTGGCTTGCTTCGATGATCGCGCCGAGAAGCCGCGAGACGCCCACGCCATAGGAGCCCATGTGGACGATGCGCTCCTGCCCGTCCGGCCCGGCGACTTTGGCGCCCATTGGCTTTGAATACTTCTCGCCGAAGTAGAAAATGTGGCCGACCTCGATCCCGCGGGCCGAGAGCCGCCGCTTGGCGGGCACCTGCGCCTCGAAGGCTGCCGGGTCGTGCATTTCCTCGGTCGCGGCATAGAGGCTGGTGCGTTCTGCGACGATGGGTGAAAGGTCGCCGGCGAAGTCCACATCCGTGCCGGGCGCAGGCATTTCCACAAGCGCTGCGTCGCAGAAGACCGCGCTTTCGCCGGTTTCGGCGAGGATGATGAATTCGTGGCTCAGATCTCCGCCGATCGGGCCGGTGTCGGCGCGCATCGGCACAGCCTTCAGGCCAAGCCGGGCGAACGTGTTGAGGTAAGCGACAAACATCCGGTTGTAGGCCGCGCGCGCCCCCGCCTCGTCGAGGTCGAAGCTGTAGGCGTCCTTCATCAGGAACTCGCGGCCCCGCATCACGCCGAAGCGCGGGCGCACCTCGTCCCGGAACTTCCACTGGATGTGGTAGAGATTGAGCGGCAGCTCGCGATAGCTCTTCACATAGGTGCGGAAGATGTCGGTGACCATCTCCTCATTGGTGGGCCCGTAGAGCAGCGCGCGCTCGTGCCGGTCGGTGATGCGCAGCATCTCCTGGCCGTAATCGTCATAACGACCGCTTTCGCGCCACAGATCGGCCGATTGCAGCGTCGGCATCAGGATCTCAAGCGCGCCTGCCCGGTTCTGTTCCTCGCGCACGATATCGGCGACCTTGGTCAGCACGCGGTGGCCGAGCGGCAGCCAGGAATAGATGCCCGCCGCCTGCTGGCGGATCATGCCCGCGCGAAGCATCAAACGGTGGGAAACAATCTGCGCCTCGGCGGGCGTGTCCTTCATGACAGGAAGAAAAAAGCGCGACAGTCGCATGAGGCCCTCGTTGAACGGGCTGGATACGCGCGCCAGCGGGCTTGGGCAACGCAAGGCGGCAGAGCGGCGCGCCGGACAAGAAAAAGGCCGCGGCAAGCGCCGCGGCCTGAATAAGTTCTGGGAGGAAACGCCATCAGGCGGCTTGGTGGCGCGCAACAGCGCCGCTAAGCCCCCTCAGAATGCTGGGAGCATGCGGGCTCGCAAGCGCCAAACCGCCTCACGCCAAGTTTTTGTGCACCAACGCTGGCATAGCGTCCTGCTCGCCCAAGATTTCATCCGAGAGCCGCTCAAAAAGGCGGCGCCAGTGCAAGCGTGCCTCAGAAGACCCCGGCGAACAGGTTGAATTCGATCGCCAGCGCGAGAAGCGCCCAGACGCCGCCCGCTGCCGCCGTCGTCCAGACGAGCTTCTTTTTGAGCATTGGCGCAGCCGGCGCTCCGGGCTCGGATCCGGGAGCAACCTCGCCTGTTTCAAGCTGGGAGCGCACCCCAATCGGCAGGATGGCGAACAGCACCACCCACCAGATGGTGAGAAACGTCGCGATCCCGGTGAACCAGTCCATCAGTGTGGCTCCTTCGGGCTTTCCATCAGCTCGATCAGAACGCCGTGTGAATTCTTGGGGTGGATGAAGATGATCAGCGTGCCGTGCGCGCCGATCCGCGGCTCGCCCAGGATCGTGGCGCCGGCCGCCTTCATCTCTTCGCGCGCGACATGGATGTCGGGCACCTCGAAACAGACGTGGTGCTGACCGCCGGCGGGATTCTTCTCCAGAAACTTTGCAATGGGCGAATCCGGACCCAGCGGCTCGATCAACTCGATCTGGCTGTTCGGCACGTTCACAAAGGTGACAGTCACGCCCTGAGCGGGCATGGCGCCGATGTGGGTGATGTCCTCGTCAGTGACGCCATACAGCGCCCGGTAGGTGGCGAGCGTATCGGCGATCGAGGGCGTGGCCACCCCGACATGATTGAGCCGACCAAGTTTCATGCGCGCAGTCTCCTGTATGGGTCAGGGCTATAGGCTGAAAGCCCGCGCGACGTCACCCTCGCCAGCCTGTCACGATCAGGGCATACGGGCAGGCATGTCTGTTGCTCTGGTCTGGCCGTTTCTCGTTGTGGTTTCGGCCGCCTTGCAGATCGTGCGCAACGCCGCCCAGAAGTCCCTCACAGCCGAGCTTGGGGTCTGGGGCGCAAGCTATGTGCGCTTTCTGTTCGGGCTCCCGTTCGCGCTGATCTGGCTGGGACTGATCTTGCTCGTGCGCGGACCGGACGGGGGGCCATCACTGGCGCATCTGGGCTGGTCGAGCCTTGGGGGCGCCTGTCAGGCCGCCGTAACGGCGCTTCTGGTGATCGCCATGCGCGACCGGAACTTCGCTGTGGCCAATGCGATGCAGAAAACCGAAGTCATGGGCGCAGCCCTGGTGGGTCTCGCAGTGCTTGGCGATCAGCTCAGCCCGCATCAATGGGCCGGCATTGCAGTGGCTTCGGCGGGCGTGGTGCTTGCCGGCGGGGGCGGGCAAGGCGGCGATCGCGGGGTCTCGCTTCGCGCCGCCGCCTGCGGAATCGGCGCCGGGCTCTTGTTCTCGATCTCGTCGGTTTCCTATCGCGCAGCCGGCCTGGCGTGGGGCGAGGATGGCTGGGTGGGCGCCGCCGCCACGCTGGTGGCCGCCCTGAGCGTGCAGACGATCGGCATGGGCCTGCTGATGGCGCTGTTTGCGCCAGCCGCGCTGCACGGCGTGCTGCGCGCGTGGAAAGCCTCGCTCGTGCCGGGCGCCGCCGGCGCCACGGCATCCGCGCTTCTGTTCACCGCGTTCGCGCTCGGTCCGTCTGCTGGCGCGGTCAAGGCCGTGCAACTCGTCGACGTGCTGATGGCCTGGGTTGTTTCGCGCCGGGTCTTTTCCGAACGCCTGAGCGCGGCCGAGATCGCCGGCGGCGCGCTGCTGCTTGTCGGGGTCGCTGCGGTGGTGATTCCGGGCTGATTCAACGCCAAAGGCGCAGCTGCAGGGCAGCGCTGCAGCTTGCATCTTGGGCGGCGACATGGCACGCGCAACACTGTCATGAACCCTGACGAGCGTGAGTCTCGCAGGCTTCCGGTTCAGTCAGAAAGCGACGTTTCCGCCCATGTTCGGCAGCATCATCGGCCTCTTGTCGAGTGACATGGCCATCGACCTCGGCACGGCCAACACGCTTGTCTACGTCAAGGGCCGCGGCGTCGTGCTAAACGAGCCGTCGGTGGTGGCCTACATGAACCACCAGGGCCGCAAGATCGTGCATGCGGTCGGCGATCAAGCCAAGCTGATGCTGGGGCGAACGCCGGGCCAGATGGAAGCGATCCGGCCGATGCGCGACGGCGTCATCGCCGACTTTGAAGTCGCTGAAGAAATGATCAAGCACTTCATTCAGAAGGTGCACAATCGGCGCGGCTTTTTCTCGCCCCAGGTCGTGATCTGCGTTCCTTCCGGCGCGACGCCCGTGGAGCGGCGCGCCATTCAGGAAGCCGCGCTCGCCGCCGGCGCGCGGCGCGTCTATCTGATCGAGGAGCCAATGGCGGCCGCGATCGGCGCCGGGCTCAACATCAATGAGCCGCAGGGGTCCATGGTGGTGGATATCGGGGGCGGCACGACCGAAGTCGCCGTGCTTTCGCTTGACGGCATCGTCTATTCCCGCTCGGTCCGCGTCGGCGGCGACCGGATGGACGAAAGCATTATCAACTACCTGCGGCGGGTTGAGAATTTGCTGATCGGCGAGACCTCGGCCGAGCGTCTGAAGAAGGAGATCGGCTCGGCCATCCCGCCGGCAGACGGGCACGGCCTTGTCATGTCGGTCAAGGGCCGCGACCTCATCAATGGCGTGCCAAAGGAGATCCAGGTCTCCGAACAGCTGATCACCGAAGCGCTGGCCGACCCGGTGGAAGAAATCGTGGACGCGGTGCGCGTGGCGCTGGAAACGACGCCGCCGGAACTGGCCGCTGACATCGTGGAAAAGGGCATCATGCTGACCGGCGGCGGGGGCATGCTGCGTAATCTGGACGTGTTGCTGCGTGAACGCACAGGCCTTCCTGTCTCTGTGGCCGATGATCCGCTGTCTTGCGTGGTGATCGGCTCTGGCAAGGTCGTCGAGAATCTGCAGCAAATGAAGAGCGTTCTGTCCGCGTCCGTCTGAGGGCGCGGGGGCAAGGAGTAGCACCGTGGCGCGTTGGTCCCGCGGCGGGCGCAGAAGTCAGGGCGGTCTGATCGCCGTCGCGGCGGCGACCGCGCTCGTCTCTATCGCCGGCACGCTTTTCCTGGTCGATCGGGCCAGCGGCGGGCGCGGCCCGATCAGCGGCCTGGCCTCCGACGTAGCCGCCGGTGTCGGGGGCGTGGTCAGCGCGCCGGTGCGCTGGTTTCAGGACGCAAGCGGTTGGGTGAATGGGGCTCTGCGCAGCGCCGACGAGATCCGTGCCCAGGAAGCCGAACTCGCGGAGCTGCGGCAGTGGCGAGAGGCGGCCCGAGCCATGGCCGAGCGGCTGGACCGCTATGAGGCCCTGCTCAACATGCCAGCAGAGCCCTTCCAGCAGGGCGTCTCGGCCCGCCTCGTGGCCGAAAGCGGCGGACCGTTTTCGCGTGCGGCGCTGGTCAACGTCGGCTCGCGCCAGGGTGTCCGGGCCGACTACCTGGTCGCTTCGGAAAACGGGCTGATCGGCCGGGTTGTTTCGGTTGGCGAGGGGTCGGCCCGCGTCTTGATGCTGACCGACGCCAATAGCCGGGTGCCGGTCATGGGCGAGCAGAGCCGCGCCCGCGCCATTCTCATCGGCGACAAGACAGCCGCGCCACGCCTGATGCATCTGGCTGACCCGCCCGTGATCGCCGAGGGCGAACGACTGGTGACCTCGGGCGATGACGGCGTGTTTGTGCGCGGTCTGACTGTCGGCGTCGCGGGGCGAACGCCGTCCGGGGAATGGCGGGCCCGGCTGGCTGCAGATCGCGCGCCCTTGGACTTTGTCCGGCTGATCCCGCCGCAGAACATCCCTGCCCCGCCAGCCCCGGTGACCAGAAGCGACGCCCCTGGGCTGGCGGCGCCGGCGCCTGGCGCGGGCGTTGCCCTCGCCGGCGCGGCGACCCAGGCGCGCAGCCAACCCACCCGCGACTCAGCGGGGCGGCCCACGACCAGGCCCGAACCGCGCACGCGACAGGCTGAAGATGCGCCCGCTCAGCCTCAGGGCCGCGCTGTCGCCAGTCCGGGCGCCGCGCCCCAGGCGGCGGCTTCCGACGATATTCCAGCCGCGCCGATCAGCGGAGACACGGCTGGACCCTCGCCCTCCGACAACGATCCGCGGCCCACGCCGTGACCGCGCCAGCCGAGCGCGGCTCCCGGGAGCGGCGCATGGCCGTGGGGGCCGCGGCCGCGGCGGCTATGCTGACGCCCATGCTTGCCCCGCTCGAGATCGCCGGCTTGCCGCTGCCCTGGATCTTGCCTGGGCTCTGGGCAGCCTATGGCTGGGCATGTGCGGGGCCGAGCGCCCTGTCATGGGGCCTGCTGTTTCTGCTGGGCCTTTGGCACGATCTGCTGTCTGGCGGCCCGTGGGGCGGCTGGGCGCTGGTGTATTTCGCCGCCCATGGCGCCGCCTTGTTGCAACGCGAGCTGGCGCCGGCGCTCGCGCAGTCAGCGATCCTGCCGCTGATCGCGCCGGGTGCAGCCATGCTGGCGATGGGAGCAGCGCTTTCCGCGCTCTATTCCGGACAGCTCACGATCGCCTGGGACTTCGCAGCCTCTGTGCTTGCGACCGCGATTCTGTCTATCTTTGCCGCGCGGCTCTATCTGTTTGAAGATGCCGACGAGGGCGAGGCGTGAGCGACCGGGAAGAACCAGGCGAAATCTTCTCCCGCCGGGCGATGATCCTGTCCGGCCTTGGGGGTCTGGCGCTGTTCGTTCTGTCGGCGCGCATGGCCCAGTTGCAGCTTTTCCAGTCCGACGCCCTGTCACGCGCAGCAGAGGACAACCGGTTCAATCTGGTGGTCGAGCCGGCCCCCCGCGGCGGCATCTACGACCGGTTCGGATCGCCGCTCGCCATCAACAAGCGTGACTTCCGGGTCGTGGTCACGCCGGCTTCGTTGCGCAACGATCCAGTCACGATCAACGCATTGGCAGGCTATCTCCGGCTCACGCCGGATGGCCGGGACCGTCTGGTGGAAGAAATCCAGCGTGCGCCGCGCCAGATGCCGCTGACACTGCGCGAAAACCTGACCTGGGAGGAATACGCCGCTGTCAGCGTTCAGGTCGCCGCCTATCCGGGCGTCCGACCCGAGATCGGGCAAGCCCGGGCCTATCCGCGTGGCCCCGCGTTCGCCCATCTCGTCGGCTATGTGGCGCGCGCCAATCAGAAAGAGGCCGAAGGCGACCCGATCCTCAAGGCGCCTGGCGTGCGTCTGGGCAAGGAGGGGCTGGAGGGCAGTCAGGAAGCCGGCCTGCGCGGCAAGCACGGCGCGCTGAAACTGGAAGTGGATTCCGGCGGCCGCGTGATCCGGGAGGTGCGCGATCCCGACCTCGCCCCCCTGCCCGGCCAGGACATGGTCCTGACGATCGACGCCGATCTCCAGCAGTTTGCCTACGACCGGCTGGGCGAGGAAAGCGGTTCGGCCATCGTGATGGACGTGCGCAGCGGCGACCTGATCGTCATGACGTCCGCGCCCGGCTTTGACCCAAACCAGTTCGTCAATGGGATTCCGTCGTCAGCCTATTCAGCCTTGTTGAACGACGAGAAAAAACCTCTCTATCACAAGGCGGTGCGCGGCACCTATCCGCCGGGCTCCACCTTCAAGATGATGACGGCGCTGGCTGCGCTGGAAGCTGGCGTAGTCGATCCCAGCGAACGGGTCGTCTGCCGCGGCTTCACCACCCTGGGATCGCAGCGGTTTCACTGCTGGCGCGCGGGCGGGCATGGCGCTGTGGACATGCGCTCGGCGCTGAAGGTCTCGTGCAACGTCTATTTCTACGAGATGTCGCGCAGAGTGGGCCAGGAGGCGATCGCCAAGGTGGCCCGCGAATTCGGCCTGGGCGCCGCCTGGCCGGTGGGCGTCCCGGGGGTGGCGCGCGCCAATGTGCCCGACGAAGCCTGGAAGCAAAGGCGCTTCAAGGAGCGCTGGAGCGTCGCCGACAGCTTTAACTTCGGAATTGGCCAGGGCTATCTCACCGCCTCGCCCCTGCAGCTTGCCCTCATGACGGCGCGCCTCGCGGCAGGCGGCGTTGCGATTACGCCTCGCCTGATCCGGGAAGGCCCCGGCGCGACCCCGGTCGCCGCAGCCGAGCGCCTGCCCATCGGGGCAGACCATCTCGCGATCGTGAAGGGCGGCATGGAAGCCGTGACGAGCGAGGCTGGAGGCACCGCCCGCAACCGTCTTGGCATCGAGGGCATGACCATCGCCGGCAAGACAGGCACCAGCCAGGTGGCGCGCCTGACCATGGCGGATCGCCGCCGCGGCATCACCTCCACGGCCAATCTGCCTTGGCGGCGGCGCAACCATGCGCTGTTCGTCGCCTACGCGCCGGTGGAGCAGCCACGCTATTGCTGCGCGGTGGTGGTGGAGCATGGCATTGGCGGCGCCCGGACGGCTGCGCCGATCGCCTATGACATCATGCGCGAGGTTCTGTTGAAGGATCCCTCGTCCAAGCCGGCGTTTTCGGCTCTGCGCGCCCGGTTGGCGGAGAGCGGGGTAGAACCGCCAGAGCCGCCGGCATGACCACGATCGCCGACTTCACGCCCATTCGCCTGACGCTGCTGGGCAAGCTCGCTGCGGTGCCGTGGGGGCTTGTCGCGCTGATGGTGGCGCTGGCCATCATCGGGGTGACGATGCAAGCCTCGCTCGCCGGCGGGGACTGGGCGGGACGCGCGACCAGTCATGGCGTGCGCTTCCTCGCCATGCTGGTGATGATGCTGGCGATCGCGTGCGTCGATATCCGGCTTTGGCGGCTGCTCGCCTATCCGATCTATTCGCTTTCGCTCGTCCTGCTGGTTGTGGTGGATGTGGCTGGCTACACCGCCATGGGGGCGCAGCGTTGGCTCGACCTTGGCGTGATGCGCTTGCAACCATCTGAAATCATGAAGATCGCGATGGTTCTGGCGCTCGCGCGCTACTACCAGGACCACCCGTTCGCCCAAAGCCGCAAGCTGATCAAACACGTCGTGCCGATCGCCATCGTGGTTGCGCCGGCCGGCCTCATTCTGGCTCAGCCCGATCTTGGCACCACGATCATGGTCGTGTCCTGCGGATTGGCGATCGTGTTTCTGTGTGGGCTTAGCCTGCGCTGGGCCGCGCTCGGGATCGCCGGGGCCGTGGCGGCCGCGCCGCTGGTGTATTTCTTCGGCCTGCACGACTATCAGCGCCAGCGGGTTCTGACCTTTCTTGATCCCGGGCGCGACCCGCTGGGCGCGGGCTATCACATCACCCAATCCAAGATCGCTATCGGCAATGGCGGGCTGTTCGGTCAGGGCTTCACGAACGGCAGCCAGTCGCAGCTCGACTTCCTGCCCGAGGCCCATACCGACTTCGTGTTCACCGCGATTCTGGAGGAATTCGGCCTGATTGGCGGCCTGTTCACGCTGGCGCTGTATCTGGGCGTCCTGGCCTATGGGCTGCGGATCGCGATCATCGGCGCCCAGACGTTTCATCGCATTCTGGCGGCGGGCATGGCGATCACGCTGGCGCTCTATCTGTTCATCAATGTGGCGATGATCATGGGCATGATCCCGGCCAAGGGCGTGCCCATGCCGCTGCTCAGCCATGGCGGCTCGGCCATGCTGACGGTGATGATCGGTTACGGCCTTGTGCTGAACGCCCAGGTCCACCGCGACAGCCGGATCGGCGGCGGCGGCGGCAATCCGTTCGAGCCCGTCAACTTCAAGCCGCTATGAGCCGCGCCCGCAACGCCCGCTTGATGGCCAAATCCACGCCCAGCCGCTCCAGATAGCCTTCAATCGAACCGTCGCGTTCGTCCATCTCCGCCCAGGCTTGCGCAAGAAACGGCTCGGCGACGCCCATCATGGGACGCAGCGCCTCCGGCTTGACGGTGCGGCCGAAATTCTCGGCCACCATCTGCACCATCATCGGCAGCCGTGCATCGATCTGGGCGACATGATTGGTCAGGAGATAGTCCTCCAGAACCTGATCCTCCGGCACGCCGAGCGCGACATGGATCAGCCCGCACAGGATGCCCGTGCGGTCCTTGCCGGCGGCGCAATGCACGATCACCGGCCCGCGATCCTCGGCCAGCGCCTCGAACGTGCGCGCGTACAGCTCCAGATGCTGCTCTTCATAGGGCAGGCGGCGATAGGTCTGGCGCATCCAGTCCTCCACGCCGGCGGGCGTGAGGTCGGCCTTCATGAGGAACTCGAGATGCGGCGCCAGGTCACGGTCGCCCTTGTCGGAAGCGAAGGTCTCAACCGGAAGGGCGCCCAGCTTGTTGGGCTGCATCATCCGCTCGCTGGGCCGGCGTAGATCCACGATCACCGCCACGCCGAGGGCTTCGAGCGCGGCGTGGGTCTCCTCTGTGGCGTCCGAATAATGGCCGGAGCGAAACAGCGCCCCACCCCGGACGCGCCCTTCCGGCGTGGGATAGAGACCGAAATCGCGGAAATTGTTCACGCCCGGAACGGGCGGCAGGCGGGACGGATGCATGGCGGCGGTCTTAGGCGGGTCAGCGGCGCCGCGCCACAGGGAAAGGGTGACGTTTCCGCGACAGGCCGAGCAGCGCTCAAACGCAAAGGGGGCCAGCGGCACCAGGCCCCCCATATTGTAATGGAGACTGCGTAACTCCAGC
>JBIIUJ010000222.1:0-2971 GCA_044340025.1 Caulobacterales bacterium
TTTGGAAAGGTCCGTTTGTGGACGGATATCTGCTGGCGAAGGCCGAAAAGGCTGCTGGCTCCCCCCGCCGCGAAGCGATCAAGACCTGGTCGCGTCGCTCCACCATCATGCCGCAATTCGTCGGCCTGACCTTCCAGGTGCACAACGGGCAGAAGTTCCTGCCTGTGAACGTCACCGAGGAGATGGTCGGCCACAAGCTCGGCGAGTTCGCGCCCACCCGGACCTATCACGGCCATGGCGCGGACAAGAAAGCCAAGCGGAGGTAGGCGATGAGCAAGGAAAAACAGCCGCGCCGCCTGCCCGACAACGAGGCTCAGGCGATCGCCAAGAACCTGCGCGTCTCGCCGCGAAAGCTGAACCTGGTGGCTCAGTCGATCCGCGGCCTGAAGGCCGAAAAGGCCGTGGCGGAACTTTCGTTCTCCAACAAGCGGATCGCTCACGCCGTTCAGAAGTGCCTGAAGTCGGCGATCGCGAACGCCGAGAACAACCATGGCCTCGATATCGACGCGCTCGTGGTGGCCCAGGCCTTCGTTGGCAAGGGTCTTGTGATGAAGCGGATGAACACCCGCGCCCGCGGTCGCGGCGCGCGCATCGAGAAGCCGTTTTCGCAGATCACGATCGTGGTCCGTGAAGAGCAAGGGGCCGCCTGATGGGTCAGAAAGTCAATCCGATCGGCCTGCGCCTCGGGATCAACCGGACCTGGGACAGCCGCTGGTACGCCAACCGCGAGGAATACGCCCGTCTTCTCCACGAAGACCTGAAGGTTCGCGCCTACCTCAAGAAGAAGCTGTCGCAAGCCGGCATCTCGCGCATCGTGATCGAGCGCCCGCACAAGAAGTGCCGGGTGACGATCTACACGGCGCGCCCCGGCGTGGTGATCGGCAAGAAGGGCGGGGACATCGATAAGCTGCGCAAGGATCTCTCCAAGATGATCCAGGGCGCGGAAGTGTTCCTGAACCTCGTCGAAGTCCGCAAGCCGGAGGTCGATGCGACCCTCGTCGCTGAAAGCGTGGCCCAGCAGCTCGAGCGCCGCGTGGCGTTCCGCCGGGCGATGAAGCGGGCGATACAATCCACCATGCGCATGGGCGGCCAGGGCATCCGGATCACGGTTGCGGGCCGTTTGGGCGGGGCGGAAATCGCGCGGACCGAATGGTATCGCGAAGGCCGGGTTCCGCTGCACACGCTGCGCGCGGACGTCGATTACGGCACGGCCGAAGCGTCGACCGCTTATGGCGTGATCGGGGTGAAGGCGTGGGTGTTCAAGGGCGAAATCCTTGAGCGCGACCCGATGGCTCAAGACAAGCGCGCCAACGAGTCCGGCGAAAACCGGCCTCGGCGCGACCGCGACGACGGCGAGCGCCGCGACCGGGACGACCGCCGTGGCGGCCGCCGGGACCGGGGTGACCGCGCCGAACGTGACGCGGCAAAGGCGTAAGGGGATTTAACGATGATGCAGCCGAAGCGGACCAAGTTCCGCAAAGCGCACAAGGGCCGGATCCATGGCCTGGCGACGTCTGGCGCCAGCCTGAGCTTCGGTTCCTATGGGCTCAAGAGCCTCGAGCCGGAGCGCATCACCGCGCGCCAGATCGAGGCGTGCCGCCGTGCGATCACCCGTCAGATGAAGCGCCAGGGCAAGGTGTGGATCCGCATCTTCCCCGACGTTCCGGTCTCCACCAAGCCTGCCGAAGTGCGGATGGGCTCGGGGAAGGGGTCGCCGGATTTCTGGGTGGCGCGGGTCAAGCCGGGCCGGATCCTGTTCGAGATCGACGGCGTGGCCGACGATGTGGCGCGTGAAGCGCTGCGTCTTGGCGCCGCCAAGCTGCCTGTGACCACCAAAGTCGTGACCCGCGCCGATTTCGGCATCGCGGCTCCGGCTGCAGAAGCCGCGTAAGGGAGAGGGATGATGAAGGCCGAAGCCGCTCGCGCCCTGACCGCGGATCAGCTGAAGGACGAACTCCAGAAGCTGAAGAAAGAACAGTTCAACCTGCGCTTCCAGAAGGCCACCGGCCAGCTGGAAAAGACGCACCGTGTCAACGAAGTGCGCAAGACGATTGCGCTCGTGAAGACGGTGCTGCGCGAGAAATCCGGCGCGGCCGGGGCGTAAGGAGCATACGATGCCGAAACGCGTGATGCAGGGCGTCGTCGTCAGCGACAAGGGCGACAAGACCGTCGTTGTCAAAGTCGAACGGACGTTCCTTCACCCGGTGCTCAAGAAGACTGTGCGCCGGAGCAAGAATTACCATGCCCACGATGAAGGCAACGCCTTCAAGGCGGGCGAGGTCGTATCCATTCAGGAATGCCCGCCGAAATCAGCTTTGAAGCGGTGGGAAGTGATCGGTCGCGTCGGAGCCTAGGCTCCGAAACGGACGGGTCAGGAGGTCTGACATGATTCAAATGCAGACGAACTTGGACGTTGCGGATAATTCCGGAGCGCGCCGCGTGATGTGCATCAAGGTGCTCGGCGGCTCGAAACGGCGTTATGCAACGGTCGGGGACGTGATCGTGGTGTCTGTGAAAGAGGCGATCCCGCGTGGGCGGGTGAAGAAGGGCGACGTGCGCAAGGCCGTTGTCGTTCGCGTCTCCAAGGACATTCAGCGCAAGGATGGTTCGGTCATTCGGTTCGACACCAATGCCGCTGTCCTCGTGAACAATTCGGGCGAGCCGATCGGCACGCGCATCTTCGGACCGGTCCCGCGCGAGCTGCGCGCGAAGAACCACATGAAGATCGTGTCGCTGGCGCCGGAGGTGCTGTGAGATGGCCGCCAAGGTGAAAAAGGGCGACAAGGTCGTCATCCTGTCCGGCAAGGACAAGGGCAAGAGCGGCCAGGTGCTTCGCGTGATCCCGAAAGAGGAGCGCGTGGTGGTGCAGGGCGTCAATGTCGTGAAGCGGCACCAGCGCCCCTCGCAGGCCGATCCTGGCGGGATCAAGACCTTCGAAGCGCCGGTGCATGTGTCCAACGTGGCTGTCGCA
>JBIIUJ010000008.1:0-39649 GCA_044340025.1 Caulobacterales bacterium
CGGCAGGCGGGCGCTCTGATGCGGCCTATTTCCTCGCCGCCAATCGCAACAAGCGCTCCGTCACGCTGGATTTCACCCAAGCCGAGGGTCGCGCATTGCTGCACCGGCTCGTGCCCACGTGTCAGATCGTGGTGGAGAATTTCAAGACTGGCGGACTGAAGAAATACGGGCTCGATTACGAGAGCCTCGCCGCGCTCAATCCGGCTGTGGTCTATTGCTCCATCACCGGCTTCGGCCAGACGGGGCCGTACGCGCCGCGCGCGGGCTACGACTATCTGATCCAGGCGATGGGGGGGCTGATGTCGATCACCGGCCAGCCAGACGGCGCGCCGGGCGCCGAGCCCATGAAGGTGGGCGTGGCGGTGGTGGACCTCTTCACCGGCATGTACGCGGCCAGCGGCATCCTGGCGGCGCTTCGCCACGCCGAGCGCACAGGCCAAGGTCAGCACCTCGACGTGGCGCTGATGGATTGCCAGGCCGCGATGCTCGCCAATCAGGCGCAGAACTGGTTTGTAGGCCAGAAGGCGCCCGGCCGGCTGGGCAATGCGCACCCGAATATCGTTCCCTATCAAGTGTTTGCGACCGCAGACGGGCATATCGTCCTGGCCGTTGGCAATGACGGTCAGTTTCGCAGTTTCTGCGCTGTCGCAGGTGTCCCGGCGCTGTGCGAGGACCCGGCCTACGCGAAAAACGCTGATCGGGTCGCCAACCGCGCCGCACTGGTGGCGTTGCTGGAACCGATCCTGAGAGCGCGCACGAGCCGCGACTGGATGGACGCGCTGGAGGCGGCCGGCGTGCCCTGCGGGCCGATCAACACCATCGATCAGGTCTTCGCCGATCCCCAGGTGGTGGCGCGCGGGCTCGCCGTTTCGACGGACCGAGCCGATGTTGGTCCGCTCACGACGGTGGCGCATCCGGTGAAATACTCCGCCACCCCTGCAAGGGCGGAACGAGCCCCCCCGGCGCTGGGGGCCGATACGGGCTGGGCGCTCGGCGAATTGCTGGGGCTTTCGGCTGAAGAGCAAGCGGACTTGCGGGGCCGGGGCGTGGTGTAGGCCCGCCTATCCCGACCGCAGGAGGGCGGCCGCGTCCTGCTGGCCAAACAGCCAGAGCGCGGCAAGCGCGGCCTTGCCGCGCGGGGAGGCCAGCTTCGGGTCCTGCGCCAGCAGCGCCAGAGCATCCTCGCGCGCGGCCTCCTGCAGATCGGCATGCTCGAACGGATCGGCGAAGCGATAGGCCGGCAGGCCCGCCTGACGCACGCCCAGAACATCGCCTGCGCCGCGCAATTCCCAGTCGATTTCAGCGATCAGGAAGCCATCGTCTGTCTCGCGCAGCGCTTCCAGCCGGCGCTTGGCGGTTTCGCCCAAGGGCGCCTGATAGAGCAGGATGCAGGCCCCCGCCTTGCCGCCCCGGCCCACCCGCCCGCGCAACTGATGCAATTGCGCCAGGCCAAAGCGCTCTGCGTGCTCGATCACCATGACGCTGGCCTCGGGCACGTCCACGCCGACCTCGATCACGGTGGTGGCGACAAGGATTTTCGAAGTCCCCTCGCGGAAGGCTTCCATCGCGGCGTCCTTGCGGCGCGGCGGCATCTGGCCATGCGCCAGCGCGACGGTCTCGCCAAACCGGGCCTCAAGGGCGGCGAACCGCTCCTCGGCGGCGGAAAGATCGAGCAGCTCGTTCTCCGCCACCATGGGACAGACCCAATAGACCCGGTCGTCGCGTGCGATGGCGCGCGCCACCGCGCCGGTCAGCTCCTCCATCCGTTCCAGCGGCAGCGCGCGTGTGGCGATCGGCTGGCGGCCGGGCGGCTTCTCATCGAGGCGCGAGACGTCGAGATCGCCATAGGCCGTCAGCTCCAGCGTGCGCGGGATGGGCGTGGCGCTCATCGCGAGCGCATGGGGCGCCTGCCCCTTGGCCATCAGGCGGCGCCGGTCCGCGACGCCGAAGCGGTGCTGCTCATCCACCACCACGAGGCCGAGCTTGTGAAAGGCCACCGCGTCCTGAAACAGCGCGTGCGTGCCGCACACCGCATGGATCGCGCCGCAGGCGAGATCGTCCAGCAGGCGCGCGCGGCCGGCGCCGGTGTCGCGCCCGGTCAGCGTTTCCAGCCGCAGGCCGGCCGCCGCCAGCAGCGGCTTCAGACCTGCGCCATGCTGTCGCGCGAGCAGGTCGGTCGGGGCCATCAGCGCGGCCTGAAAGCCGCCTTCTGCTGCGCGCGCCATCGCCCAGGCCGCCACCAGCGTCTTGCCCGCGCCCACATCGCCCTGAAGCAGCCGCGCCATGGCGGAGGGGCGGGCCATGTCGGCGCCGATCTCGGCAAAGGCGCGCTTCTGGGCGCCCGTCGGCTGATAGGGCAGGGCCTCCAGCAAAGGGGCGGTGAAGCGGCCGTCGCCAGCGATCGCAGCGCCAGGCGCGGCCCGCCGTTCCATCGCCGAGAGGCCATAGCCCAGCTGGCGGGCGAAATGCTCGTCATACGCCAGCCGCTGGCGCGCGGGGGCCTTTGGGCTGAGATCGACCGCGCTTTCAGGGGCGTGCAGGCGGGCCAGCGCATCGGCGAAGCCCGGCCAGGCGCGCCGCGCCAGCCGCTCGGGCGCAAGCCACTCAAGCCCACGCGGCGCAAGCCGTGCGGCGGCCTCGGCCGCCCGCTGGGCGACCTTGAGCGACAGGCCGGCGGTGAGGGGATAGACAGGCTCCACCCGCGCCACCCGGTCGATCTCCTCCGGCGGCGCGATCGCGGCCGGGTGGGTCATCTGGCGTTCGTTGCCAAACACCGTCACCTCGCCAGACATGACCCGTAGAGCCCCCACGGGCAGAGCCCCGGCGAGATGCTCGCGATTGGGGTTGAAGAACACCAGTGTCAGAAAGCCTGTCTCGTCGGCCATCCGCACGCGATAGGGCCGCTTTGCACCGGCTGGCGGCTCATGGCGCTCCACGCGGGCCAGGATCGTGACAGGCGCGCCGGCGGGCGCATCGGCGATCGCGGCGCGCAGGCGGCGATCCACCACGCCGGTGGGCGCTGTGAAGGCGATATCGCGCACCAGCGGCCCGCCGGCGACCTTTTCCAGAAGCGCGGCGAGCCGCGGCCCCACGCCTTTCAGCGTCGTGAGCGGCGCAAAGAAGGCGTTGAGCTCGGGCGGGCGCATCGGGGCTGCTCTATCGCGATTTTCACGCGTCGGGGAGGCGTGCGCCGTCGTGGAGTGCTGTCTGCGTACGCTTCCTCAGAGCCCGCCGGCGCCGTAGCGTTCGCGCATGCGCTTTTCCCAGACCTTCCTGGACGAGCTGTTCGCCCGGACCTCGATCACGGCGGTGGTCGGCCGGCGCGTGAGCTGGGACAAGCGCAAGTCCAACCCCGCGCGCGGCGACATGTGGGCCTGCTGCCCGTTTCACGGTGAGAGGAGCCCGAGTTTCCACGTGGAGGAGGCCAAGGGCCGCTTCTACTGCTTTGGCTGCCAGGAGAAAGGCAATGCGATCGACTTCGTGATGAAGATGGATCGGCTGAGCTTTCCCGAGGCGGTGGAAGCGCTGGCCGCGGAAGCTGGCCTGCAGCTTCCCGCCCGAAGCGAGCGCGCCCCCCAGGAGGAGCAGGCGCGCAAGGGCGCTCTCGATGCGCTGGAAGAAGCCGCCCGGCACTTCGAGCGCGCGCTGCGCGGACCCGCCGGGGCGGCTGCGCGTGCCTATCTGATCGGTCGTGGCCTGCCTGAGGAGGCTTGGGGCCGCTTTCGGCTGGGCTTTGCCCCGGAGGCGCGCGACGGCCTGAAACAGGCGCTGGAGCAGCGCGGCATTTCCCTCGCCGCCCAGATCGAGGCTGGCCTTCTGATCCAGCCCGACGATGGGCGCAGCCCCTATGACCGCTTCCGCGACCGGATCATGTTTCCCATCGAGGATGCGCGCGGCCGCGTGATCGCCTTCGGTGGCCGGGCGATGGCGAAGGACGCCCAGGCCAAATACCTCAACAGCCCCGAGACGCCGCTCTTTTCCAAGGGGCGCACGCTCTACCGCCTGGCCCAGGCGCGCCAGACGCTGGCGAAGGCCGCGCGTGAGGCCCCGCCGCCCCTCATCGTGGCGGAAGGCTACATGGACGTGATCGCGCTCGAGCGGGCGGGCTTTCCCGCCGTGGCCCCGCTCGGCACCGCCGTCACGGAAGACCAGATCCGGCTGCTCTGGAAACTGAGCCCGGAGCCGATCCTCTGCCTCGATGGCGACAAGGCCGGCCAGGCGGCAGCGGGCCGGGCGCTGGAGCGCGCTCTGCCGCTGCTGGAGCCGGGCAAGAGCCTTCGCTTTGTCACGCTGCCCGGCGGCAAAGACCCCGACGACCTGCTGCGCGAGGCGGGGGCAGGGGCCATGAGCACTGCGCTGGAGGGGGCCGAGCCGCTGATCGATGCGGCCTGGAGGCGGCTGGTCTCGACCGGCCCGGTCGATACCCCGGAGCGGCGGGCCAGTCTGAAAGCGCGGGCGCGCGCGCTGGCGCAAGGAATCCAGAACCCGGATGTGCGCGAGGCCTATCGCGCGGCCTTTGACGAGCGGTTCGACAGATTGTTTCCCGCCCGGCCGGCACGACCGCGCAGCGCTCCGCGCGGCGCTCGCGGCTGGTCTGACGCGCCGATGCCTGCAACGCCGGAGCTGAAGGCGCGCTCGCGCGCGCCTGCGCCGCGCCGCTTGATCGAGCTGGTGTGCGCCCCTTTTGCGGCCCCGGGGCTGCTTGCAGACGCCGAAGAGGTCTATGCCGGGTTGACGATCTCTGATCCCGCCCTTGACGCGATCCGCGACGCCACACTACAGGCATGGAACCCGGGGACCCTGCGCCTTGAAAAGCAAGACGTGCGACGCCATCTCGAACGCCGCGGAGCGGCGGACGCTCTCTCCCTTTTGGAGACTGCCATGACGAGCGGGCTGAACCCCTATGCCCGGTCCGACGTCGCGCCGGCTCTTTGGCGTGCAGGCCTCTCGGCCTGGGAACTGGACATGGATCTTGAGCGCGCCCGAGACGATGCCCGCGGCGGCGACCCGGCCGCACTCGACAGGCTGACCCGGCTGCTCGCCGAAAAGCGTGCTTCCAGTTCGGCCAGCGCAGACATATCGGGCGCCGACAGCCCGCATTGACCCTCTATCGCTCCTGCGCGCGGCGGCCCGCGCGCCCGGAGACGGGACCACCTTGATGACGACCAAGACCGAAGAACCGCAAGCGGAAGAAAAAGACGCCCCCGACGGCCCGCTGCTCGACCTGACCGATGCGGGCGTCAAGAAGTTCATCAAGGCGGCCAAGGCGCGCGGCTATGTGACGGTCGATGAGCTGAACAAGGTTCTGCCAAGCGAGGAGTTCACCTCCGAGCAGATCGAGGACGTGATGGCGATGCTCTCCGAAATGGGCATCAACGTCATCGACAACGAGGAAGAGGCCGAAGACGGCGCGCAAGCCGAGGCCGCCGAGAAGACCGCCGCCGTGGCCGTGCGCGCCGAGGCCCAGCTGCCCACCGGCAACATGAAGGCCGACGCCGACCGGACCGATGATCCGGTGCGGATGTATCTGCGCGAGATGGGTTCTGTGGAGCTTCTCTCCCGCGAGGGCGAGATCGCCATCGCCAAGCGGATCGAGGCCGGGCGCGATGCGATGATCCGGGGCTTGTGCGAAAGCCCGCTGACCTTCGAAGCCATCATGGTCTGGCGCGACGAGCTTCGCTCTGGCCGCGTGCTTCTGCGCGACATCATTGATCTTGAAGCAACTTATGGCGCCGAGAACCCGCAGCCTGCGGCCGCTCCGCCGGAAGAGGACGAGGCCGAGGGCGACCCGGACGCCGCCGCCGAGGCCGCCGCCGAAAGCGATGACTTCGACGACGAAGGCGCCGCGCTCTCCATGTCGGCGATGGAAGCCGAGCTGCGCGACGGAGTGATGGCCATCCTCGATGGCGTGGCCGGCGAGTTCGAGGAATTCCGCGGGCTTCAGGAGCGGCTGGTCGATCTCCGGATCCGGGGCGATGGGTTCAGCGCGGCAGACACCGAAGCCTATGAAGGGCTGCAGGCCCGCATCATCGAGCATCTCAAGAGCCTCAAGCTCAACAACGCCCGCATCGAGGCGCTGGTGGAGCAGCTCTACACGATCAACAAGCGGCTGATCGGGCTTGAAGGCCGGCTGATGCGGCTGGCCGACAGCGCGGGCGTGGCGCGCGGGGAGTTCCTGCAGCGCTATTTCGGCTCCGAGCTGAACCCCGCCTGGCTCGACGGCGTGGCGGCTCTGTCCAACTCCTGGGGGCGTTTCGCCACGAACGCACGCACGCAGGTGGAAGACATCCGCGCGGAAATCGCCACGCTCGCCCAGGAAACCGGCGTGCCGATCGATGATTTCCGCCGCATCGTCCAGATGGTGCAGAAGGGCGAGCGCGAGGCGCGTCAGGCCAAGAAGGAAATGGTGGAGGCCAACCTGCGCCTGGTGATCTCCATCGCGAAAAAATACACCAACCGCGGCTTGCAATTCCTTGATCTTATTCAGGAAGGCAATATCGGCCTGATGAAGGCGGTCGACAAGTTCGAGTATCGCCGCGGCTACAAGTTCTCCACCTACGCGACCTGGTGGATCAGGCAGGCCATCACCCGCTCCATCGCGGATCAGGCCCGCACCATCCGCATTCCGGTCCACATGATCGAGACGATCAACAAGCTGGTGCGGACCTCGCGCCAGATGCTGCACGAAATCGGCCGCGATCCGACGCCGGAAGAGCTTGCCGAAAAGCTCGGCCTGCCGCTGGAAAAGGTCCGCAAGGTGATGAAGATCGCCAAGGAGCCGATCAGCCTCGAAACCCCGATCGGGGACGAGGAAGACAGCCATCTGGGCGATTTCATCGAGGACAAGAACGCCATCCTGCCTGTGGACGCCGCCATCCAGAGCAATCTGCGCGAAACCACCACGCGGGTGCTCTCCTCGCTCACCCCGCGCGAGGAGCGGGTGCTGCGGATGCGCTTTGGCATCGGCATGAACACCGATCACACCCTCGAAGAAGTCGGCCAGCAATTCTCGGTGACGCGCGAACGGATCCGGCAGATCGAGGCCAAGGCGTTGCGCAAGCTCAAGCACCCCTCGCGCTCGCGCAAGCTGCGGAGCTTCCTGGACAACTGAGTCAGGGGATGCGGCGCTTTTCAACCGCTCCGACCGGCGCCATGCTGGCGCCATGACCGACGCAAGCGCGCCCCCCGAACGCTACCAGAGCTTTGCCGCCTTCTATCCGTTCTATATCGGCGAGCACCAAAATCCCACGAGCCGCCGGCTGCATGTCGTGGGCACGGGGTTGTCTTTGCTCTGTTTTCTGGCCGGATTGGTCACGCAGGACTGGCGGCTTTTCCTCGCCGCCCCGATCTGTGGCTATGCTTTCGCCTGGATCGGTCATGCGTTCTTTGAAAAAAATCGGCCCGCCACCTTCACCTATCCGCTCTGGAGCCTGATGGGGGATTTCAGGATGGCGTTCGAGGTGGCGACGGGCAGGCGCGCCTGGTAGCGCAGCCTCCGGGTGCGGCCAGAACCGCACCCGGAGACCGCGTTGTCCTACTCCGCCGCGACGTCGGCTGGCTTCTTGGCGTCCTTGCCGGTCTTCCACAGCGAGAAGATGATCGCCCCGCCGATCAGCGTGAGGGTGGCGATCAGCGACCAGTGCGGCTCCAGATAGGGCACCAGCTTCAGCTCCTTGTTGAGGCCGAAGTTCCAGATGATCTTGATCCCGATCAGGACGAGCACGAGCGACAGCCCGTATTTCAGATACTTGAACCGCTCCACCGCGGCCGCCAGCATGAAATACATCGAGCGCAGGCCAAGAATGGCGAAGATGTTCGACGTATAGACGATGAACGGATCCTGCGTGACGGCAAAGATCGCTGGCACCGAATCCACTGCGAAGATCACGTCCACGATCTCCACCATGCACAAGGCCAGAAACAGCGGCGTCGCCCAGGTGACGAGCTTGCCGGTGGCGGGGTCAGGCTTCTTCACGAAGAAGTTGTGGTTTTCGATCGTCTCGGTCACGCGCATGCGTTTCTTGAGGAAGATCAGGATCTTGTTGTCCTCGAGGTTCATCTCGTGATCGCCGCCGGAGACCATCTTCCAGCCCGTGAAGATCAGGAAGGCAGCGAAGATGAACAGCACCCAGGTGAACTCGTTCACCACCGCAGCGCCCAGCGAGATGAAGATGCCTCGGAAGACGATCGCCCCGATGATCCCCCAGAACAGCACGCGGTGCTGATATTCGCGCGGCACCGCGAAATAGGTGAAGATCATTGAAATCACGAAGATATTGTCGAACGCCAACGACGTTTCGAGCAGATAGCCGGTGAAGAACTGGATCGTCGCCTGCGCCTGTGTCGTACCCTCCGGCGGCTCGTAGAAGAAATAGATCCAGACCCCGAACGCGATGGCGAGGGAGGCGAAGCTTGCCCACATGATTGCGCTTTTCTTTGCAGAAACAACGCCGTCCTTGCGGTTGAGCAGGCCGAGATCGACCCAGAGCAAAAACAGAATGAAGCTGAGAAAGGCGGCCCAGAGCCAGATCGGCTGGCTGAGATATTCCGCCTGAAGGAAGGCCGGCATCGGTCGGCTCCTGAAGCGAGGACGCGCCGCGGCCGCGCGATGGGGGTGAGTGCGCCGACATCACGCATGCCGCCGCATGCGTCAGAGGGGCCCGGATCGCGAGGACGCTCACATGTTGGTGATGCGCGGCGCGGTCAAGCGATTTTGATCGATGTTGGCAGCCTGGCCGCACTTCGATCGCCTGTTGAGCGCGGCCAGGCGAGGTTTTCGTACCGTGGCCTGCCGGCGACGTGCAGTTTCATGCAGTTTCATGCAGTTTCATACCGTGCCGCCACCGGATCAGGCGGCCGCTCAGTCTTCCTCGCGCATCGGCCCGAGCACGCGATTCACGAAGGCGGCGAGCTCTTCCTCGCGCCTGGCTGCGGCGGCCTCTGCGTGGGCGCGCACCTCAGCGGCGGTGAGCGCGCCCTTGGCGTCGGCGGCTTCCAGAAGGGTGGCGAGCTGTTCCTTCACCACCCACACCTCCCCGGCCAGGCGGGTGAACGCAGCCGCGAACCTGTCCATCGCGGGGTCTGTGAAAAAGGCGGCCCGGCCATCGGGACCATAGATCGGTCCGGGAGCGTCGGCGGGCTCCAGCGTCTCGTCCATCGCCATCAGCGCTTCCATGCGCCAAAGCCAAACCAGGTGATGCCTTCGGCGAGCCGCCCTGTGGTTTCGGCATCCACCTGATGGCTCTCTGCGGCCACCGCCGCCTCGACGGCCGCCAACCCATAGCCGCCGACGGACGGAACCACGAACTGCAGATAGTCCTGCGACTCAAAGCCGGCCTCGATGCAGAGGTCGCGCGGTTCGCGGTCGCGGTAGGCTTTGTAGAACGGCTCCTCGTTATAGTAGCAATCCCAGTCGAGGTAGAAGCTCTCGAACGGGCTCATCTGGGTGTTGGGCGGCAGCTCCATGTGCAGCATCAGGCCGCCGGGGCGCAGCACGCGGCGCGCTTCCTTCAGCGTCGCTGCAATGGTCTTCTGGCTGAGCTCGTGCAGGAACATGGAGCTGAAGACGAGGTCGAAGCTCTCGTCTGGATAGTCAAGCGCGCTTGCGTCCATCTGCGCGAAGGCGACGTCCACGCCCTGAAGGCTGGCGCGCGCCGCGCCGTAGCGCAGGCCTGGCGCGGCGGCGTCGATGCCGATCACCTCTGCTTCGGGATAGGTCTGCTTCCAGGGCAGCGTGTTGTGGCCGATGGTGCAGCCCAGATCGAGAATGCGGCGGGGCGCGAAATCGGGGAACTTTCGGCTGACATAGGCGGCCATCGAGAGGCCGATGTCGTCGAGATTCTCGCCCATCAGGCCCATGGAGAAGACCGCCAGCCCCTGATCATAGAGCGCGCCGGGGCGCAGATCGGTCGGCTCCGCGCCCGCATAGCCGCCGGGCATCAGATGCACGTCGATGGCGGTCACGTTGCGCGGCGGGGTGAAGCCATCGGCAAGCGTCACCTGGCCGGGCTTCACCGCGCGGCTGGCCTCGTTCTCCAGCCTGTCGTGCTCGCGCGCCGTGGCCTCGGCGACTGAATCCCAGACCATTTCCTGCGCCGCCACCCGCAGCGCGGAATAGCAGGTGAAGGCCGGGTCGCCGCGCATCGCGGCGTGCACATCGCGACCGTCGCGCACAGGCCGGCCGGCGCGGGCCTCGAAGCGCGCTTTTGCCCGGCCGTCATAGGCTTTGCGCATGTCGGCGGCGAGATCGTTCAGGACGAATCCGCGAAGGCCTGAGACAAACCGCTGGCGCGCTGTTTCCTCCGGCGTGAGGTCTGGTTTCAGCGGGTGTTTCAGCGACAGCACCATGACGCGGTTCTCTCCTGCAGACAGCGCCAGTGTGGCGAGGGGCTTCCCGATTGGCAATCCGGCGAGGACCACACGGTGGCGATCAGATTTTGTTAACCAAACTCTTCGATGCGTTAACGGCGCAAGAATGAGCGCAGCCAGGCTGAAAGCGAAGGGCATGACGGGCGCAGACGTGCTGGATGTGGGCCGAGACGCCATCTGGCTGACGGTCCTGATGGCGGGGCCGGCCATGCTCGTTGGCCTGGTTGTCGGGCTTGCGATCGGCCTGTTGCAGGCGCTGACCCAGATTCAGGAAATGACGCTGGTGTTCGTGCCCAAGATCATCGCGATCTTTGCGGCCCTGATCGTGTTCATGCCCCTGATGGGGGGCATGATGGGCGACTTCATGCGCGAAATCATGGCGCGCGTCGCTGGCGGGGGCTGAGGCCCTTGGAGTGGGTCGCGTCCACAATCTGGGCGATGGGGCTGGTTTTCGCCCGCGCCGGGGCCTTCTGCATGCTGATGCCGGGGCTGGGCGAGCAGGCGGTCCCCGCCCGCATCAGGCTCGCGTTTGCGTTTCTGCTGACAATCGTCATCGCGCCGGTGGTCGCGGCTGCGGTCCCGCCGATCCCGGCCACGACGTCGGGCCTTGTGGCGATCATCGTGCAGGAAGTGGTGATTGGCGTCCTGATGGGGGCGGCGGCGCGCTTCTGCCTCGGCGCGCTCGCGACCGCAGGATCGATTGCAGGGCTTCAGACGGGCCTGTCCTTCGCCATGCAGTTTGATCCCTCTCAGGGTCAGCAGGGCGCGATTTTCGGGGCGTTCCTCGTGATCATGGGACTGGCGCTGATTTTCGCCGCCGATCTGCACCACTGGTTCATCGCCGGAACGCTCGCGTCCTACGAGCGCTTTCCGCTCGGCCAGATGCCGGCGATGGCGGAGGTGGCTGAATTCGGCGTTCAGGGCTTCCGCGACGCCTTCACTGTCGCTGTGCAGATCACCGCCCCGCTGATCGTTTTCGGGCTTCTGTTCAATCTGGGTCTTGGCGTGCTGTCCAAGCTCGCGCCCACAATCCAGGTCTTTTTCATTCTGATCCCGGCTCAGGTTCTGGCGGGCCTTCTGGTGTTTCTGCTGACGGCGGGCGCAGGGATGCTGGTGTGGCTTGAATATGTCGAGCGCGTCGCGCGCTCCTACAATTGAGGGGCGGGGATGGCCGAACAGGATCCCTCCCAGAAGACAGAAGAGCCCACCCCGCGAAAGCTGGAGCAGGCGCGCGAGAAGGGAGACGTCGCCAAATCCCAGGATGTGGGATCGGTGACGGTTCTTCTGGCGGCCACCTTCGGTCTTCTGGCGCTCGCGGGCGGCGCTTCGGCCGATCTCGCCCAGTCGATGCATTCGTTCATCGAGCGCCCGCATGCCATCCCGGTGGATGGCGGCGGGCTCTCCCAGTTGATGGTGGCGCTGAGCGCCCAGAGCGCGACCGCGCTTTTCGGGTTTTTTCTGCTGCTGTTCGCCGCCGCGCTCGCAGGCAATGTCGCCCAGATCGGGCTGCTTTGGACCGGCGAGAAGCTCAAGCCCAAGCTCGACAAGATCTCCCCCATCGCCGGGTTCAAGCGCCTTTTTGGCGGCGAGGCGTGGATCACCTTCGCCAAGACGCTGCTGAAGGTTCTCGCTGTGGCTCTGGCGATGGTCGCCGCCATCTGGCCGAACATCGATGCGATGGAAGCGCTGATGCGGCTGGAGGTCGGGGCGCTGCTCCCCGCGGTGCGGGATATGGCGGGCGATCTTCTGATTGCTGCCCTGATTGTGGCCGCGCTTGTCGCCGCGCTCGATTTTGTTCAGCAGAAACAGAGCTTTATCAAGCGAAACCGGATGAGCCGCGAGGAGCTCAAGGAGGAGTTCAAAAACACCGAGGGCGATCCGCTGGTGCGTGCGAAGCTCCGCCAGATCCGCCAGGAACGGGCGCGCCAGCGCATGATGCAGGCGGTGCCCTCCGCCACCGTCGTGATCACCAACCCGACCCACTATGCCGTGGCGCTGCGCTATGTGCCGGAGGAGACGCCCGCGCCCATCTGCGTGGCCAAGGGCGTGGACGCGGTGGCGCTGCGCATCCGGGCGGTGGCCCAGGACAACGCCGTGACGATCATGGAAGATCCGCCGCTGGCGCGCGCGCTCTACGCCAGCGTGGAGATCGATCAGCCGATCCCGGCTGAACACTATCAGGCGGTCGCGAAAATCATCGGCGCCGTGTTGCGGATCGCTGGCGCCAAACGACGCTGAGAATCGCTACTGTGCAGGGCGGCCCAGGGAGACAGGCATGAAAGCGGTGATGGCGCTCTTTGGAGCGGGGGCGCGAGCGGGCCAGACCGAAACCCTCTGGCTCGAGGCGCTCGACGAGCCCGCAGCCCTTGTCTCGCGCGAGGGCGCGCTTCTTGCCGCCAATGCCGCCTGGCGGGCGGGTTTCGGCGCCGTCGCCCCCGATGTGGCGCTGGAGGCGGCCGGCCTCGACGCCCAGGACGTGCACGCTCTGGCGCTGGCGGGGCGCAGGGGCGAAGCCCTGACGCTGGAGCGCGCCATCGGGCGGGCTCAGGTGCGCCCGATGGGGCAAGGCGCGCTGTGGCGGATCGCCCGGCCTGCGCCCGAAACCGCGAGCCTGGTGGAGACTGTTGCGGCCGCATTGGCGCGTCCCGCACCCGCTGCTCCTGGCGTTGCGCCAGTCTCGCTGGCGACCGAGGGGCTGGCTGCGCCATTCCCGTTCGCCCGCCTTGATCCCGCCGATCCCGCCGCCCGGCCGGCGCGGGGCAATGCGGCCTTCCTGAAGGCGTTTGGCGACGACGCCGCGGTCTTGCCGTTTCTGTCGCTTTTTGCCGAGGCCGACCGCGCCGATCTCGCCGCCGCGCTCAAGGCCGCCCCGGCCAGCAGCGTGGAAGCCGCAAGCGCCCGCGATCCGGCCCAGAGCTTCGAAGTCGCGTTCGGCCGGGATGCCGAGGGCCCGATCGCTTTTCTGTTTGACGTCTCGGCGCGCGCCGCCGTGGAGCAATCCACAGCCCAGCGCGCCAAGCTCGCCGCCATCGGCCAGATCGCCGGCGGCGTCGCTCACGAGCTCAACAACGTCCTCAATATCGTGATCCTGAACGGTGAAAAGCTCCTCACGCGCCACCCCGCCGGCGACCCGGACTATTTCCACCTCCAGCAGATCGGCCAGAACGCCACCCGCGCCAGCGAGCTGGTGAAGTCGCTTCTGGCTTATTCCCGCAAACAGACCCTGCGCCGCCAGCCGATCGATTTGCCGCACCTCATCTCCGATCTGGAGGTTCTGCTGCGCCAGCTCACCGACGATCAGGTCAAGATCGGCTTCCAGCATCAGCGCGACTTGCCCGTGGTGCGCGCCGACAAGCAGCAGCTGGAAACCGTGGTGATCAATCTCGTCACCAATGCGCGCGACGCCATTCGCGCCACGGGCGCGCCGGGCCGGATCACGGTGGCGACCAAACGGGCCCAGCGCGCAGACGTTCTGGCCGCGCTGCGCGCCACGCCGGGCCTTGCCGAAACCGCGCCTGACTGCCCCTACGCGGCCATTGCCGTGACCGATACCGGCACAGGCATCGACAAGGACAAGATCGACAAGATCTTCGAGCCGTTCTTCACCACAAAGGAACAGGGCAAGGGCACCGGCCTCGGCCTTGCCATGATCTATGGCTTCGTGAAGCAATCGGGCGGGTTCATCGCGCTTGAAACCGAAACAGGGCGTGGCTCGACCTTCACCATCTTCCTGCCTGAGACTGCGGTTGTGGAGGATGAAGACGAGGCAAGCGATCCGGCGCCGGCGCCGGAAGCGCCAGCGGCCTCGTCTTCGGGCGCGCTGTCTGCGCCAGTCTCGGATTTTTCCGGGCGCGGCCGCATTCTGCTCGTGGACGACGAGGACGGTCTGCGCTCCATCGTGTCGAGCCTGCTCAGCGAACGCGGCTATGACGTGGTGGAAGCCTGCGACGGGGAGGAAGCGCTCGCCATCCTTGAGGAGGAACACGAGCCGTTTCATCTCATGATCTCGGATGTGATCATGCCGGGCATGGATGGGCCCAGTCTGCTCAAAGCCGCTCAGCCCTATCTCAAGAATACGCGGGTGGTGTTTGTTTCGGGCTATGCGGAGAAAGACTTCTCCCGCACGCTGGACAACCAGAGCCACGTCTCCTTTCTACCCAAGCCGTTCACGCTTCCCGAACTCGCCGAGCGCGTGAAACAGGAATTGCGCGCTGCCTGAACCGGGGGGCGACCGCACAGCGGCCGCGGCGGAGCGCTAAGTCCGCCCGATCTTGTTCCCCTTGCGTTCCCAGAACAAAGCATGTACGCAGAGTTCACGCAGCGCCGCTGGGGCGTCCCGGGAATCGTGGAATAAGGAGGCTCCTCATGTCACAAGCATCCCTCAGGTTGGTGGAGCACGGCGCCGTGGACAAGTCTAAAGCTTTGGAATCGGCGCTCTCCCAGATCGAGCGCGCTTTCGGCAAGGGTTCCATCATGCGCCTCGGCGAAGGCGCGAAGGTGGAGATCGAGTCGGTGTCGACGGGCTCGCTCGGGCTTGATATCGCGCTCGGCATCGGCGGCTTGCCGCGCGGCCGGATCGTTGAAATTTATGGCCCGGAAAGCTCGGGCAAGACGACGCTCGCGCTGCAATGCATCGCCGAGGCCCAGAAGAATGGCGGCGTGTGCGCCTTTGTGGACGCCGAGCATGCGCTCGACCCGTCCTATGCGCGCAAGCTGGGTGTCGATCTCGACGATCTGCTGATCTCTCAGCCAGACACTGGCGAACAGGCGCTCGAGATCACGGATACGCTTGTGCGCTCCGGCGCGGTTGACGTGCTCGTGGTCGATTCGGTCGCAGCCCTCACGCCCAAGGCCGAAATCGAAGGCGAGATGGGCGATTCCCTGCCCGGCCTTCAGGCCCGGCTGATGAGCCAGGCGCTGCGCAAGCTCACCGCCTCGATCTCGCGTTCCAACACGATGGTGATCTTCATCAACCAGATCCGCATGAAGATCGGCGTGATGTTCGGCAATCCTGAAACCACCACGGGCGGCAACGCGCTTAAATTCTACGCCTCGGTCCGGCTCGACATCCGCCGCATTGGCCAGATCAAGGACAAGGAAGACGTCGTGGGCAACCTCACCCGCGTGAAAGTGGTGAAAAACAAGGTTGCCCCCCCCTTCAAGCAGGTCGAGTTCGACATCCTTTATGGCGAAGGGGTCTCCAAGGCGGGCGAACTGATCGATCTCGGCGTGAAGGCGGGCATCGTGGACAAGTCTGGCTCGTGGTTTTCCTATGACAGCCAGCGTATCGGGCAGGGCAAGGAAAACGCGCGTCAGTTCCTCAAGGCCAATCCCGATATGGCGGCCGCGATAGAGGAGAAGATCCGCCGCTCCTCCGGTCTGCTCGCAGAGGCCCTGGCGGCGGGCCCGGCCGACGACGCCGACGACGATATGTAGGCGCTCTGCGCCTCCGCGAGCCGGCGCTGCATGACAGGACGCCGCCCGCCGCCGTTGCGCGCGCGGGCGGCGTCTTTATATGCGGGAGCGCACCTTCCTGCCCCCTTGCGAGCCCATGCCCAGCGTCAACGACATCCGCTCCGCCTTCCTCGACTTCTTCCGCGTGCGCGACCATGTCGTGGCGGCGTCCAGTCCGCTTGTGCCCCAATCGGACCCAACGCTCATGTTCACGAACGCGGGCATGGTGCCGTTCAAGAACGTCTTCACCGGGGCCGAGGCGGCAGCCTTTCCCCGCGCGGCAAGCTCGCAGAAATGCGTGCGCGCCGGCGGCAAGCACAATGACCTCGACAATGTCGGCTACACCGCCCGGCATCACACATTCTTTGAAATGCTGGGGAATTTCTCCTTCGGCGACTATTTCAAGGAACAGGCGATCGAGCATGCCTGGACGCTGATTTCCAAGGAGTTCGCTCTCCCGGCCGAAAGGCTGCTGGTGACGGTCTATTCCGAGGATGAAGAAGCCGCCGCGCTCTGGCGCAAGATCGCCGGCTTCCCCGACGACAGGATCATCCGCATCCCGACATCGGATAACTTCTGGTCCATGGGCGACACGGGGCCGTGCGGGCCTTGTTCGGAAATCTTTTATGATCATGGCGCGCATATCCCCGGCGGCCCGCCGGGCTCGCCAGATCAGGACGGGGACCGCTGGATCGAGATCTGGAACCTCGTCTTCATGCAGTTCGACCAGCAGCCGGGCGGCGCGCGCGTCGCGCTGCCCAAGCCCTCGATCGACACCGGCATGGGGCTGGAGCGCATCGCCGCCGTGCTTCAGGGCGTCCATGACAATTACGATATCGATCTGTTCGCGCGGCTGATTTCCGCATCGGAAGCGCTCACCGGGGTCAAGGCGGAAGGCGCGCGTGCGCCAAGCCATCGCGTGATCGCCGATCACCTGCGCGCGTCGTGCTTCCTGATCGCGGATGGCGTTTCGCCGGCCAACGAGGGCCGCGGCTATGTGCTGCGCCGGATCATGCGCCGCGCCATGCGCCACGCCCATATGCTGGGCGCCAGCGAGCCGTTGATGCACCGCCTTGCCCCCACTCTCATCGAGGAGATGGGCGGCGCCTATCCCGAGTTGCGGCGCGCCGAAGCGTTCATGCTCGCCACGCTCGAACAGGAGGAGCAGCGGTTCCGCCGCACGCTGGGCAAGGGGCTGGCGCTGCTCGAAGAGGAGACCGCAAAGCTGGCGTCGGGCGCAGATTTCCCCGGCAAGACCGCCTTCACTCTCTACGACACCTTTGGCTTTCCGCTGGATCTCACCCAGGATGTGCTGAGGGCGCAGGGCAGGGGGGTGGATCTGGCCGCCTTCGATGCGGCGATGGAGCGCCAGCGCGCCATAGCGCGCGCCTCCTGGGCGGGCTCTGGAGCGGCGGCCGATCAGGCTGTTTGGCTGTCCCTGAAGGAAGAGGTCGGGGCCAGCGAGTTTCTGGGCTACGCCAATCAGGCTGCGGCGGGTCAGCTTGTGGCCATTGTCGCCGATGGCGTGCGGGTCGGCACCCTTGCACCGGGTGCGCGCGCCGAACTCGTGTTCAATCAGACGCCCTTTTACGCCGAAAGCGGTGGTCAGGCGGGGGATCACGGCGTGATCCGGCTTGCCGGCGGTGGCGTCTTCACCGTGGAAGACACGCAAAAGCGCGCCGGCGCGATCCATGCCCATGTGGGCGTTCTGAGCGATGCGGCTGCCGTTGTCGGTGAAGAAGGACGGCTTCAGATCGATGCGGGCCGCCGCGCCGCCGTGCGGGCGAACCATTCCGCGACACACCTTCTGCATGCGGCGTTGCGCCGGGTTCTGGGCCCGCATGTGACCCAGAAGGGGTCGTCGGTCGAAGCCGATCGGCTGCGGTTCGATTTCGCGCATGGCGAAGCGATCGGCGCTGAGGCGCTCGACCGCATCGAAGCCGAAGTGAATGCGATCGTGCGCCAGAATGCCGCGGCAGAAACCAAGCTCATGACCCCCGAGGCTGCAATCGAGGCCGGGGCCATGGCGCTTTTCGGCGAGAAGTATGGCGATGAAGTGCGCGTGCTCTCGATGGGGCTGCAGCCGGGCGGAGATGGTCCGTATTCGGTCGAGCTGTGCGGCGGCACGCATGTGACACGCACAGGCGATATCGGCGCGTTCGCCATCGTCTCAGAGAGCGCCGTGGCCGCGGGCGTGCGCCGGATCGAGGCGGCGGCCGGAGAAGCCGCGCTCGCCTACTGGAAGGGCCAGACCGCGCTTGCCCGCGCTGCGGCTGATCGGGCGAAATCCTCGCTGATCGAGCTTCCTGATCGGGTCACGGCCCTTCTGGAGCAGAGGCGCCAGCTCGAGCGCGACCTTGCCGAGGCCAGGAAGAAGCTTGCGCTGGCAGGCCCGGCCGAGAGCGGCGGCTCCACCGGGGTCGAAAGCGTCGCCGGCCGCGCGTTTCTTGGTCGCGTTCTGGATGGCGTCGCGGCGAAGGATCTGCGCAGTCTGATCGACGAGGCCAAGGCCCAGATTGGGTCTGGCGTGGTGGCCTATGTCGCGACAGACGGTGGGCGCGCGTCGCTCGCGGTGGGCGTGACGCGCGATCTGGAGGGGGCGATCTCGGCTGTCGATCTCGTTCGGGCGGGCGTGGGGGCGCTGGGCGGTCAGGGCGGCGGCGGCCGGCCGGATATGGCCCAGGGCGGCGGTCCGGATGCAACAAAGGGTGCAGCGGCGATCGAGGCTGTTCGCTCCGCCCTGGCGGCAGGCTGATCGTTCGCCCGCGCGGCAGCGCGGCAAGGTCTCGTTAAGCGAAGCGGCGGCTTTCTCCCCTGACGCGAATCAGCAGTGCGGGGGAGCAAAACGCATGACGCCGTTCGAGGCGATGGCAGACATGGTGGGGCCGGAGGTGTTTGCGCGCCTGAACTGGACCAACCTCTCGCCAGAGCAGCGCGAAGCGGTCTTCGCGATCTTCCGCCAGGGGCTGAATGCGGGCGCAAGCTCTGGCGCGGTCGCGGCGATCGAGGATGTGATCGCGCAGGGCCGTGTTGTCGTCTGCGACGATGGCACGCTCTGGGAGACCGAGGTCGAACAGGACGCGGACCTGGTCGAAGAATGGGGCGAGGGCGCGCTCGTGGCCATTCACCGTGGCCGTCTCTATCGGCTCATGGACGGCGACTCGGTGGATGTGGAGCCCCTGCGCCTTTGACGGCTTATCGAAAGCGTTCGAAATAACCCTCGATCAGTCTTTGATAAATCCGCGTCAGGGTTTCGATGTCGTCGACAGCGACGTTCTCGTCCACCTGATGCATGGTTGCGCCGACGAGGCCAAAGTCAGCCACAGGACAATAATCCTTGATGAAGCGGGCGTCCGAGGTGCCGCCCGTGGTGGACAGCACAGGGCGCCGTCCGGTCACGGATTCACAGGCGTCCTGGATCAGGTCGGTGAAAGGGCCGGGCGCGGTGAGAAAGCTCTCTCCCGAGATGTGAATGTCCAGGGTCAGCGCGCCGCGGAAATCCGCAGCCGCCTTTGCGCGCTCCGCCTCGAGCCAGGCCGAAAGCGCGGCGCCGCTGTGGGCGGTGTTGAACCGGATGTTGAGGCTGGCGCGGGCCTCGGCCGGAATGACGTTGGAGGCGGTGTTGCCCACGTCGATCGTGGTGATTTCCAGGTTGGATGGCTGAAAGCCGGGGGCGCCGTCATCCAGCAATCGGGCCTGGACAGCGCCGAGAAACGCCAGAAGCGGACGAATGGGGTTTGCGGCTTTGTCCGGATACGCCACATGGCCCTGCACGCCGCGGGCTAGGACCTTGCAGTTCAGAGAGCCCCGCCGCCCGTTCTTGATCATGTCGCCGATTTCACGCGGGTTGGTCGGCTCTCCCACGATGCAGTGGGAGAGGCGTTCGCCCTCCGCCGTGATGGCCTCGAGAAGCTTCCTGGTGCCATCGATCGCCGGGCCCTCTTCATCCCCGGTGATCAGAAAGGAAATCGCGCCCGGCGGCCGGCCATGCGCGTCGAGGTGGCGCGCAACAGCAGCGACGAAACAGGCGATGGCCGCCTTCATGTCGGCTGCGCCCCGGCCGAACAGATGCCCATTGCGGATCGCGGGCGCGAAGGGGTCGCTGGTCCAGGCCGCCAGATCGCCCACCGGCACCACGTCTGTGTGCCCCGCAAAGCAGAGGTTGGGCTCCCCCTCGCCAAGGCGCGCATAGAGATTATCCACCTCGCCAAACCGATAGCGCTTCGAGCGGAAGCCAAGGGCGCGGAGCGCCGCCTCGAGCGTGTCCATCGCGCCAAAGTCGGCGGGCGTCACGGAGGGCTTGGCGATCAGGGTCTGGGCGAGCACGAGGGGATCGGCAAGGTCGGTCATGGGCGGTGATCTAGCGTGCCGGGGCCGCCTTGGCGACCGCGCGGTCTGCATGGCTGTGCTTGACCCGCGCGCTCGCCTCGGGCCTTGCAGCGGGCAAGGAGCACCGCGCCATGATCCAGCCGCTCACCATCCGCCTGTCGCTTGTGCGGCTGTGTTCGCCGCTCGTCGGCATCGCGCTGGCGGCGCTGGCGCTCAATCTCTTCTGGCGCAGCCCCATGGTCTGGGAGATCGTCGTCCCGACGCTTGGCGCCTGGGTGGCCACGGCGGCTGCGCTGTGGGCGCTGATCCGGCTGGAGGTGGATGGCGCGGGCGTGCACGGCGTTTCGCTCTCTGGCCGCACCAGCATCCGTTGGCCGGAGATTGCAGGCGCGGGCGCCGGTCCCACCCGGTTCGGGCCGCAGACCGTCGTCCGGCTGCATGCCGAGGCCGCCGCCGCGCGCGGCGGGGCAGCCCTTGGATTGGGGCCGCATTGGGCGATGGGCGCGGAAGAGCTGGCCGGCCTGATCCAGGCGTGTCTGGAGGCCGGCGGCGGAGCAAAGCCCTGACGGGCGATCAGGCGGCCTGGTCGCGCTCGCGCTTGACCTTGCGCACTTTCGCGGCGGCCCGCTCACGCCGCAGACGCGAGAGATGGTCGATGAACAGAACGCCGTTCAGGTGATCCATCTCGTGCTGGATGCAGACAGCGTAAAGGCCTTCCGCATCTTCCTCGATCAGCTGATTGTCGCGATTGAGGTAACGAATACGGACCCGGGCCGGCCGTTGCACTTCGTCGTAGTATTCCGGAACCGAAAGGCAGCCCTCTTCATAGGGGGCCAGATCGTCGCTTGCCGAGACGATTTCCGGATTGGCGAAGAATTGCGGGGCCCGCTCGCCGTTCTTCTGGGCGAGATCCATCACGATCACCCGAACCGGCTCGCCGATCTGGATGGCGGCCAGGCCGATCCCCTCGGCGGCGTACATGCTCTCCAGCATGTCATCCATCAAGGCGCGCACGGCGTCGTCCACAGCCGCAACGGGCTGGGAGACCTCTTTCAGGCGCGGGTCGGGATAGGTGATGACGGGGCGCACGGTCATGGCGGGGGAGGTAGGGGCGGGCGCTGCGCCGGTCAAGGCGGCGTATGCGCGCGCCAGGCCCGGGCGAGCGCGAAAAACCCTTCTGGCGCAATCTCTTCGGCCCGCGCGGTGGCTGCGATCCCTGCGGCGTCGCACAGCGCTTCGGCCGATCCAAGCGTCTTCAGCGCCCCCCGCAGCATCTTCCGGCGTTGGCCGAAGGCCGCCTGCGTGACGCGTTCCAGAGCGGAAAGGTCCTCAAACCGATGCTCCGGGTCCAGCGGATCAAACCGGACGACGGCGCTTTCCACCTTGGGCGGCGGGGTGAAGGCGCGCGCAGGCACATGCAGGATGATCCGGGCCTGCATCCGCGCCGCCACCAGCACCGCCAGTCGTCCGTAGGCGGCCGTTCCGGGGCGCGCGCAGGTCCGCTCGGCGACTTCTGTCTGGAACATCAGGGTCATGGGGCCGCGCCAGGCGCCGGCTTTCAGCCACTTCACCAGCAGCGGCGTGCCGACATTGTAGGGCAAATTGGCCACGATCATCGCCGGGCCCGTCGCCCCTGCGGCGGCCAGGAGGGCGGCTTCATCCACCTGAAGGGCGTCGGCCTCCACAAGATGCAGGCGCCCCGCCGACGGCCCCTCCAGATCGCGCAGATGCGCCACGAAGCGGGCGTCGCGCTCGATCGCGATCAGAGGGTCGGCGCCGGCCTCGAGAAGCGGGCGTGTCAGGCCGCCGGGCCCGGGGCCGACCTCGATCACCGGCGTTCCCGGCCCCACGCCCGCCAGCCGCGCGATCTTCGCGGTCAGGTTCAAATCCAGCAGAAAGTGCTGGCCCAGCGCCTTGCGCGCAAACAGGCCGCGCTCTTCCAACTGATCGCGCAGGGATGGCGCGCTCATGCGCGCGCCCGGGCCGCTGCGATGGCGTCGGCCATCCTCAGGGCCGCGATCAGGCTGTCGGGCCGGGCGAGACCCTTGCCCGCAATGTCGTAGCCCACGCCGTGATCGGGCGAGGCGCGCACCACAGGCAGGCCGAGCGTGACATTCACCCCGCCCCAGAAATCCAGCGTTTTCAGCGGGATGAGCGCCTGATCGTGATAGAGGCAGAGGGCTGCGTCATAGGTGGCGCGCGCTTCGGGATGAAACAGCGTGTCGGCAGGGTAGGGGCCGGTTGCGGCGACGCCCATCGCCTGCAGCGCAGCAACAGCCGGGGCGATGATGTCGATCTCCTCCCGGCCGAGCGCGCCGGCCTCTCCCGCATGCGGATTAAGGCCGGCGACTGCGATCCGGGGGCGGTCGATCGCGAAATCCCGGATCAGCGCTTCGTGCGTGATCTGCCCGATCCGGACGATCCGGTCCACGCTGAGCGCGCCGGCAACCGCCGAGAGCGGCAGATGCACCGTCGCCAGAACAACGCGCAAGCCCTCGGTCGCAAGCATCATGGCCGGCCCGCGCACCCCGTCGTAGGCCATGTCCGCAGTCAGCGCGCCCAGATATTCGGTGTGGCCGGGATGGGAAAAGCCGGCCGCATAAAGCGGGGCCTTGGCGATGGGAAGCGTCACCATGCCCCGCGCCAGACCACGCCGGCACAGCGCCACGGCAGTCTCGATCGAGTGCAGAATCAGCGCCGTCTGCGCCGGATCCGGTGCCCCGATCCGCACCGGAACAGGCGCGATTTCCGGCGCCGTCAGCACCGGCAGACCCGTCGTGAACGCGGCGGGCGCATGCTCGATCCGGCTGATGGGGGCGAGCGGCGCATCGGCGGGAAAGGCGTGCGCGCCGCCGATCACGGCGAAGGCCGCTCCCGTGTCGCGCAGCGCCGTCCAGGCCTTCAGCGCGATCTCCGGGCCGATCCCGCCGGGATCGCCGATCGTCAGCGCCAGAGGCGGCTGGTTCACCGGGTGATGACGGCGGAATCGCGACGCAGGTCGCGCAGATAGCGCCGCGACAGCATGGCGAGTTCCTGCTGATACAGCCGATCCTCGATCTCGTCGCGCGAGGGCAGGCCTTGGGGCGCCTCGGTCTCGCGCGCGCAGACCACCAGCACATGCACGCCTTCGCGGGTGCGGAAGGGGGCGCTGGCCCGGCCGGGCTCCACCGCCGCGATCTGGGCGCGATAGGTGTCTGAGAGGTCCGCCTCGATGGTCTGGCCAAGATCGATCACGCGGCCATTGACCCCCCGGGCAAGGCCGGCGGCCGCATCGCACGAGCGCAGAGCCGCCCCGCCACGCGACAGCGCCTGTTCGGCCGCGGCTGCGGCCTCCTCGTTCTGGCCGGTCGGGGCGATGATCTCGCGCAGCGTCACGCGCGTGGTTGCGGTCTGTCCCTCGGCCTTTTCGCGCACCCAAAGGATCTGGAAGCCGCCGGGCACGGGGATGGGGGTGGAAAGCTGGCCAGGGCCCAGGCTCGTGGCCACCTGCTCCAGCTCGGGGCGAAGCTCGCCGGAGGAGACCCAGCCCAGATCGCCGCCAGCGGCGGCGGAGGCGGCGGCCGAGAACTGGCGCGCAACCGCCGGGAAAGGCGCCCCGGCGCGCATCTGGTCGATCAGGCGCAGCGCGCCCTGATAGACCACATCCTGCTGGTCGGGGCTTTCCACTTCGAGGAAGATTTCCGAAATCAGGAAGCGCGGCCGCGCGGCGCTGGCGGCGATCCGTGCGATCGTATCGCGCACCCGGTCTTCCGAGACGCGAATGCGCGAGCCATAGCGCCCGCCCACGAGCCGTTGCCAGGCGAGCTCGGCGCGCAGCTGTTCGCGGAAAGTGGCGATCGAGACGCCGCTGCCGGCGAGTTCGGCTTCAAGCTGGGCGCGGGTGGCCCCGTTCTGGCGGGCGAGGCCCTCCACCGTGCGGTCCACGTCATCGTCGCCGATCGTGATGCGGAACTCCCGCGCCTCCTGGATCTGGAGCCGCTCCTCGATCAGGCTTCGCAGGGCCTGTTCCGCCACGCGTGAGAAATTTTCCTGCGTGATCGGGATGTTGGATGTGGCGAGGATGAAGAGCGCGCGCTGGCGCACGTCGAAGGTGGAGATCACCTCGTCGTTCACGATGGCGGCCACGCCCTCCTGAAGGCCGGGATCGGCGGGCGCGTCCTGGGCCTTGGCGGGACCGGAGGCAGCGGCCACAAGAATGGCCGCAGCGGCAAGGGTCTTCAGACGCATCATGCTCTCTAGCTTCACCTGTGTCTGGCGCCCCGGCCGAACCGGGGCGGAGAATAGCCCCGCGCGCCCGCCGCGCAAGGATGCGGGGCGCCTTGGCAGCTCAGAACCCCGGCTCGGATAGGGCGCCCAGCGTGGCGAGCGCTACCTGCAAGCGCACCTCGTCGTTGGGGCCGATGAAGGCGTTCTGCGTTTCGGTGCGCACCCAGAAGAGCCGCACCTGGGTGCAATCATCGCCGTAGGCGACGCCCGCCTGCTGGGCGATGCCGATGTCGTTGGCGAGGTCGCGGCGCGTGGCGTAGAACGCGCTGAAGCGCCGGTTGACCGCCAGGCTGATCACGCCCTCGATCTCGCGTGTGTCGGCGCGGCGGCCGGGCGTGACCGACTTGTCGAGGTCGTAGTAGCGCGCGCGCAGATCCAGTCGCCAGATCCGGGCGCGGGCGTCTGCATCCACCCGCAGGGGGCGCAGATCATCCTCCGCAAGGCGCATCCGCGCGCCAATGCCGAAGGCGGGGCCCCAGTCGAGCCGGGCTTCGCCCACATAGTCCGAGCTGGACCCGTCGAGGTTCGAGAGACGGGAGAAGGCGCCATCCTGCGCCTCGCGCCAGCGCCGGCCGACCGCGACGGAAAGGCTCTTGTCCGCATCGATCCGGGCAGAGGCGCGCACCAGCGCCGCCACGCGCCCGCCGCTTTCCCAGTAATCATAGTTCGCCGCCCCCTGCGGCCGCAGCAGGCTGGTCTCGTCGAGCTCGAAGCCGGCCGAGTCCTCCAGCTGGATGTCGTGGTTGCGCGCATTGTCGCTGCCCCAGGCGGCGGTGAGGGCAGGCTCCACCAGCCAGGTCACGCGCCCGCCCGCGCGCACCAGCGGCAGGCGCGCCTCCACCCCCGCAAGGCCGAGCGCGCGGGTCAGCTCGCGCTCCTGGCCGGGAACGGGAAAGTCGCCGAAGCGGAACGCATCCGCCCGCACGGTGGCGAAAGGCTCCACCACCACGCCGGGTCCGGCGATGGTCTGGCCGCGCCAGGTGAGGGCGGCTGTGGCGCGCGCGCTGTCTGCGCCATCCTCCCGCGTGAGCGCGACCCCGCTGCCCAGCACCTCGAGCCGGCCGCCCATGGGGCCAAGAGCGATGCTGCGCCGCGCCTCCACGATGGGGGCGATCTGGGGAAACAGGCGCTCGTTGTCGAAAGGGCGCAGGCCCTGAAACACGCCGGCCGACACCCGCACATAGGACGCCGCATCCTGGCCCACGATGGAGACCTGGCTCAATAGACGCTCCGGCTGGGCGCGAAACTCGCCGCGCTGGGCGCCGGCGCCCACCCGGTTGTAGCGGCGCAGATAGGTGTCGTCGCTCGCCCGCTCGAAGCCGAAGCCCCAGCGCCAGTAATCGCTGATCCGGAACTCGCCCTCCGCGAACAGGTGGCTGCGGGTGGTGCTGTCGCCGAACTTGCCCTCGCGCGCGGCGAACAGGCGCTCCTGCGTCACCGAGCCGCGCGCCCGCACCTCCCCCGACCAGAAGCGCTTGCGCCAGTCGAGATCGAGCAGCGGGTTGACCCGCGTGCTCGCCAGCACGGAGACGGCGAGGTCCTGAGACGGCGAGATCGCCCACAGATACGGCTGCTCCCAGAATACGCCGAGCCGGCGCGAGGAGCCGGGGCTGGGCGCCAGAAAGCCCGACCGCCGCTCCGAATTGGGGTCCGCATGGGCGAAATAGGGCAGATAGAACACCGGCGCGCCCGCCACCGTCAGCACGACGTCGCGGTATTCGATCATCTGCTCTTCGGCGTTCTGGGTGGCGCGCCGGGCGCGCAGCGTCCAAGTGGGCTGGCCTGTCCTTGTCGGGCAGACCGGGCAGGCGGTGTAGACCGCGCGGGAGAGGAAATTGCGGCTGGCGCCTTCGCGCACGGCGCCAGCAGCCGCCACCGTCGCCCCATTGGGCAGGCGGGCCGCGAAATCGGTGGCGACGCCGCCGTCGAGGCGATCATCGACCACGATCTCCGAAGAGAGCGTCACGCTTCCGTCGGGCTGTTGCAGCTCCACATTGCCGCGTGCGGTCACGCGCGCGCTGGCGGGGTCGTAGATGATCGTGTCGGCGCGCAGGTTGCGGCCCTGATAGCGCGCCTCCGCCCGGCCTTCGGCATGGATGAAGCCGGTCTCGGCGTCGCGCCGGATCGCATCTGCATCCAGCACCACGCTCTCGCCCAGCGGATCGGGGGCGGCGGCCTCCTGCGCGGGCGGGGCGAACAGCGAGCCCGCAGGCGCCTGGGCCAACGCCGGGCAGGCGGCGGCAAGCGCGCTGAGCGCGGCGGCGAACGGCAGGGAGCGGGCGAGCGTCACGCGTCTGTTATCCTCGGTTGTGGGGCTTAGCGTGCAGCGCCGGTTCGGCCTAGCCGTCTTCGCGCACGCTGATCGCCCAAAGCGCCAGGAAGAGGGCCACGATGGTGGGGCACCAGGCTGCGGCCCAGGGCGGCGCGACATCGGCCTGAGCCAGCGCGCCGGAAAGATCATTGGCGAGATAGACGCTCAGCGCGGCCGTCACCGCCAGAAACGCCATCCGCCCGCGCCCGCCGAACCGTTCGATCCCCAGGCTGAACAGCGCGGCGAGCAGCGCCATGGCGGTCAGCGCAACGGGCGTGGACATCAAACGATGCCAGCGCAGCGCATAGGGCGTGGCCGAAAGCCCCGCCGCCTCCACCGTGGCGATCACGCGCGGCAGATCCCAGAAGGATGTGGTCTCCGGCGCCGCGAAGCGCGAGAGCAGGTCCTGCGGGTTCACGGTGGAGGGCAGCGACAGGCCGGGCGCGCGGGCGGGGGCGGCGTCGAGCTTGTTTTCCACCACGTCGGAGAGCTGCCAGAACCCGTCGCGCAGGCGTGCTTCCTTCGCGTCGTAGCGGCGGGCGAAGCGCATCTCCTCGTTGGCGTCGAGCTCGAACACGAAGAAGGTCGCATCCTGCAGCGTCTGGCCCATGTCGCGCGCGGCGCGGGCGCGAATCAGCGTCTGGCCAGCGGGGTCGGACTGGCGCAGCCACACCTCGCCCTCCGCGCTTTCGGCCTCGATCGGCTGGCCCAGCAGGGCCGCGCGCTCGCGCTCGAACACGCCGATGGCGGCTGCGCCCATGGGATTGAGCGCCAGCGCGCCCACCACGCCCAGACCTGCCGCCACCAGCGCCGTGGGCGCCAGAAACCGCCAAGCCGAAACGCCTGCCGCCCGTATGGCCGTCACTTCGGAGCGCCGCGCCAGCCGCCAGAAGGTGATCATCACGCCGATCAGCACCACGAACGGCAGGGTCTGTTCGAGAATCTGCGGCGTTTTCAGAAGCGTGAGCCGCCATCCTGCAAACAGGCCCAGGTCGGCGCGCGCCCCCAGCGTGCGCATCTGCTCGACCAGATCGATCATCAGGATCGCGGTCAGCACGACGCCGCCGGCAATGCCCACCCCGATCAGGGTCTGCATCAGGAGATAGCGGCTCAGCCGCTCGGCCCTCATGGCCGCACATAGGCCCGCGGCCAGGCCGGGGCGTCCATGTCGATCAGGGTTTCCGGACCGCCCTTCGCGCGCCCGCCGGCAAACATCCGCCAGGCCGCGAAGAACACGCCCGCCGGAATGAGATATTGCAGCACATTGAGCGCCGGCTCGTCGGAAACCGCGCCCGGCGCGGCCAGAACCAGCAGCAGCGCCGCCAGCGCCGCGCCGGAAGCCACGGCGATCCGCCGGCCATAGCCCTTGCGCGAGAACTCGCCCCCCAGCAGGCCCGCCAGCGCAATCGCCGCCAGCGCCAGAGAGGCCAGCGGCGCGGCGATCCGTCCATGCCCCTCGGCATAGAGGCGGCCGGGATTTCGCCTGTCCCAATTGTGGGTGAAATCGGGCTGGAACAATTCCCACAGGAAGCGGTCGGACGGCTTGAGGAACAGCTCGGGCTCCGCCTTGTTGAACTCCGACAGGTCGAGCGCATAGTCGCTGAAGCGGAGAAGGCCCAAAGCGCCATCAGCTTCCAGCCGCTGGATCGAGCCCTCGCGCATCACCATCGCCACGCCCGCCCCGCGGCGCACGATCTCGCCCTCGCGCGCTTCATAGACGATGGGGTCGGCGGCCTTGCGCGCGTCCTCCACCAGCACCCCGTCGAGCAGGCCGCCGGCCCGCCGCTCGCGCACGAAGATGGTGAGCCCCTCGGCCGGGTGGGAGAAGGCGCCCTCGCGCACCATGGTGGCGGCGAGATCGGAGCGGATGGAGAACATCTGGGCGCGCATCTCGCGAAGCGCCACCGGCTGGATGAACAGGTTGATCAGGAGGTGGGCGAGCGCCACGAGCGCGGCCAGCCGCAGCACGGGGGCCGCCAGCTGCCACTGGCTCATGCCCGCGCCAAAGGCGACGGCGATCTCGCTGTCGGTCTGCATCCGGTTGAGGGTGGCGACCACGCCGAAGAACACCGCCAGCGGCGCGATCAGCGCCAGCACCTGCGGCATCGCCAGCAGCGTGATCCACAGAAAGGTCAGCGCGCTCTGGCGCTGCTCGACGATGAGGTCGAGCTGACCCAGCGCCTGGGTCAGGAAGGCGATCAGCGCCAGGCCCGCGAAGATCACGAGCGTGGCCTGGGCGCACTGAAGGAAGACGTAGCTCTGGAACCGGGTCATGGATCGCCCGGCTTTGCGCGCCGGCCTGGTTGGGGTAGCACCGCGCGCAAGATCAGCAAAGCGCGCCGATGCGCGAGAAGAGGGCTCTGCCATGAATGTGGCGTTTGAAACCGGCGCGCAGGCGCCTGCTCTGGTGGTTTTCGCCTGCGAAGACGCAGGCGCCCCCGCCTGGACCGACCCCGCCGCCGCCCTCGACGCCCAACTGGGCGGGGCGCTGGCGCGCGCAGCGGCCGACCACCGATTCGAAGGCAAGGCCGGCCAGAGCCTCGATCTCGTCAGCCCCGCCGCCGGCGTGGCGCGCGTTCTTGCGCTGGGCCTTGGCCCGGCCGGGAAGGTGGAGGCCCCGGCGCTCGAAAAGGCCGTGGCGGGCGCGGTGAAGAAGCTCCTCACCTCCGGCTTGAAGGCTCTGGTCGTGCGGCCCGGCCCCACGCTGGAGGCGCATGCCGCGCGCATGGCGTTTGGCGGCAAGCTCGCATCCTACCGCTTCGACGCCTACCGCACCAAGCTGAAGCCCGAGCAGAAGCCCACCCTGACGCATCTGACGCTGGACGTGGCCGATCCCGCTCGCGCGCAGGCGGCCTACGCCGCCCATGCCGCGGTGGCCGAGGGCGTGTTCTGGGCGCGCGATCTGGTGATGGAGCCGGCCAACGTGCTGCATCCCGAGGAGTTCGCCCGCCGCGCCCGGGCGCTGGCCGATCTGGGCGTCGCCGTCGAGGTGCTGGGCGAGAAGGAGATGGAAGCGCTGGGCATGGGCTCGCTCCTCGGCGTGGGCCAGGGCAGCGTGCGCGAAAGCCAGCTCGTCGTGATGCACTGGAAGGGCGCGGAGGCCGCTCCGCTCGCGCTCGTGGGCAAGGGCGTGTGCTTTGACACGGGCGGCATCTCCATCAAGCCGGCAGGCGGCATGGAGGGCATGAAGGGCGACATGGGCGGCGCCGCCGCCGTGGTGGGCGCCATGCACGCCTTCGCCAAGCGCAAGGCGAAGGCCAATGTGGTGGGGATCATCGGGCTGGTGGAGAACATGCCCGACGGAAACGCCCAGCGGCCGGGCGACATCGTGACCTCCATGTCCGGCCAGACGATCGAGGTGCTCAACACCGACGCGGAGGGCCGGCTGGTGCTGTGCGACGCCATGACTTATGTGCAGCGCCGGTTCAAACCCGCCGCGATGATCGATCTCGCCACGCTCACCGGCGCGATCATCATCTCGCTCGGGCATGATTATGCGGGCCTGTTCTCCAACGACGATGCGCTCTCAAGCGCGCTCGACGCGGCGGGCAAGGCGAGCGGCGAGCCTGTGTGGCGCCTGCCGCAGGGGCCAAGCTATGACAAATTGCTCGACAGCCCCGTCGCCGACATCAAGAACGTGCAGGCTTCCGGCCCTGGCTCGCCCGCAGGCTCCATCACCGCGGCGCAATTCCTCGGGCGCTTCGTGGAAGAGGGCGTCGCCTGGGCCCACATCGACATCGCCGGCACGGCCTGGATCACGGGCAATGACAACCCGCTCTCGCCGGCCTGGGCCACGGGCTATGGCGTGCGTCTGCTCAACCAGCTGGTGGCGGACGCCTACGAGCGCTGAACGGCCCGGATCAGGCCGCCAGCAGCGCGCGATCCAGCAGGGGGCGGGTCTGGCCCAGCACGAGGCGCAGGCGCGCAAGCTCCTCGCCTGCATTGGGGCCGGGCCGCTCCAGGCTCCTTGCGATCTCGGCCGCCTCATTGGCCCCGACGTTGAGCGCGGAGCCCTTGAGACTGTGGGCTGCGCGGCCCAGACCCTCAAGGTCGCCGGCGGCGTGGGCGGCCTGCATCGCGGCGACGAGGTCGTCGGCCCCGTCCCAGAAGGCTTCGAGGATGGCGGCGCAGGCTTCCACGCCTGCGAAGCTCTTCAGCTCCTCAAGAATGCTGACGTCGATCATGCGGTTTGGCTCCTCGGGGCGGCGTCATGCGGGCTCTTGTCTGCGCCGGGTTGGGTCCAGTGCGCGAGCGCGGCGGCAAGCCGGCGCGCGTCGATGGGCTTGGTGAGATAATCGCTCATGCCGGCCGCCATGAGGCGGCCGCGCGTGTCGGTCGAGACATCGGCGGTGAGCGCAAGGATCGGCAGATCGCGGCCTTCGGGCAGAGCGCGGATTGCGATGGTGGCGGCTTCGCCATCCATCACAGGCATCTGCATGTCCATCAGCACCACGTCGAACGGGCTGGCGCGGACAGCGTCGACCGCTTCGGCGCCGTTCTCCACCAGCGTGACGACGCACCCCATCCGGTCGAGCAGGGCGCGCACGAGAAGCTGGTTCGCCTTGTTGTCTTCGGCGACCAGCACGCGCGTGCGGCTGGCCGGCCGGCTCACCACGCCGCCCTCCGCGCTCGGGGCGGCGCTTTCGGCCAGCGGGATCTCCGCCCAGAAGACCGAGCCCTCGCCCAACTGAGAGCTGGCGCCCACGCAGCCGCCCATCAGCTCGGCCAGACGGCGCGAGATGGCTAGGCCAAGCCCCGTGCCGCCGTGGGTGCGCGAGACCTGAACCCCGCCTTGTGCAAAATCCTGGAACAGGCCGCCCAGAATGTCTGGCGCGATGCCGCAGCCGGTGTCTGTGACGCTGAAGCGGATCGCGCCCGAAGCCGTGCGCGACAGATCCAGCCGGACCGAGCCCGCATCCGTGAACTTCACGGCGTTGCTGATGAAATTGACGAGGATCTGGCGCACGCGCGCCGCATCGCCCGCCACCCAGGCGGGCAATCCCGCCTCTGCACCCAGCACCAGCTTGAGGCCCTTGTTTTCCGCTGCACGGCGCAGCATCTCGGCGGCGGCGCCCGCCTCGCTGACCAGATCGAACGGCCGGGTCTCGAGGTCGAGCTTGCCTGCTTCCAGTTTCGAGACGTCGAGGATGTCGTTGACCAGCGTGAGCAGATGGCGGCCGGCGGTATGTGCGGAGCGGGCGAACTCGCACTGGCGTGGGCTCAGCGGCGTGTCGAGCAGCAGTTCCGTCATGCCGATCACGGCATTGAGCGGGGTGCGGATCTCGTGGCTCATGGTGGCGAGGAAGTCGGCCTTGGCGCGCGCGGCGGCCTGGGCCTCCTCCATCGCGTGCTGCAGGGCTTGCTCCTGCGCCTTGCGGTGGGTGATGTCGGACGATGAGCCGAGATAGCCGATCACCTGCCCGTCCGGCCCAAGACGCGCGCGCATCGAGACCCGCACCCACCGATCGCGGCCGAAACCGTCCGTGAAGCGGCCTTCGAAGGCGGCGGTCTCGCCGTTGTGCACTCTCAGGCGGCCGGTCTCGCGGTCGATGGAGCCGGTGGCGCGCTCGAGAATCGGTGGGCTCTTGCCAAGCATCTCCTTGAGATCATAGCCGTATTCGCGCGCATACTGCGGCGAGAGATAGGTGAAGCGCCGATCGTGATCGAGCTCGAAGATCATCTCGCCCAGGGTGTCGACCACGTCGGCGAACCGCCGCTCGCTTGCTTGCAGGCGCAGTTCGCCGCGCTTTTCAGCATCGATGTCGCCGCACACGCCGCGATAGCCGGTGATGTTGCCCTCCGCGTCGAGGATCGGGCGCATCGAAACGCGGAACCAGCGTTCAGGCAGGCCGTTACGGGCGGCGTGCAACACTTCCAGCTTGCGGATGGCGCCGTCGCGGGCAATCAGCGCGCGGCCAATCTTCTCCACGATCGCCGCGTCCTCGACCTGGAGCGCTCCGGCAGGCTTGCCGATCAGCCCGGCAGCCTCCACGCCCACCACCGCGCGGGCGTTGGGCGACACATAGGTGTAGCGCCAGTCGGGCGAGAGTTCGAACCAGACCCAGCCGGAGAATTCCGCCATGTCGCGCAGGCGATCCCCGGTCTCTTCGATCGCAAGACGGGCCTCGCGCAGGGCGGTGATATCTGTGGAGTAGCCGCGATAGCCGATGATGCGGCCTTCCCGGTCGCGCAGGGTGCGGACCTGGACCTTGTACCAGCGGTGCGGCGCATCGGGCGTGAAGCGATAGGGGGCTTCCGCCTCCACATGCCCGTCCGGGCCGTGCAGGGCTGCAACGAGGCCAGGCTCGGTCTCGTTGCGCGGCAGATCGAGGAAATCCCACATCGACCGGCCGACAAGCTCCTCGACGGACAGGCCCGTCACCGCTCTGGCGTTATCCGAAACGTAGGTCAGATCGAAATCGGTATTGAGTTCATACCAGGCCCAGCCAGTGAAGGCCGCCAGCGTGCGCAGCCGCTCCTCATTGTCGGCGATGGATGCGGCGGCCTCGTGCGCGGCGGTCACGTCGCGCACCGATCCGCGCGCGCCGCGCACCGTGCCGTCGGGCCAGCGCAGAATCTCGGCGTTGGAGCGCAGCCAGCGGCGCTTGCCATCGGGCGTGTGGGTCAGGTTCTCGCGGTCCACCCAGGCGCCCGCCTTGGCGAAGGCGTTCATCCAGGCCTCCGGCGAGACCGATTCTGCGCCCACCACGAACTCCACCGGCGAACGGCCGATCATCTCGTCGGCCGGCACGCCAAACACGGCCTGCGACGCGCTTGAGACGAAGGTATAGCGGCCGGTGGCGTCGAGTTCGACCACGCACTCGCCCGAGATGGCGGCCATGCCGGCGAAGCGGGCTTCGCTATCGCGCAAGGCCTTCAGGGCCAGGCGTTCGGTGGTGATGTCGCGGGCAGAGCCGCGATAGCCGATGATCTCGCCGCCGGAATCAGTCAGGGCCTCGAGCGACAGCGACAGCCAGATCACCTTGCCGTCCGCCTTGCGGAACGGAACCGCCTCGCCCACCACCACGCGGCGCGCGGCGCGCTTTTCCAGCCAGAGGCTGGCGAGCTCTTGCGGATTGTCCGCGCCTGCCAGGGTGAAGGGCGTCTCTCCGATCGCCTCTCTGCCGGGAATGCCGATCAGGTCGGCGCAGCCCTCCGACATGAAGGTGAAAACGAAACTGGCGTCGAGCTCGAACCAGATCAGTCCGGTCAGGCGCGCCACGTCCTGAAGGCGCTGCTCGCTCTGCGCGTGGGCGTGTTCGGCTTCCTTCGCCGCCCCCACATCCTGCGACATCACCCGAACGCCGATGCAGGCGCCGTCCTCCAGCAGGGGGAAGGCTGACCAGCGCATCCAGCGGCGGCCCCCGTCGGCGTGGGAGAGGTGAAGGTCGACGTCCTCAAAACCTTCCGAGCGGCCTTCAGCCACTTCACGCAGCAGGTGCAGCGCGATCGGATCGTGCAGCATGCGCTCCAGCGGCAGGCCGAGCGTCATCTCGTTGCGCGCGCCCAGCAGTCCCTCGCCTTCATGCGAGTAATGGGTGCAGACCAGCGAGCGGTCGAATTCGAAGAAGGCCGCGCGAGTCTGGGTGAGCATCGCGGTGGAGCGGGCTCTGTGATCGGCGAGGTTTTTGTGCTGGCGCTCCAGCTCGGTGATGTCGAAGCAGACCGCGATGACGTGGACGCTGTCGCCGGCCGGGTCGCGATGGGGCAGGCAGCGCACACGCACCACGATGCGCTCGCTGTCCGGGCGCTGGGCGCGCACGTCAATCTCCAGCGTGTCCACCGCGTCGGCGGCTGCGCCGTGCAGGCGCTCGCGCAGGATTGCGGCGTCCTTGGCGTCGAACAGGGCGAAGAACTGATCCTGAGACAGCTGATCGGCGCCGACAGGAAGGCCGAACTGCTGGGCGAACGCGCGGGAGATCCCCACCCTGTCATGGGAGGGAGTCCAGACGAAAGACGCCTGCAATGCGCCGAAGGCGGACGATCGCGCCTCGGCCGACAGTCTGAGTTCGCTGCTGATCCCGCTCACGCAAGTCCCCGCCAGTCCAGACGATCGGCTAGCACGCGCGAGGTTGCAGAAGCCTTACAGCCGCCCGCGGCCGATCAGCCGAAGGCGAGCGCGAAATGGTCGGTCGCGCGGATCAGGGCGTCGACCACGCCGGGCTCGAGGCTTGCGTGGCCGGCGTCGGGCACGATCTCCAGTTCGGCCCCCGGCCAGACCTTCGCCAGCGCCCAGGCGGAGCTGAGCGGGGTGACGACATCATAGCGTCCGTGCACGATCCGGCCTGGAATGCGGGCGTAGCGGGCCGCCTGATCGAGCAGCCAGCCGTCGTGCGCCAGAAAGCCTGCATTCACGAAATAGTGCGCCTCGATCCGGGCGAAGGCCTCCACGAAGCCATCATCCTCGAAGCGCGCCGGCTTGGACGACGGCCCCCCCATCGACAGGGTCTCGCCTTCCCAGCCAGCCCAGGCCCGCGCGGCCGGCATCCGCACGGCGCGGTCAGGGCTGAACAGCCGACGGGCGACCGCCGCGATCAGGTCGCCGCGCTCCTCCGGCGGAGCAACGCTCGCAAACCGCTCATGAGCGTCCGGGAACAGGCGGTTTGCGCCCTCCTGATAGAACCAGGCGAGTTCGGCCTGCGTCAGCAGGAAGATGCCGCGCAGCACCATGGCGCGCACCCGGTCGGGGTGCTTGATGGCGTAGGCGAGCGCGAGGGTGGAGCCCCAGGAGCCGCCAAACAGCACCCACTTGTCCACCCCCAGATGCTCGCGCAGACGCTCCATGTCGGCCACGAGATCCCAGGTCGTGTTCTCGCGCAGCTCGGCGTGGGGCGTGGAGCGCCCGCACCCGCGCTGGTCGAACAGCACGGTGCGCCAGCGGCGGGGGTGGAAGAAGCGGCGCATGTCGGGGCTGATGCCGCCGCCCGGGCCGCCGTGCAGAGCCAGAACCGGCAGCCCCGCTCTGTCGCCGCACTCTTCGTAGTAGAGCGTGTGCAGGTCGGAAACCTGAAGCGCGCCAGAGGCGTAGGGCTCGATCGGTGGATAGAGTGCGCGGCGTCCGCCGCCAGCGTCTGGCATGGTCGATGCGCTTAGTCGGGCCGGTTGGCGAACGCAAGCCGCCCCGGCTAGAGCGAATGGTCGCTTGGCATCGGCGGCGCGGCGCGCTGCAGCACGATCGTGATGCGCCGGTTGGCCGCCATATAGGGGTCGTCCGGGAACAGCGGCTCGGAGCCCGCCTTGCCCGACACCTGATAGATCTGGGTATCCGGCACGCCGGAGGCGGCCAGCACGCGCCGCGCCGCATTGGCCCGGTCAGCGGAGAGTTCCCAGTTCGAATAGTCGCCGCGCGGATTGGCGCCGGCGTCGGTATGGCCGGAGATCATCAGCCGGTTGGGCAGCTCCAGCACGACGCGCGACACCGCCTGAAGCAGCAGGCGCGCGCGCGCATGCGGCTGGGCCGAGCCCGCCTCGAACATCGAGCGGCCTTCCTGATCCACAAGCTGGATGCGCAAGCCCTCCGGCGTCTGGTCGATCAGGATGTGGCGGGAAAGCTCGGCAAGCTCGGGCATGTCCTGCATCGCCTGGCGCAGGCTCATTTCGGCCCGTGTGAAATCCTCCGCCTCGCGCTGGGCGAGCGCGGCGTCCATGGCGGCGTCGTCGATCTGGTTTTCGGCCTCCGGCTGCTCGCCATTGGGCGACGTGGGCGGAGAAGGGGTCTGATAGACCGGCGTTGCGCCCTTCTGCATCACGCCCTCTTCGCCGAGCGCGGTGCCAGCCAGCATCCCGCCTGCGCCCGAGGTGGTCGAGGACACGCTCGCCGGCGCGAAATAATCGGCCACGCCGCGCTTCTGCTCCGGGCTTGTCGTGTTGATCAGCCACATCAGCAGGAAGAAGGCCATCATGGCGGTCACAAAGTCGGCGTAGGCGACCTTCCAGGCGCCCCCGTGGTGACCACCGGCGACCTTTTTGATCTTTTTCACAATGATGGGTTGATTGGCGGCCATGAAACGCTTTTCTGCGCCGCTGCGAAGGCGGCTCCCCTTTCGAGCCGCCACTCTAGACGGACGCGGTTAAGACCGCGTGGATGATCATGGCTCTCGATCAGGCCGCCCTGCGCAAGGCGTTCGGCATGTTTGCAACTGGTGTCTGCGTGGCCACCGTGCGCGACAGCGCGGGCGCAGCCCACGGCATTACGGTGAATTCCTTCACGTCGGTGTCGCTGAATCCGGCGCTGGTGCTGTGGTGTCTGGGCGACGCATCGGAGCGGTTCGATCTGTTCAGTGCGAGCCCTCATTACGCCATCCATGTTCTGGCGGCCGGCGACGAGGCGCGCGCGATGCGCTTTGCCGGCAAGGGCGACCAGACCCTCGCAGCCGACGAGACCGAGACCTGGCAGACCGGGGCGCCCGTGCTGAAAGGCGTGATGGCGGCTTTCGACTGCACGGTGGTGGACCGCGTGCGCGCAGGCGATCACCTGCTGCTGATCGGCGCGGTGGAGCGCTTTGCGGCCGCTCCCGGTCAGGACGGCCTCACCTATTTTCAGAGCCGGTTCGGCCACGCGCCGGCGCCGGCGCTCTCGTCCAACTGACGCGCCATGGCCCAGGTCGCCTTCCTCGGGCTCGGCGTCATGGGCGCGCCCATGGCGCGGCATCTGGCCGCCGCCGGCCACGACGTCACTGTCTATAACCGGACTGCGTCCAAGGCGCGCGACTGGGTCGCCGCCCACGGCGGGCGCGCCGCAAATGATCCCGCCGAGGCGGCGCGCGCGGCTTCCTGCGTGTTTTGCTGCGTCGGCGATGATCCCGACGTGCGCGCGGTGGCGGAGCCTGCGATTGCCGCGATGGCGCCGGGCGCGATCTTTGTCGATCACACGACCGCTTCGCCCGCGCTTGCGCGCGACCTGGAAGCGGCGGGCGCGGCCCGCAGCGTCGGCGTGCTGGATGCGCCCGTCTCGGGCGGCCAGGCGGGGGCCGAGGCTGGCGCCCTCACGATCATGGCAGGGGGAGGGGAGGCGGCGTTTGCATCGGCGGAGCCTGTGATGCGCGCCTATGGCCGCACCATCGTGCACGTCGGCCCGGCCGGCGCCGGTCAGCTGGTGAAAGCCATGAACCAGATCGCCATCGCCGGCGTGGTGGAAGGCCTGGCCGAGGCGCTGGCGTTCGGGCTTGCCGCAGGCGTGGACCCGGAAAAGGCGATCGCCGCCATCAGCCAGGGAGCGGCCGGCTCCTGGCAGATGACGAACCGCTGGAAGTCGATGGTGGAGGACCGGTTCGACTTCGGCTTTGCGGTGGAGTGGATGCGCAAGGATCTGCGCATCGCGCTGACCGAGGCGCGCGCCGTGGGCGCAAGTTTGCCTCTTGCCGCGCTCGTCGATCAGTTTTATGCGGAAGTGGAAGCCTCAGGCGGCCGCAGAATGGACACGTCGAGTTTGATTCGGCGGCTGCGGCGCTGAAATCGCCCAAACGAAATCACAATCGCGTGATTTGTCGGCCTGTGGGCCCTGGTGTGACAGGCTGACGCAGGCGAGCGCGCTCTCAATTGTGGCATCGTTTCCGGGCGTACCCAAAACGCGAACTGAACACCAAAGGCTCTGCGAACCCCAACTCGCAGGGCCTCTTTTTTGTCCGCCAATCCGCCAATCCGCCACTCCGCCTATCCGCGTTCCGCCAGCCAATGGGCGGCGCGTGGGGCGAAATAGCTGATCACCCCGTCTGCGCCGGCACGCTTGAACGCGGCGAGGCTTTCGAAAATCGCGCGGCGTTCGTCCAGCCATCCTGCGGAGACGGCCGCCATGATCATCGCGTATTCGCCAGAGACCTGGAACGCATAGGTGGGCGCGCCAAACGCCTCCTTCACCTTTGCCAAAATGTCGAGATAGGGCATCCCGGGCTTCACCAGCAGAAGGTCTGCGCCTTCGGCCAGATCCAGCGCGACTTCCCGCAGGGCTTCGGCCGCATTGCCTGGGTCCATCTGATAGGTCTTCTTGTCGCCCTTCAAGGCGCCTTTCGAGCCGATGGCGTCGCGATAGGGGCCATAGAAGGCCGAGGCATATTTCGCCGCATAGCTCATGATCAGCGTGTTTGTGTGGCCTGCGGCTTCCAAAGCCGCCCGGATGGCGCCGATGCGCCCGTCCATCATGTCGGAAGGCGCCACGACGTCGCAGCCAGCGGCGGCCTGCACCAGCGCCTGCTCGATCAGCCGCTCGGTCGTGACGTCGTTCAGCACATAGCCCGCCTCGTCGATCAGGCCGTCATGGCCATGATCGGTGAAGGGATCGAGGGCGACATCGCAGATCAGCCCCACATTGGGGGCCGCCGCCTTCATGGCCCGCACGGCGCGGCAGACAAGACCGTCCGGATTGGTCGCTTCCGATCCGTGGGCGTCTTTTCTGGCGGGATCGATGTTGGGAAACAGCGCAATCGCGGGAATGCCCAGCGCCTGGGCCTCTTCGGCGGCCTTGACCGCCTCGTCGAGGTTCAGCCGGAACACGCCAGGCATGGAGGCGACCTCCACCCGCGGCTCAGGTCGGTCGTGCACGATCAGGCCCCAGATCAGGTCATCGACGGTGAGGGTCGTCTCGCGCGTGAGGCGCCGGCTCCAATCCTGCGCGCGGAGGCGACGCGGACGGACGGCGGGAAAGCGGGCCTCGGGGAGAAAGCGGGTCATGGCCACATCCGGATTGACGGGGCCGGTTTAACCCGTCACCTCGCGGGCGACAAACGCTTCAGGAGGACAAGGGCGTGCAGTTCGGGCTCGGCGACGACCAGATCATGGTTCAGGAGGCTGCGCGCCGCTTCTCGGATGCGCGCCTCGCCCCGGGCGCCGCACGCTGGGATGAGGAAAAGCACTTCCCCCTCGATGTGATCCGCGAGGCGGCCGGTCTCGGCTTTGCCGCAATCTACACGCGCGAGGAGCATGGCG
>JBIIUJ010000223.1:0-2946 GCA_044340025.1 Caulobacterales bacterium
TGTGGTCTGCCAGTTCGCATGGCCGTTCACCATGAAGACCCAGATCAAGCCCACCGGCGAGATCAGCGTCTATACGGTGCGCGACGGCAGGATCGTGGAAGCGCGCTGCTTCGGTTGATCGCGGGGCCGGTGCTGCGCGCGTGCTTGTGCACAAGCCGGTTGGGTCGCTGGACGTGGTGTAAACCACTCCTTTACCTTTGGGGCTCGCGAATCGGTCTGCTATCCATCCGGAGGGTGGGATCGTCGCTGACCTGGGGGGAAGATGGCGCGCAGCGCGACGACGCTGGCCTTCAGGCCCACGGCCGCCCAGGCGGTGATCGCGATCGCGCTTGTCTTCAGCGTGGCGTTTCTGACCGTGATCGGCCTGCGCCTGTCGTCCGAGCGCGACAAGCTCGAGGCCGCCGCCCAAACCGCAGCGGCGCAGGAAGCCGCCCTTGCCGCCGCGCAGGTGGAGGCGCGCCTTTCCGAAGCGCGCGGCGTGCTGGCGGCTGCGGCCCTGGCCGAGCCCGACGCCGCCCTCGCGCTGGTCATGGCAGGCAGCCTTCTGTCTGGCGCCGATCTCGCCGATGCCGAGGCGGGCCGACTGGAGCGGGCTGCGCAGCGGGCCCTGGCTGCAAGCGGGCGCCCTTTCTGGATCGGCGTCGTGCGCGAGCGCGACGCGGCGGTGCTGATGGCGGCCCATGCGCGGGCGGACGGGCCGGCCCTCGTGGCGCGGCTGGATGCGGGGCGGCTTTTGCCCCCGGCCCAGCCGGGAGACGCTGTTCGGCTGATCGCCGCCGAGGGCGATCTGCTGGCCGAGGGTGGAGCGCCAGGCTTTGTCTGGCCCGCGCTTCAAGGGCTGGCCGACCTGACCGCGGGCGGACGCGCCGGCCTGATCCTCGCTGCCCCGCAGGGCCGGACCCTGGTGGTTGGAGCAGCCCGGACCGCCGAAGGTCTGCAGGTGCGGGTGGCTCGCCCGGCTGAAGCCTTCACGGCTGGCTGGACCCGAACAGTCCTGTTCTTTCTGCTTCTCGGCATCGCGCCGCTTCTTGGCGCAGCGGGGCTTTGCGCCCTCCTGATCAGCCAGATCCGGGCGGTGCGTGCAGCCCGCAGCGCCTATCAGGACAGCGAGCGGCGGTTCCGCGTCGCGGTGGACGGCGGCGGGGTAGGGGTGTTTGACTGGCGTATCGACGCCGACACTGTGGACCTGACTGCCGAGGTCGCCCGCACCCTTGGCCTCAAACCGGGCGCCAATGCAGCAGCCGCGCTTCTGGATCGGATCGCCTCCGAAGACCAGCCGCGCTTGAGCGCCGCGCTCAAGAACGCCGCCGCCAATGGGGTGTTCGACGTGGAGGTTCGCGCCCCCCGCCCTGGCGGGATCGTGACGCTGCATCTGCGCGGGCGCGCTCTGCGCGATACGCGCGCCGACGATGTTCGCGTCATCGGCGTCGCCAATGACGTCAGCGAGCAGCGCGCCGCAGAGCGGCGTGTCTCCATGGCGGAGCGGCGCATGCGCGACGCTATCAACAGCTTTTCCGGCCCCTTCGCGCTGTGGGACGCGAACCGCAGACTGGTGTTTGTCAACGACGCTTATGGCGAGGCCTTCAAGCTGGATGCGAGCGTGCTGCATCGCGGAGCGTCTTACTTCGCGGTCCAGGATGCGGCCGGCCATGCCGTGAGCGAGCGCCTCGTTGATCCCGTTGATCCGCTCAGCCGTGAATTGTGCCTCGCAGACGGCCGGTGGCTGCAGTTTGTGGAGCGGCGCACCTCCGATGGCGGCCTTGTCTCGGCCGGTCTAGACATCACCGAGATCAAGGACAGCCAGTTGCGGCTGGCCCGCTCCGAGCGCCATCTGCGCGCGGCAGTGGCGGAACTGGAACGCGCCGAGCGCGAGGCAGCCGATCTTGCCGGCAAGTACCGGGCCGAAAAGCTGAAAGCCGAGGTGGCGAGCCGCGCCAAGAGCGCCTTCCTCGCAAACATGAGCCATGAATTGCGCACGCCGCTCAACGCGATCAACGGATTTTCGGAGATCCTGGCGCACGAGCTGTTTGGTCCGCTCGGGCGGCGCGACTATGTGAAATACGCCGCCGACATTCTGGCGAGCGGACGCCATCTGCTGGATCTCATCAATAACGTGCTCGACGTCTCCAAGATCGAGGCCGGCAAATTCCAGATCGTCCCGGCTCCGATGGAGCCCGAAGAGGCGATCGACACGGCGGTACGCGTGCTGCGCGGACAGGCCATGGCCAAACATATCACGCTTTCGGTGCAGGCCGCCGATCTGCCCGAGATCGTGGCGGATTTCCGAGCCGTCAAGCAGATGCTGATGAACCTGCTTTCAAACGCCATCAAGTTCACGCCGAACGGCGGCCGCGTTCAGCTCACGGTGCGTTGCGACGCCGAGCGGATCACGTTTGCGGTCGCTGATACCGGCGTGGGCATCCCTGCAAAGGATCTTCCCAGGCTGGCCCAGCCTTTCGAGCAGGTCGACAATGCGTTCGACAAGAACACAGGCGGGACCGGCCTTGGCCTGGCGCTCACCAAGGCGTTTGCCGAGATGCACGACGGCACGTTCGACATCCACAGCGTGGAAGGGAAAGGCACAGTCGTGGTCATCACGTTGCCGATCGCTGGCCCGGACGAGCCCGAAGCGAGCCTCGAAGCGGCGTGATCACGGCAGCGCGGTGATCCGCGCCTCTACACTCTCGATCAGCAGGCCGTGGAAATAATTCTGGTTTTCAGGGTGTTGGCGCGCTCTGCTGAGAAATCCCAGCAGTTCTGCCTTGTCCTGGCGGACCATGGGACAGGCCGCAAACAGACCCTGCGAGACATAATGCGGAAAGCCGATCAGGCCGGCGTTGCGGCCTGCAAGGGCCGAGCGGCGGATCAGGCGGCCGGCCTTGCACGCATCGCGCGGCGCCCCCTGGCCGGTGAGATGCACAAAGCCCACTACAAACAGCGCCTGAG
>JBIIUJ010000224.1:0-2938 GCA_044340025.1 Caulobacterales bacterium
TCGTCACGCACCTGCACCTCGATCACAGCCCGCTGGCCCGGCCGCTGGCCGATCACTTCGGCGCGCCGCTCTATGGCCTGCCCTACGCTACTGCGCCCCAGGCGGCTGATGTGGCGATGGAAGAGGGCGAGGATGCCGCCTTCCGTCCCGACATCGTGATCGCGGACGGGCAGCGCGTGACCGGCCCGGACTGGACGTTGCGGGCGTTCTTCACGCCCGGCCATACCTCCAACCACGTCTGTTATCTGCTGGAGGAGGAGAACGCCCTCTTCAGCGGCGATCATGTCATGGGCTGGTCCACCACAGTTGTCAGCCCGCCCGACGGCGACATGGACGCCTATCTGACGAGCCTTGATGCGGTGGCGGCGGCGGGCTTTGACCGGCTGTATCCCACCCATGGCGCCCCGATCGAGGAGCCTGCGCCGTTTCTTGCGGCCTATCGGGCCCACAGGATGGCGCGCGAAGCCCAGATCCTCGCCCGGCTGGAAGCCGGCGACCGCACGATCCCGGAGATGGTGCGCATCCTCTATGCCGATGTGAACCCCGGCCTTCACCCGGCGGCCTGCCATTCCGTGCTCGCCCACATGATAGCGCTGGAACGGCGCGGCGCAGTGCGCGCCGAAGGGCCGGCCGGCGTGGGCGCCGGCTGGACGCTGACAGGCGGTTAGGGCCGCCCGCCGGAGAGGCGCTGGTTGATGCTGGCGGCGGCCGCGGAGGTGAAGTCCGGCGTGTCTCCGATGGCTACAGTCGGCTCGCAGCGCGGCATGCAGGCGAATGTCTGCTGACGGCGTGCGGCGCTGACCGTCACCTGACCTGCGTCATTGCCGTGAATGACCTGGATATCGGAAAGAACCAGCGTCTGGCCGCTGCTGTCGATCGCCAGAAGCGAGGAGACGCCCTGTGACTTGCCGGTGACGAGGATCGTCTGGTTGTCGTGGACGGCCACTTCGATGATCGCGGGGCTGCCGACCACGATGCCGGTGGCCCAGCCAGGCAGGCTGACGGCGCGCGCTTCCCCCACGCGCAGCGCGAGGCTCTGAGCGCTCGCAGGGGCTGCGGCGAGAAAGCAGGCGGCGGCGAACAAAAGGGCGCGCATGGAAGTCCCCTGGCGATCCAACTCGCCGTGTCCCTTGCATGGCGCGGGCAGGGTCAAGGATTGGTTAAGGCGACCATCGGCAGGGGGCGGCCTTCCAGCGCGCCTGAGCCAGCCGCCACACCGTGCACAGGCGTTCCGCGTCGGGACCGGCGCGGTGAGCCTGCGGCACGCGCCGGCTCGCCTCCTCCCAGAGCAGCGTGAGATCGCTCGCGCAATCAAACGCCTCCCAGGCCAGCGCCGCCGGGCGCAGGCTGAACTGCGGCGCGACGCGGGCGGCGCGAAACACCGGGCCGAGCCAGGCTGCATCGAACGACGGATTGTCGGAGAAGACGGCGCGACCTTCCAGAAGGGTGTTGAGGGCGGCGCAGACGACTTCTGCGGCCGCGCCTTCCGTCGCCAGCGTGGCTGCGGCTATGCCGTGAATGGCCTGCGCCTTCGCGCTCCAGGCCAATGGGCCCAGCGCCGCATGCGGCCGGATCAGCCAGCTTTGCACGGGCGCGTCATCCAGCGCGACGCCGACCTCGATCGCGACCCCGCCTTCGGCCGGCCAGGCGCTCGCCTCCACGTCGAGGAAAGCCACCTGCCCCAGAAAAAGCGGCGGTGGGATGCTGTCCTGAGCGTCGGGGCGTGTCATAAGTTCATCCAAGCACAAGCGCGCCCGCCAAGTCGCGCGCCAGAACCGACAGGGAGCCGCCCATGAACGATATGACCGCTCTTCGCACCTATGAGTGCTTCGCCGTCTCCATCGAAGACAATGTCGCCCACATCCAGCTCAAGCGCCCCGAGGCGATGAACTCGATGACGCGCGCGTTCTGGAACGAGCTGCCCGAGATCGTGCGCGACATCAACGACAATGCCCGCGCGCGCTGCATCGTCATCTCCTCCACCGGCAAGCACTTCTGCGCCGGGATGGAATTGTCGGTCTTCACCGATGGCGAGGGGGTGACGGTGAACGCCTCCGCCGACCGCGAAACGCGCAACGAGGCGTTCCGCCACCATGTCCATCACCTCCAGGACACGTTCAGCGTGCTGGATCAGGCGCGCATGCCGGTGCTCGTCGCGTGCCAGGGCGGGGTGATCGGCGGCGCTGTGGACATGATCTCCGCCTGCGACATCCGCTACGCCACCGAGGATGCGTTCTTCTGCATCCAGGAGATCAACATCGGCATGACGGCCGATGTCGGCACCTTCCCGCGGCTGTGCAAGCTGATCCCCGAGGGCTGGGTGCGCGAGCTGGCCTATACCGGCCGGCGCCTGCCGGCCCAGCGCGCCAAAGAGATCGGCCTCGTCAACGAAGTGTTTCCCACCCACGAGGCGCTGCTGGCGCATGTGATGGAAACCGCGCGCGAAATCGCCTCCAAGGCGCCGCTGGCCGTGACGGGCTCCAAGGTCATGATCAATTACGCGCGCGATCATTCGATCCGCGACAGTCTCGACTATATCGCCACCTGGCAGACCGGCATGTGGGCGACCGCCCACATGGGCGAAGCCTTCGTCGCCAAGCAGCAGAAGCGCGAGCCGGTCTTCCCCGACCTGATCCCCCTCAAGAAGAAGATGTGAGGGGGCCGTGACTCTTTGCGTGTGATTGCCCATGTCTCCGGGCAAGGGGCTTGGCGTGACGTCGGGGTGTCGATCCGAGAAAGCTTGGCCCGCGTATCAAAGGACTGTTCTATGCGGGAAGCTTTTCACCCGCTTTTGCCAATTGTTTTCAATGTACCAGATCGTGACCCTTAATCAATGAGGTGACCATGGCCAAGGAAGTGAGCACAAAGAGCGGTCGAAAGTTTTCTACGCTTAAGGCGGCCGAAGAATATTTCGATAAAATTCGGGAATCTGCACCAA
>JBIIUJ010000032.1:0-21826 GCA_044340025.1 Caulobacterales bacterium
TCAAGCGGTTCGGCGTCGCCCGTGAAATAGTCGATTTCGGCCCTCAGGCGCAGGCGCGTGGGGCCTTTCAGCATGTAGCCGAACGAGGCGTGCACGCCCGTCGCGTTCACGTCGAGGTCGGTGCGGTCGGCGTCGGCCAGCGTGGCCCGGAGCGTGCCGGCCCGGTGGGTTACTTCCAGATCCCACTCGATCCGGCCGGGCGCCCCATCGCGAAAGAGACGCAAGCCTGGCCAGATGATGTCGCGGTTGAAGCTCGGCTCGCCGGGGGCGTCTTCCTCCTGCTGGCCATAGACAAAGATCTCGGCCCATCCGCCGGCGAAGCCATTCGCGCGACGATAATGCACGCCCCAGAAGCGCTTGGCGTATTCCGATTGATCGCCGGACAGCCGGTTGTCAGCGATGCTGGCACGGTCGTTGGGGAACCGCACGACGGGGCTTGAGTAATGCGCGTGCAACTCGTGGCCCGCGGGCCAGACCGTGCGCCAGTAGGCGCCCGTGAAGCCGCCCTGCACGTTGGCGTAATCGGTGCGCTCCACGATGCGGCGGCTGCCGTAATTCAGAATGAAGCGACCGACGGTCACCTCGCTCAGGCGGGCTGACGGCAGCTTGGGCGCGTCGAGCCGGACATAGGCCTGAAGAATGTCGAGCGGATTGGCGAACGTGACGCCCAGCGGCGTACCTGCGTCGGCAAGGTAGGAGCGCGAATCCTGAAGCTCGACGCCGAAGACGACGGGACCAGCGTCCGCCTCAGCCGCCAGCAGCGTGCGCAGGCTCAGGATCTGGTCCCCGCCCGAGCCGCCAGCCCGAAACTGGCCCTCCAGCGTTTCATAGCGGATGCGGCTTTCCAGGCTGAGGCTGAGCCAGTCTGGCAGCGTGGAGGATTCCGCCGCTTGCCCGGCGCCGGCGGCCAGCGCGCCGGCCGTGGCGAGGGCCGCAGCCCAAACTCTTCCCATCGCGATTGGCCCCGTTGTTTCCAATTGCCTGTAGCGGGCTTGCCTTAACGCGGCGACGCGACAGCCCTGTCACAAAAAAGTTCTTTACAGCCGGCCGCGTCATCCCCATATGCCCCCGCACCGGCGGACCTGGAAACAGCGTCCACTAACGCCCCCTCGGCCCAGGCCACACGGGAGAGCGCGCAACGCCCGATGAGTGGGCAAAGCGGCTCCCCCGGCGTAAGCTCCCAAGGGCGGACCTGACATTAGGCATGTCCGACTAACGCCGGCCTGGGTTTCATATCTCCCGCAAGGGAGAGTTTGAGAGGGGGGAGCCGTGATGGACTCCTTTGAGACGACGTTGGACGCCGTGCGCGCCCTGCGCCCGGATGCGCCTGTGGCCGTTGCGCGCCCGCATCGGGCGCATGCCGCCGCACGCTGGTTTCTGGAGCATTTTCCGGGCGACGTGCTGTACGCCGTCAAGGCCAACCCCAGCCCCTGGCTGATCGACGCGCTTTATGGCGCGGGCGTTCGCCTGTTTGATGCGGCCTCGGAAAACGAAGTGCGCCTCGTGGCCGAACGCTGCCCGGAGGCGACGATCGCGTTCATGCACCCGGTCAAGAGCCGGCGCGCGATTCGCGTCGCCTACCGCGAGTTTGGCGTGCGCATCTTCGCGCTCGATTCCCTCGACGAACTCGACAAGATTCTCGACGAGACGGACGGCGCGAAAGACCTGACGCTGATGGTGCGGTTGTCGGTCTCCAACGATGCGGCAAGCCTGCCGCTGGAAGCGAAGTTCGGGGTCGCGGGCTCTGAAGCCGTCACGCTTCTGCGCGAAGCGCGCGCGGCCACGGAGGAAAACCTCGGCGTCTGCTTCCATGTCGGCAGCCAGTGCATGCGCCCGGCCGCTTATCGCGCTGCGATGATGCAAGCGGCCCAGCTGATCCGGAAGGCCGGGGTTATCGTGGACGTGGTGGACGTCGGCGGGGGCTTCCCGTCGATGTATCCGGGCATGACGCCGCCGCCGATGAGCGAATTCGTCGATGAGATCGCCCGCACCTTCGAGAAGATGCCAGTCGCGCAGAATTGCCGCCTGTGGTGCGAGCCGGGCCGGGCGCTCGCCTCCGAAGCTGGATCGATCATCGCGCGTGTCGAGCTGCGCAAGGGCGATCAATTGTATCTGAACGACGGGTCCTACGGGAACCTGTTCGACGCCACCCATGTGAAGTGGCCCTTCCCCGTCCGGCTGTTGCGACCGGAGGGCGAGGTGCGCGGCCGGGCGACCGAGTTCAGCTTCTATGGACCGACCTGCGATTCGATCGACAGGATGCCCGGACCCTTCCTCCTGCCGGCCGACGTGTGCGAAGGCGATTATGTCGAGATCGGGATGCTCGGCGCCTATGGCGTGGCGATGCAGACGCGCTTCAACGGCTTTGGTGAGACGATCGAGCTTGCAGCCCGCGACGCGCCCTGGGCGACCATGTTTCCCGCCGCCGCGCCCGCTGCGCCAGACGCGATGGTCGAGACGCTGCGGTAAGCCGGCGTCTGCGCCGAAACGCAAAGGGCCGCTCCGAGGAGCGGCCCTTTTTCGTTTCACATCAGACCCGATGGTGGAGCCAAGGGGAGTCGAACCCCTGACCTCTTGAATGCCATTCAAGCGCTCTCCCAACTGAGCTATGGCCCCACGGGGTTGGGATGGGTTCGGCCTGTTCGGACCGGAGGCGGGCGTATAGACCCCGCTCCCGACCCGATCAAGCCGCCGCGACAGGAAAAAACACTAGCGCCCGTCGCCCTCGTCATCATCGCCAGGCAGCTCGCCCAGATCATCGTCGGGGAAGTCTTCATCATCCTCGATGAAGGGCACATCGTCGCCCTCGGCTTCCACATCTTCCAGATCGCCTTCGGAGAAGCCCTCCGACAGATCCTCGCTGGCGGCGGGGGCGACCTCCTCGCTTTCCTCGTCGTCGGCCAGGACGACTGGCTCGTCCACTGCGGCGTCAAGTTCGGGGGTGACTTCCACCTCCTCCTCGACGTCCTCATCGGCGTCGGCGGTCTTGGCCTTGGCCTCCAGCGCCTCTTCATCCTCCTCGTCGTCGAGGGCGGGCTGATAGGTGGCGATGCGGGCCTTGGCGCGCTTCAGACGCAGCGCTTCGTCATCGGGATCGAAGACGAAGCCGCACTTCGGGCACTGGGCCGGACGCTTGCGCAGGTCGTAGAATTTGGCGCCACAGGATGGGCAGGACTGTTTGTCGCCCAGATCGACTTTCGGCACGGGTAAACCTCTAGGGGTCGGGGAAGGTCGCGGGCCATGCCATGGGCCGGGGCGCTTGTCAAAAGGCCCGCGCAGGGCCCGCAAGCCTTACCCGCCAGACTGGGCGCGAAGATCGGCCAGTGCGGCGAAGAAGGTTGGAAAGGTCTTGGACGTGCAGCCAGGATCCTCGATCTCGACGCCAGGCCCAGCCAGCCCCGCCACCGCCAGCGCCATCGCCATGCGGTGGTCGTCATACGTCCCCACGCGCGCCCGCTCCAGAGCCGAGGGGCGGATCACGAGGCCGTCGCGGCGCTCCTCAACGTCCGCGCCCATGCGGGCAAGCTCCCTCGCCATGGCGGCGACCCTGTCTGTTTCCTTCCAGCGCATGTGCTCCACCCCGGTGATGGTCACTGGTCCGGAGGCGTAAGGCGCAATGGCGGCGAGCGTGGGCGCGGTGTCGGAAATGGCGTTCATGTCGAGCGTCGCGCCCGAAAGCTGGGCAGGCCCTTCCACCGTGAGGCCCTCGGGCCCCTCGATGACAGTCGCGCCCATGGCGGCCAACGCATCGACGAACAGCGCGTCGCCCTGCAGGCTGGCGCGCGATAGCCCGGGCACCGTCACCCGACCGCCAGTCACGGCGGCCGCAGCGAAGAAATAGGATGCGCTGGAGGCGTCCGGCTCCACCGCATAGGCGGGCTTGGCCCGATAGCGCTGTCCGGCGGGCACGATCAGTCTGTCCGGCTCGGGCCTCTCCACCGCGACTCCCCAGTCCGCCATCATCGCGATCGTCATGGCGATATAGGGCTCCGACACGATCTCGCCGGTCAGGGTGAGCGCCGTGTCGGCAGCAGCGAAGGGCGCAACCATCAGCGCGGCGCTCACCTGCTGGCTCGACCGGCTGGGATCGAGGCTGAGCGCCCCTCCGGGCAGACCGCCCCCTGTCAGCGTCAGCGGCAGACATCCAGGCGAACCTTCGGCCTCGATGCGCGCGCCTTGGGCGGCGAGCAGTTCGAGCAGATCGCCCATCGGCCGTTTGCGCATCGCGGCGACGCCGTCAAAGCGAACCGGCGCTCGGCCAAGCCCGGCTAGCGCCAGCAGGAACCTGGCCGCCGTTCCGGCGTTGCCGACAAAGAGTTCCGCCGCCCCGCCGGGAACGGCGGGAAGCACGCCGCTGCAGCCTTCCACAGCAAAGGTCGCCGCCGCCCGGTCGTGCTCGACCTGGAACCCCAGCGCCTGAAGGCAGGCGGCGAAGATGCGCGTATCGTCGCTGTCGAGCGCGCCCGTCAGCGTGCTTGGCCCGTCGCCGAGCGCAGCCAGAAGCAGCGCGCGATTGTTGATGCTCTTCGAGCCGGGAACCGAGACGATGCCGCGCGCCGGCGCACGAAAGGGTTCGAGGGAGAGGACATCCATGCCGGCTGGGATAGGCGCTGCCGACGGGATTGGGAAGTCAGTCCCGCAACCTTGACGCCATGCAGCGCCTGACCGACAGGGACGCCATGCTGATCGCCATCGACGGACCGACCGCTTCCGGCAAAGGGACAATCGCGCGCCGGCTGGGCGAACGCTACGGCCTGCCAGTCCTGGACACGGGGCTGCTTTATCGCGCCGTCGCGCATGCGGTGTTGCGGGCCGGGGCGGACCCCGCCGATCCGGGCCGTGCTGAGGCTGCGGCTCGGGCGCTTGATCCCGGCCGTCTGGACGATCCCGCCCTGCGCGGCGCCGATGTTGGGGCCGCAGCGTCCGTCGTAGCCGCGCATCCAGGGGTGCGTGCAGCCCTTCTGGCCTATCAACGCGCGTTTGCGAGCCATCCCGGAGGCGCCGTTTTGGATGGGCGCGACATCGCGACCGTGATCGCCCCGCAGGCTGACGTGAAGCTTTTTGTCACAGCAAGCGTGGCCGAGCGCGCCAGACGGCGGCGCGCCGAACTGTTGAGCCGCGGGGAGGACGTGCCGCCGGCGGCGATGATCGAACAGATCGAGGCCCGCGACGCGCGCGACAGCGGGCGCGCCGACGCGCCGCTGGCGATGGCGGCGGACGCAATCTTGCTCGACACCACGCAAATGCCTATAGAGGCGGCCGTCGCGGAGGCTTGCGCGATCATCGACCGCGCGCGCGCCGCAGGGCGTTAGCGCCCGGTCGCGTTTGGCGTTCCCGCAATTGCGGTGCGCCCGCCCTCCCCCCTCGACACGGATCGACGCCCTTGGCCGCAATCCCGCGGCAAGACCGCCGGAACCAACCGGCCGGCCCGTAACGACTTTTGGAGACTGTCACCCGCATGACCACCCAGGTCCTGAACCCCAGCCGCGATGATTTTGCCGCCATGCTCGACATGAGCTTTGGCGAAGCCGGCCTCGTTGAAGGCCGCGTCATCGCCGCCACCATCGTGAGCCTCGAAAACGATGTCGTTGTCGTCGATATCGGCCTGAAGACCGAAGGGCGCATTCCGGGCCGCGAGTTCGGCCTGGAAGCCGAAGGCCTGAAGGTGGGCGACACCGTCGAAGTCTATCTCGACCGGATCGAGAATGCGCTCGGCGAAGCCGTCGTCAGCCGCGAGAAGGCGCGCCGCGAAGAAGCCTGGACGCGCCTTGAGAAGAATTTCGCCGCCGGCGAGACCGTGATGGGCGCCATCGTGGGCCGCGTGAAGGGCGGCTTCACCGTCGACCTCGGCGGCGCCAACGCCTTCCTGCCCGGCAGCCAGGTCGACATCCGCCCCGTGCGCGACGTCGGGCCGCTGATGGGCATCACCCAGCCCTTCTCGATCCTGAAGATGGACCGCCCGCGCGGCAACATCGTGGTGTCGCGCCGCTCCGTGCTGGAGCAGGATCGCGCCGAGGCCCGCACCGAGATCGTGGCCCAGCTCGCCGAAGGCGAGATCCGCGAGGGCGTGGTCAAGAACATCACCGACTACGGCGCCTTCGTGGATCTGGGCGGCATCGACGGCCTTCTGCACGTGACCGACATGAGCTGGAAGCGCGTGTCCCATCCCAGCCAGGTGGTGAACGTCGGCGACACGGTTCGCGTCCAGATCGTCAAGATCAACCCCGACACCCAGCGCATCAGCCTCGGCATGAAGCAACTGATGTCGGATCCGTGGGACGGCGCGGATGCGAAATATCCGGTCGGGGCGAAATACTCCGGCAAGATCACCAACATCACCGATTACGGCGCCTTCGTGGAGCTCGAGGCTGGCGTCGAGGGTCTGGTCCACGTCTCTGAAATGAGCTGGACCAAGAAGAACCTCCACCCCTCCAAGATCGTCACGCCAGGCCAGGACGTGGACGTGCTCGTGATCGACGTCGACGGCGAGAAGCGCCGCATCTCGCTCGGCATGAAGCAGGCTCAGGCCAATCCCTGGGACGCCTTCCTCGCCGCCAACCCGATCGGCTCGAGCGTCAAGGGCGAGATCAAGAACATCACCGAATTCGGCCTGTTCATCGGCGTCGCCGACGATCTGGACGGCATGGTCCACCTTTCCGACATCGACTGGAACATGTCGGGCGAGGAGGCCATCCGCCGCTACAAGCGCGGCGACGAGCTGGAAGCCAAGGTGCTGGACGTGGATGTCGAGAAAGAGCGCATCTCGCTCGGCATCAAGCAGCTCTCGGCTGATCCTTTCGACGGCGAAGAGACCGTCAAGCGCGGCCAGACCGTCACCTGCACGGTCACCGAAGTGGTCTCGGGCGGCATCGAAGTCTCGTTCGGGCCGGACAACATGCTGCGCACCTTCATCCGCAAGTCGGATCTGTCGCGCGACCGGTCGGAACAGCGCCCCGAGCGCTTTGCGGTGGGCGACCGTGTGGACGCCCAGGTGATCGGCATCGACAAGGCGACCCGCCGGGTCACCGTCTCGGTCAAGGCGCTGGAACTCGCTGACGAAAAGACCGCGATCGCTCAGTTCGGCTCGTCGGACTCCGGAGCATCGCTTGGCGATATTCTCGGCGCGGCGCTGCGCGAGAAGAACAACAAGGGCTGATCTTCCATCCACCCGATGGATATGGACGCCAGGAAAGGGCCGGCAGCCATGCCGGCCCTTTTTTCATGTGAAACGAAGGGCTTGCGCACCGCCTTACGGCGCGTTTAGGTTTCTGACGACTGCCGGGGGGCTTGGATGCTGCGTTCTGAACTGGTCACGCGTCTCGCCGAGGCCCACCCGCACCTGCTGCACCGCGACGTGGAACGCATCGTCGATGTCGTGCTCGACGAAATCGCAGGCGCGCTCGCCCGTGGCGATCGGGTCGAATTGCGCGGCTTTGGCGCCTTCTCCGTGCGCGAGCGCGGCGCCCGGCTGGGCCGCAACCCGCGCACCGGCGACAGCGTGCCCGTGAAGGACAAGCGCGTGCCGTTCTTCAAGGCCGGCAAGGAATTGCGCGCGCGCCTGAACGGCGGTCGCGACCCCGGCGACAGCTAGAGCCGTTAGCGCCGGCTTGACGGGCGGCTCGGTTGCGCCAAACCGTCTGGGCTCGATCGCGCCTGCGATCACGGGAGAACGCCGATGTCTGTCGCGCAGGAATTCCGGGACTTCATCGCCCGCGGCAATGTGGTGGATCTGGCGGTCGGCGTCATCATTGGCGGCGCATTCGGCAAGATCGTCGACGAACTGGTCAACAAGGTGATCATGCCGCCCATCGGGCTGGCGATCGGCGGGGTTGATTTCAGCGCGATCAAGACCGTTCTGAAGCCTGCCGACGGCGAGATCGCCGAGGTGGCGATCCAGTGGGGCAGTTTCCTCAATTCGGTCATCACTTTCGTCATCATCGCCTTCGTGGTCTTCTTGCTCGTCAAGGCGATCAACCGGATCCGCGCGCCGGCCCCCGCCCCGGCCGATCCCGGGCCCACGATGGACCAGCAGCTGCTGGCCGAAATTCGCGACCTTCTCAAACACAAGGGCTGAGGGCCCCAACCGGGCGCGCGCATCGCGAGCAAACCGCTGATGAGACTGGCGCCGGGCGGGCGCGCGCCTTAAACCAGCGCATCGTCACTGGATCGAGGACCTGCATGGACGCCCGCGCCGCGCACGCACTGAACGCCTATTCCGCCATGCCCGACGCCCGCGGCCGGTTTGGAGATTATGGCGGCCGTTTCGTCGCAGAGACGCTGATGCCCAACATCCTCGCGCTGGAAGAGGCCTATGCGGCGGCCCAGCGCGATCCGCTGTTTCAGCCGCGCCTGGACGCCTTCCTGCGCGATTATGTCGGGCGGCCCTCGCCGCTGTATTTCGCGGAGCGGCTGACCGAGCATTTCGGCGGCGCCAAAATCTATTTCAAGCGCGACGAGCTGAATCACACCGGCGCCCACAAGATCAACAATTGCATGGGGCAGATCTTCCTCGCCATGCAGATGGGCAAGACCCGCATCATCGCCGAGACGGGCGCAGGCCAGCATGGCGTGGCGACCGCGACGGTGTGCGCCCGCTTCGGCCTGCCCTGCATCGTCTATATGGGCGCCACCGACGTGGAGCGGCAAAAGCCGAATGTCTTCCGGATGCGCCTTCTCGGCGCGGAGGTGCGACCCGTCACCTCCGGCACCGGCACGCTGAAAGATGCAATGAACGATGCGCTGCGCGACTGGGTCTCGAACCCGGAGAGCACCTTCTACATCATCGGCACGGTGGCAGGCCCCCACCCCTATCCCGCCATGGTGCGCGATTTCCAGAGCGTGATCGGCCGCGAAGCGCGCGCCCAGATGCTGGAGCGTGAAGGCCGGCTGCCTGATGCGCTTGTGGCGTGCGTGGGCGGCGGCTCGAACGCCATCGGCCTGTTCCACCCCTTCCTCGAAGACGAAAGCGTGAAACTGTATGGCGTGGAGGCCGCCGGCCATGGCGTCGAGACCGGGCTACATGCCGCCGCGCTCACAGGCGGGCGGCCGGGCGTGCTGCACGGCAACCGCACCTATCTGCTGCAGGACGACGACGGCCAGATCATCGATGCGCACTCCATCTCGGCGGGCCTGGATTACCCCGGCGTCGGGCCGGAGCATGCGTTCTTGAAGGATGCGGGCCGCGCGACCTATCTTTCCGCGACCGATCAGGAGGCGCTGGAGGCGTTTCAGCTCTGCGCCCGGCTCGAGGGCATCCTGCCCGCGCTGGAGCCCTCCCACGCGCTTGCCCGGGTGGGCGAGATCGCGCGCGACCTTGGCAAGGATGGCATCGTGCTGATGAATCTGTGCGGTCGCGGCGACAAGGACATCTTCACGATCGCTGACGCGCTCGGCGCCAAGATCTGACCCATGACAGTGCATCGCCTCACCCAGCGCTTCGCGCGCCTGGCCGAACAAGGCCGCCCCGGCTTTGTGGCTTATGTGATGGCCGGAGACCCCGATGCGGGCGCGACTGCGCGCGTTCTGGAGGGGCTGCCCGCCGCCGGCGCCGATGTGATCGAGCTGGGCTTTCCCTTCTCCGACCCGATGGCGGACGGCCCGGCGATCCAGAAGGCGGGCTTGCGCGCCCTCGCCTCGCGCATGACGCTGGCGGGCACGCTGGCCCTGGCGGCTGACTTCCGCGCAAAGGATGCCGAAACGCCTCTGATTCTCATGGGGTATCTCAATCCGATCGAGACGATGGGGCTGGAGGCTTTCGCCGCCCGCGCCGCCGCTGCGGGCGTGGACGGGGCCATCGTGGTCGATGTGCCGCCGGAAGAAGACGACGGACTGCGCGCCGCCTTCGCCGCCCACGAGCTTGCCCTGATCCGGCTCGCCACGCCGACGACCGACGAGAAGCGGTTGCCGGCCGTGCTCGATGGGGTGAGCGGCTTTGTCTATTATGTCTCGGTCGCCGGGGTAACGGGCGACAAGGCGATCGATGTCGGCCCGGTGGCGGCCGCTGTTGCGCGCTTGAAGGCGGCCACGAGCCTTCCCATCGCGGTGGGCTTCGGGATCAAGTCCGCCGAAGCGGCCGCCGCGACAGCCGCCGCCGCAGACGCCGTCGTGGTGGGTTCCGCCATCGTGGAGGCGATGGCCAGCGCCCATGACGCAGGAACAGATCCGGCCGAGGCCGCCCTCGCCCTGACCCGCACGCTGGCGGCCGCCGCCCATGGCGCAAAGGGGGCCGCCCCATGAGCTGGCTCTCCCGGCTCACCCGCCCGGGCGTCAAGGCGCTGGGCCAGAAGAAGGCCGAGACGCCGGATAATCTCTGGCTGAAGGATCCCGACACTGGCGACATGCTGTATCGGCCCGATCTTGAGGCAAGCCAATGGGTGACGCCCTCCGGGCGCCACATGCGGATCGGACCTGAAGCCCGGTTTCGCGCCCTGTTCGATGGCGAGCAATGGGAACCCATTGCAGCCCCGGCGGTGGCCGAAGACCCGCTCAAGTTCAAGGACGACAAGCGCTATGCGGATCGTCTGAAGGCCTCGCGCGCCAAAGTGGGCCGGGAAGACACGATGGCGATCGCCGCAGGCCGGATCGGCGGGCCGCCCGCCGTGGTGATCGTGCAGGACTTTGATTTCATGGGCGGCTCGCTGGGCATGGCGGCGGGCGAGGCGTTTATCGCTGCGGCGGCGGAAGCTGTGAAGCGGCGCTGCGGTCTGGTCTGCTTCACCGCGGCCGGCGGCGCGCGGATGCAGGAGGGGATCCTCTCGCTGATGCAGATGCCGCGGACCACGCTCGCCATCCAGGATCTGAAGGCGGCGGGCCTGCCCTATCTCGTCGTGCTGACCGACCCGACCACCGGCGGCGTGACGGCGAGCTACGCCATGCTGGGCGACGTGCATCTGGCCGAGCCAGGTGCGCTTATCGGCTTTGCCGGCCCCCGCGTGATCGAGCAGACCATCCGCCAGAAGCTGCCCGAAGGCTTTCAGCGCAGCGAGTATCTGCGCGACAAGGGCATGGTTGATCTCGTGGTCGATCGCCGCCAGCTGAAGGAGACGCTCGCCCGCCTCCTTGGCTTGCTGAGCCCGCAGGCCGCCGGATGAGCGCTTCTGTGGCGGCGGCGGCTGCGCTGGAGCGGCTGGCGGCGCTCCATCCCAAACTGATCGATCTCAGCCTCGGCCGGGTCGAGCGGGTGCTGGAGGCGCTGGATCGGCCCCAGGACCGGCTGCCGCCGATCGTGCATGTTGCGGGCACGAACGGGAAAGGCTCGACCATCGCCTTCCTGCGCTCGATCGCGGAAGCCGCCGGCCTGCGGGTGCATGTCTATACCTCGCCCCATCTTGTCCGGTTCAACGAGCGCATTCGCCTGGCAGGCCGGCTGATCGATGACGGGATGCTGGCCGAAGTGCTGGGCGTGGTGGAGGCAGCCAATGCGGGCGAGCCGCTGACGTTCTTCGAGGCCACTACCGCAGCAGCCTTTCACGCCTTCAGCCAGGTTGGCGCCGATCTCTGCCTGATCGAGGTGGGGCTCGGCGGGCGCTACGACGCCACCAATGTGATCGCGAGTCCGGCGCTAAGCATCATCACGCCGGTCGACATGGACCACATGGATTTCCTCGGCGACACGGTGGCCAGGATCGCCGGGGAAAAGGCCGGCATCCTGAAGCCCGGCGCGCCCGGCGTGATCGCGCGCCAGCATGCCGATGCGCTGGGCGTGATCGAGGCGGAAGCCCGCCGCCAGGGCGTGCGGCTGCAACGCTGCGGCGAGGAATGGGACGTCTATCTCCAGAACGGGCGCCTCATCATCCAGACCGAGGATCGCCTGTTCGATCTGCCGCCGCCCGGCCTGATCGGCCCGCATCAGATCGAGAATGCAGGCGCAGCCGTCATGGCCGCCGTGGCGCTGGGCGATCCGCGGATCGATCACGACGCGCTGGCGCGCGGACTTGCCGGCGCGCGCTGGCCGGGCCGCTTTCAGCGCCTCACCGAGGGGCCTCTGGCGGCGAAGGCGGCCGCGCGCGGCGCCGAGCTCTGGGTGGACGGCGGCCACAATCCGCACGGCGCCCGCGCCCAGGTCGAGACCCTGCGCACGCTCGCCACGCGCGCGCCCGCACCGCTGCGCCTGATTGTCGGCATGCTGGAGAGCAAGGACCGTTCCGGCTTCTTTGCGGCGTATCGCGGCCTGCCCGACCGGGTCGCGGCGATTCCGTTGCAGACCGCGCGCGCCTTTGTTGCGCCCGAGGCGCTGGCGGCGGAGGCGCTCTCTCATGGGCTTCGGGCCGAGACCGCCGCCAGCCTTGAGGACGCCCTCGACCTGCTCTTGCGCCGCGACGGCCCGGCGCCGCGAGTGCTGATCACGGGCTCGCTCTATCTGGCTGGCGAGGCGATCGCCACGGCAGGCGAGATCGTCTGAGGCGATGGCGGTCTATACCGACCTTTCCGATGAGGAACTGGCCACGCTGCTGGCGCGCTATGATCTTGGCCGCCCGATGGCGTTCAAGGGCATCGCCGAAGGCGTCGAGAACTCGAACTTTCTTCTGGAAACAGAGCGTGGCCGCTTCATCCTGACGATTTATGAGAAGCGGGTCGCGCGTACAGACCTGCCGTTTTTCATGGGCGTGATGGAGACGCTGGCGGAGGCTGGCCTGCCCTGCCCGCGCCCGATCCACGCCCGCGACGGATCGGTGATCCAGGTCGTGCGCGAAACAAAGCCCTGCGCGGTGATCAGCTTTCTGCAAGGGGTCTCGGCCAAGCGGCCCAATGCGGCCCAATGCCGGGCGGCAGGGGCGGCGCTTGCCCGGATGCATGCCGCGCTGCGCGCCAGCCCGCTTTCACGGCCCAACGCGCTTGGCCGCGCCGCGTGGGCGGGTCTGTTCGCCGGGCGCGAGGCCGCCGCCGAAGCGCTGGAGCCGGGGCTTGCCGCCGCCGTCGCCGGCGATCTCGCCGATCTGGCGATGCTGCCAGGCGATCTGCCGACCGGGGTGATCCACGAAGACCTCTTCCCGGACAATGTGCTGTTTCTGGGCGACGCGGTCACGGGCCTGATCGATTTCTATTTCGCCTGCACTGATGCGCTCGCCTACGATCTCGCGGTCATGCTCAACGCCTGGTGCTTCGAGGCCAATCATCGCGAGTTCGATCTGGTGAAGGGGCGTGCGCTGATTTCTGGCTATGAGAGCGTGCGGGCGCTGGAGCCAGCGGAACGCGCCGCCCTGCCGCTGCTGGCGCGGGGCGCAGCGCTGCGCTTCTTCCTCACCCGGCTGATCGACTGGGACGCCACGCCCGAAGGCGCGCTCGTGCGCAAGAAGGATCCGCGCGACTATGCCGCCCGCCTTGCGTTCCACCGCCGCGCCGGGAGCATCGCGGCCTATGGCGGATAAGGTCGAGATCTGGACGGACGGCGCCTGCAAGGGCAATCCCGGCCCCGGCGGCTGGGGCGCCATTCTGCGGGCTGGCGGGATCGAGAAGGAACTCTCCGGCGGCGAGCCCCAGACCACCAATAACCGCATGGAGCTGATGGCGGCGATCGCGGCGCTGGAAGCCCTCAAACGGCCCTGCGCGGTGACGCTCCACACCGACAGCCAATATGTGAAAAACGGCATCACCGGCTGGATCAAGGGCTGGAAAGCGCGCGGCTGGAAGACCGCCGACAACAAGCCGGTGAAGAACGAAGACCTCTGGCGCCGGCTGGAGGCGGCCTGCGCGCCTCACCGGATCGACTGGCGCTGGGTGCGCGGGCACAACGGCGACACGATGAACGAGCGCGCCGACGCGCTAGCCGTCGCCGCCGTGCCGCGCGACTGACGCACCCAGTCCCGCGTCTCTCCCGGGCGCGCCGTCGCCCTTATCCGACCGGCCCCGCCGCGCGGCCACGCTGTGTCTGGGCGCGCTTTCTCGTTCCGCCGCGGGAGGGGGGCGAAGCGGCGCCCAAACAGTGCCGAAACAGCGCCAGTTCGGCGCCATTTGCCTGCGCCAACGGGGGAAGGACGTCGCCATGCCCGAACGCAAACCGCCAGAGCTCTGGGCGCAGGTGCGCGCCGACTTTCTCGCCGGGCGCAGCGCGGGCTGGTGCGCGCGGACCCACGGCGTGGCCCTCTCCACCCTGCGCAAGCGCGCCCGCCGCGAGAAGTGGCGCCGCGCCGACAAGCCCGGCCCCGCCCGGCCTCCGGGGGTGGAGACGATGGCGCATGCGGCGTTCCTGCGCGCGCGCGCAGCCCTGGAAAGCGGCGATCTGAAAACCGCCGCCGAAGCGCTCAAGCTCGCCACCGCGGCCAGCGCCTGGGCCCGCCCGGAGAGCCTGCCGAAAACCAGGGGCAACTACGAACGCGAGGCCTATGACGCCGCAGAGCGCAAACGGCGCGGGCGGTGACGCGGTGAGCGGCGGGGCAGGCCACGTTGGGCCAGCACTGGCTTGCGACGGATCTTGCCGTCAAACATCGCCCAGTCGGCGAGGCGGAGAAGGCGCTTGTCGCCGCCCCCCCCCCGGCCTTCGGCCGTACTCCCCCCGCAGGCGGGGGGAGATGTCAGGGCAACCATCTGAAGCTCAGCGGGGGTGGTCTTCCCCCGCTTACGGGGGAAGTGTCGGCGCAGCCGACGAAGGGGGCTCGTTTCGGCAAGGCGGACGCAACCGCCGCCCCCCACCCGGCCTTCGCCCGTACTCCCCCTGCCGGTGGGGGGAGACGCAAGGGTAATCATCGGAAGCTCAGGGGGCGGTCGTCTTCCCCCCCCGCCCTCACAGCGGAATGTTGTCGTGCTTCTTCCAGGGGTTTTCCAGCACCTTGTTCCTTAGCGTGCGCAGCGCTTTCGCCACCCGGCGGCGGGTGGAGTGGGGCATGATCACTTCGTCGATATAGCCGCGCGAGCAGACCCCCATTGATAACCGGTCGGCCCCGATGATCCACGATCTGCCGAGGACCGCAAAGCTCTGGTCTGTGAGAGACACACCACATGACGTGACGATCTGAAGACAGAGCCTTGACCGCACCTCACTGCATCGCAGACTTACCTCCCGCTGACAAAAAAGGCGGAGCCGTCGGTTGGAGTGTGCATAGTTTTAGAGAGAAGGGCTCAGCAATGAATGATATTCGCCTCCGAATGACTTTAGACAACGATTATTCCAATGCGTTGGGCCGGGCAGTCTATGTATTTGCTACTCTTGAGTGGAATATTGTCTGGTGCGCCGAGCGCCTTCAGCCCGGCTTTCTCAAAAAAATCAGAGGGCTAACAGCCGGACAAATAGGCACAGCTTTCATAAGCGTCGTCACCTCTATTCACGACAATGCGTTGCAGTCTGAAATCATGCCTCTCGCACTACGCTTCCAAGATCTGGTTCGCCGCCGAAATTCTCTGCTCCACGGTAAACCATGCACCGCCCAAGATGGACTTCAACGTTTATTCGCTGAAGCAGTCGGGGTGTTCCACCTTTCCGACATCCATTCAATGGCCGACGACTTCGCGAGCTGCTCAATCGAGCTCAACAGACTTCTCCATGGCCCTCTAAGGGCCTGACCAATCCAGAAACCTGATTTGAAAAATGACTTATGAGGTAACGCGGCAAGGAAGACCGATGTGCTCGGGATAGTCGATAGCTTCGCAACCTAAGGCTGTTGCGTGTCCTACCGCCCTCACAGCGGAATGTTGTCGTGCTTCTTCCAGGGGTTTTCCAGCACCTTGTTGCGCAGGGTGCGCAGCGCTTTCGCCACCCGGCGGCGGGTGGAGTGGGGCATGATCACTTCGTCGATATAGCCGCGCGAGGCGGCCACGAACGGGTTGGCGAAGCGCTCCTGATATTCGGCGGTGCGCGCGGCGATCTTGTCGGCGTCGCCGATATCGCCGCGGAAGATGATCTCCACCGCGCCCTTGGCGCCCATCACGGCGATTTCGGCGGTGGGCCAGGCATAGTTGACGTCGCCGCGGAGGTGCTTCGAGCTCATCACGTCATAGGCCCCGCCATAGGCCTTGCGCGTGATGACGGTCACTTTCGGCACGGTCGCTTCGGTATAGGCGAAGAGCAGCTTCGCGCCGTGCTTGATGAGCGCGCCATACTCCTGCTTGGTGCCCGGCATGAAGCCCGGCACGTCCACGAACGTCACGATGGGCAGTCCGAAGCAATCGCAAAAGCGTACGAAGCGGGCGGCCTTGCGGCTCGCGTCGATGTCGAGCACGCCGGCAAGGCTCATGGGCTGGTTGGCGACCACGCCCACGGGCCGGCCCTCGATCCGGGCGAAGCCGCACAGGATGTTCTTGCCGAAATCCTTGCCGATCTCGAAGAAGTCGCCCTCGTCCACGACCTTCTCGATCAGCTCCTTCATGTCGTAGGGGGTGTTGGGATTATCGGGGATGAGGCTGTCGAGGCTCGGCTCCAGCCGCTCGGGATCATCGTGGCTCGGCCGGACGGGCGGCTTGTCGCGGTTGGAGCCCGGGAGGAAATCGATCAGGCGGCGCACCTGCGCCAGCGCTTCGATATCATCTTCAAAGCTGCCGTCGGCGACGCCAGACTTGGCGGTGTGAACCTTGGCGCCGCCAAGTTCCTCGGCCGTCACCAACTCGTTCGTCACGGTCTTCACCACATCGGGACCGGTCACGAACATGTAGCTCGTGTCTTTCACCATGAAGATGAAGTCGGTCATGGCCGGGGAATAGACGTCGCCGCCGGCGCAAGGGCCCATGATGACGCTGATTTGCGGGATGACGCCCGAAGACAGCACATTCTCCACGAAGATGTCGGCATAGCCTGCAAGGCTGTCCACGCCTTCCTGAATGCGCGCGCCGCCGGCGTCGAACAGGCCGATCACCGGCGCGCCGTTGCGCGCGGCCATGCGCTGGACCTTCACGATCTTGGAGGCATGCGCCATGGACAGCGAGCCGCCGAAAACCGTGAAATCCTTGGAGAAAACATAAACGAGCCGGCCGTTGATCGTGCCGTGCCCCGTGATCACGCCATCGCCCGGCACGCGCTGGTCCGCCATGCCGAAATCGCTGCAGCGATGCTCGACGAACATGTCGTATTCTTCAAAGCTGCCGTCATCGAGCAGCGCTTCGATCCGCTCGCGGGCGGTGAGCTTGCCTTTGGCGTGCTGGCTGTCGATCCGCTTCTGGCCGCCGCCGAGGCGTGCCTGCGCGCGTTTGATCTCCAGCTTTTCGAGCACGTCCTTCATGGGATCCCCCGTATGGCGCAAAGGCGATGCGCGCTGCGGGCGGTCTTACGGGTGCGACAAGGGCATGACAAGCAAGCGCGCCTGCGGCGCGAACGATGGCTCTGATCTCAGGCCAGACGCACTGCGGCAAGCGCTCCGGCGCCAGCCTTGGCCCGCTTGGCGAGCGCGGCATCCACATGCTCCAGCAGGGCCGCCGGCGTCACCGGCTTGGCGAGCACACGATCCACGCCAGCGGCGGCGGCCGCCTTCACGGTCGCCATGCTGGCATGGCCTGTCAGCAGCACGATCGGCATCCCGGAGATCGTCGGCTTGGGGTGCTTGCGGACTGCATGCACCAGATCGAGCCCGTCGAGCCGATCCATCGCGAGGTCTGTGATCAGGAGATCGATACGCTTGTCGATGATCACGCCCAGCGCTTCGGCGCCATCGCTGGCCTGGATGGGCTTGGGAAAGCCTACAGCGGTCAGGATCGTCTGCACGATCAGCCGCATGGCCGGCGTGTCGTCGACAATCAGGACCTGGGTGTCACGGATCAGGCGCTGCACAGGGAATCGCGTGGCTGCTTTCACGCATCATTCGCGGTTTGGGGTTAGCGAATGGTAAGCGCGCGCATCCACAGCGCGAGCGCTGCAATCTCGGCCCTCAGAAGATCGCCGCGCCGGACGGCCTCCTCGTCGGCGCCCCAGACGTCGATCTGCCAGGCCTCCTCCAGAAACGCGCAGGTGTGGGCGGTCTCGGCGTCGAGCGCGCCCATCGCGAGCCCTAGCGCCAACACCGCAGAACCGGTCAGGCCCGCGCCATGAGCCATTGCAGTGAGCGCAAAATCATCCGCTGCGGCCGCCACACCCTCTAGGGCGGCGAGGCTGGCCTCGTCCTGGGCGACCGCCAGCGCGCTATCTGTGACGACGAGGTCCGCCCCCAGCGCGTTCCTGGCCCAGGCAAGCGGGGGATCCCAGAGCTGGCTCTGACGCGCCACAAGGCCGTGGGGCCGCGCGGCGCGATAACACAAGAGGTCTGTTTCCCCATAGGCGCGCACCTGCCCGATCAGCGCATCGCGCGTGTGCGGCGTGCGATCGATGGAGACATTGGCTAGCCGCGTCAGCGGCATGGCGGCGGGAACAATCTCTGCACCCTGCCCCGCCCATTCGGCAGCGACCGCCTCTGCAAGCGCCGAGGTGGGAAGGCAGAGCGCAGCCTTTCCCGGCGTGCGCAACGGCCGACGATCCAGAAGCACGCCAAAGCCGCCCGCCGCGGGGGCGGTCTCGACCTCAGCATAAAAGCGGCGCAGCGGGGCGGCAGAGTGCGTCATCGCGCAATCGCTACTCCGAAGCCGGGCCCGCGGCCAAGCCCGCCCTTGACGCATCACGGCTGGCGCAAGCACACAGCCCCGCGATGAAAGCCCGCCTTGCCGCCCTCCTGGCCAACCCCCGAACCGAAGCCGCGATCACGGCGCTGATCCTGCTCAATGCAGTCACGCTCGGGCTGGAAACCGTTCCCGCCGCCATGGCCGCGGCCGGGCCGCTGCTTGTGGCGGCTGACCGCACGCTGCTGGCCATTTTCGTGATCGAACTCGCCGCGCGCCTTTATGTGCAGGGCGGGCGCTTTTTCCGGGATGGCTGGAACGTCTTTGATTTCACCATCATCGCCATCGCGCTTCTGCCTGCGAGCGGGCCGCTGTCGGTGCTGCGGGCGCTGCGTGTTCTGCGGGTGCTGCGGCTCATCACGGTCGTGCCCAGCCTGAAACGGGTCGTGGGGGCGATGATCGCCGCCTTGCCTGGAATGGGCTCGATCGTGCTTCTGCTCGGGCTGGTGGTTTATGTGTCGGCGGTGATGGCGACCAAGCTGTTTGCAGCCGAGTTTCCCACCCAGTTCGGCGATCTGGGACGAACCGCCTTCACCCTGTTCCAGCTCATGACGCTCGACGGCTGGTCGGGCGAAGTGGTGCGGCCGGTGATGGCCGAATACCCCTTGGCATGGATTTTCTTCGTGCCGTTCATCCTGATTTCGGCCTTCGTGGCGCTGAACCTTTTCATCGGCGTCGTGGTCAACGCCATGCAGGCCGAGGCCGAGCGCGAGAGCGAAACCGCCCGGGACGAGGAAGCCCGGCGCGACGCCGCGCTGGCCGAAGACGTGAAGGCGCTGCGGGCCGAGATCGCCGCCCTGCACGCCGCCCTGCGCGCGGCGGCGCCACGTTCTCCGTAAGTTCCGCGCGAATCCGCAGGCGTGATTCGCGCGCCGACTCAGCCCTTCCTAGTCTGCGCCCATGGCAGACGGATCCTTCCCTTCCCCGGCCGCAGGGCCAGCGCCCGCGCCGCACAATCTCGACGCCGAGCAGGCCCTGCTTGGCGCGATCCTGTTCGACAATGAGGTGCTCAACCGGCTGGGCGCGCTGCTGGCGCCGTCGCACTTTTACGATCCGGTCCATGGCCGCCTCTTTTCAGCGATGCAGAAGGCGTTCGCGGTGGGCAAGCTCGCCGACGCGGTCACGTTGCGCGATCAGTTCGAGCGCGATGGCGGCCTGAGCGAGATCGGGGGGCCGGCCTATTTCGCCGAGCTGCTGACGCGGGCGGCCTCCACTGCTGCAGCCCTCGACTACGCCCACATCATCCTCGATCTTGCGATGCGCCGCGAACTGATCCGTCTTGGCGGAGAGATCGCAGAGGTCGCCGCCGACCCAGGCAGCGAGATCGATCCGGAGCGCCAGATCGAGCAGGCCGAGAAAAAGCTCTACGACCTTGCCGTCTCCGGCCAGATCGACAAGGGCTGGATCACCTTCCCCAAGGCGGCCGCCCAGTCCATCGCGATGGCGGAGGCCGCCTACAAGATGGAGGGCCGGATCTCGGGCATCCCCACCGGCCTGACCGACCTCGATCGCAAGCTGGGCGGCCTGCACCGCTCCAACCTCCTCATTCTCGCGGGCCGTCCCTCGATGGGCAAAAGCGCGCTCGCCATGAACATCGCATTCAACGCCGCGCGCCGTTTTCGGGCCGAGCGGCAGGAGAACGGCAAGATGAAAACCGTCGACGGCGGCGTCGTCGGCTTCTTCTCGCTCGAAATGTCGGCCGAACAGCTCGCGACCCGTCTGCTGGCGGATTACTCCGGCATCGCCTCGGACCGGCTCCGACGCGGCGACATCAAGCCCGCCGAATTCTCCCGCTTGCGCGAGGCGGCCGAGGAACTCGAGCGCCTGCCGCTTTATCTCGACGAGACCGGCGGCATCTCGCTGGCGGCCCTGTCGGCGCGCGCGCGCCGGCTCGCCCGCTCGCCCCAGGGGCTGGACCTGCTGGTGGTGGACTATCTCCAGCTTGTCACCGCCAGCAATCGCAAGAGCGAAGGCCGCGTGCAGGAGGTGAGCGAAATCACGCAGGGTCTCAAGGCTTTGGCCAAGGATCTGAACATCCCCGTGATTGCGCTCTCCCAGCTTTCCCGGCAGGTGGAAAACCGCGACGACAAGCGCCCTCAGCTCTCCGACCTGCGCGAGTCAGGCTCGATCGAGCAGGACGCCGACGTGGTGATGTTCGTCTATCGCGAGAGCTATTATCTGGAACGGCAGGAGCCCAAGCCCGGCACCGACGAACACTTCCAGTGGCAAACCGATATGGACCGGTTGGCCAAGCGCGGCGAAGTGATCATCGGCAAGCAGCGCCACGGCCCGATCGGCAAGATCGAACTGGCCTTCGAGCCGGAACTGACCCGGTTTTCCGATCTTGCCCCGGATGGGCGCTATCCCGATCCGCGCTAAGCCGATGGCGCAGCGCTGTGCGCGCCGCCCGCGAAAGGCGCGACAGACCGCGCAGGGCGCTCTGGCGGGCGCAGCTTTTTGCTGGATTTTGGCCACCCCGGCCCTGGCCAGCCAGAGCCCCTGGTCCGGGGCGGTGATCCTTCAGGCCGACATCCCGCTTGCGGGCGCTGTGGCCCCTGGCGCGGCGGGCTTCAGCAAGGCCTATGGGCCATCGCTGCTTGCCGCCGTCGAGCTTCAGCGCCGGACAGGCGAACAAGGCGAGGTCTTCATCGCGATCGCCCAGGCAAGCGCTAGGGGCGAAACCTTCGCTGCGGCTGGCGGCGCGCCAGCGAGCGCGCGGCTGACCAGCCTGCGCGCCGCGAGCCTCGAACTGGGCTATCGCCGCAGGCTTCTGGTCTTCTTCGCCGGGGTTCAGCCAAGCCTTGCGATCCGCGCAGGGCTGGTGCGGACCGATGCGATTGCGATGGCGCTGCGCCCGTCGCAGGCCGGCGCGGCGGCGACCTCGGCCGGCCTGACGCGCGACACGACCGCGCTGATGCTGGGCGCCGAGCTGGGCCTTGCCTATCAGATCGGCCGGGCAAGCGAGATCAGCGCAGACATCGGCCTTCGGTATGCGGGGCCGCTCCTGCGCGACCGCAGCGCAGGGATTGGGGCTGGCGGCGGCCCAGACGGGCGGCTCAGCTTACCGGTCGGCGTGCGCCTGACGACCCGGTTCTGAAGGGATGGCGCGCGCTCCCCGCCAAAGGCGCCAGCGATGGCGACCGAGCCGCAGGGATTGGGCGCTGGCGTTCTGGATCGTTGCGTTCGGGGCGCTGACGGCATTCGGGTCCATTCTGGCGCCGGAGCACACCGGTTTTGGCGCCGAAAAGGCGCCGATTTCGTCTAGAGCGGTTTGCGTTCAGTCTGCATCGTACCCACAACTGGTGAAGTAGTTTCGGCA
>JBIIUJ010000042.1:0-17117 GCA_044340025.1 Caulobacterales bacterium
GCGCCGAAAAGGCGCCGATTTCGTCTAATCCACCGCCTCGATCGAGCGCGCCGACAGCACAGAGCGCCGTCGATCCCGCCGCGATCCGCGTCATCGATGGCGACACGTTCCGGATTGGATCGGTCCGCTATCGTGTGCGCGATCTCGACGCGCCGGAGCTTGCCCCCCGCGCGGCATGCGCCCTGGAGGCTGAACGCGGCCGGGCGGCGCAGGATGAAGCACGCCGGCTGATGGAATCGGCCACAACCGCCGCCGTTCGCACCGATGGCCAGACCGACCGGTTCGGGCGCGCGCTCGCCACGCTGATGCTCGACGGACGGGATTTTGCCGAGCTGATGATCCGGGGACAGCGCGCGGTGCGGTTTGGCGGACGCCCCCACGACTGGTGCGTCCCCTGAGGCTTCAGGCGGACACCTGGGCGCGCTCCAGCATCGACCAGTCACGCAGGCGCGCCCATTCAAGGATCTCGAACCGGCCATCGTGATGCTCGACGAGCGCGGTGCAGCTTTCCACCCAGTCGCCGTCATTGAGATAGGCCACCCCATCCACCTCCGCGATGGCGGCCTTGTGGATGTGGCCGCAGATCACCCCGTCGCAGCCGCGCCGGCGCGCCTCGTTTGTGACCGCAGATTCGAAGTCGTGGATAAACGAGACCGCATCCTTCACGCGATGCTTCAGAAAGGCCGAAAGCGACCAATAGCCGAGCCCGAGCCGCCGCCGCCCCCAGTTCCAGACCGTGTTGAGCCGAATGAGCGCGCGATAGGAAAGATCGCCCAGCAGCGCGAGCCACTTCGCCTTGGTCACCACCCCGTCGAACGCATCGCCATGGATCACGAGATAGCGCTTGCCCGTCGCGCCAGTGTGGATGGCGCTGGTGCGGCACTCCACGCCGCCGAAGTCCAGCCCGCCATAGGGCCGGAACGCTTCATCATGATTGCCGGGCACATAGACGACGCGCGCGCCCTTGCGCGCCTTGCGCAGCAGCTTCTGGACCACGTCATTATGCGCCTGCGGCCAGTGCCAGCCGCGCTTCAGCTTCCAGCCGTCCACGATGTCGCCAACCAAATACCAGGTGTCGGCTTCCACATGGCGCAGAAAGTCGAGCAGCGGATCGGCCTGACAGCCGCGCGTGCCGAGATGAAGATCGGAGATGAACACGGCGCGATAGCGCGGCTCGAATGCGTTGGCCTTCACCGGTCTGTCCCCTGAGACCTAAAGGCTGCTCGGCTAGGCTGATTTGGCGACGGGGCTGTGACAGGGGGGGGCACTCGTTTTCGCCGTCATCCCGACCGAGCGCAGCGAGAGCCGGGACCTCACGCAACAACAGCATCGACGGGATCCCGGATCCGGGCTTCGCCCCGTCCGGGATGACGCATCATTGACGAATTGGTGGTAGCGCTTTCGCCACTGCCCCGCGTGTCTCTTCCCCCGCCTGCGGGGGAAGGGGGCGCGCACCAGTTCCACCCTCCATCACGCTGCGCGTGGTCCCCCTTCGCAGCGGGCGGGGCAGGATGTTGTTTGCTTGCAGGGTGGCACTCATCCTCCCCGGTTCACGGGGACGCTGACGGTGGGGCGAGCCCTCAGATCGGGAGCACCACGACATCCACGAGCGGACGGCGATCCCAGATGCGCTCGGCCGCCTTCCGAACGGCGCGCTGGAGCACGTCCTCGATCAGATCCTCGTCCGCGCGGGCCTGCGGCTTCATGCGCGAAAGCGCCTGCTCGGCGGCCTCGCACAAAAGATCCAGCGCCTTCTCCCCGTCGCGCGCGCTCGCTTCGGCAAGGCCCGCGATGCGCACATCCGGCCCGGCGCGCAGCTTGCCCTTTGCATCGATCGCCAGCGTGACCGTGATATGGCCGTTAGCCGCCATGCGACGGCGATCGCGCAGCGCTTCGCCATCGGCCGGCACCAACCGCTCGCCATCCACATGCAGACGGCCGGCGGGGACTTCATCGATGACTTCCGGCTCGCCCGGCGCCAGGCGCATCAGGTCGCCATTGCGCGGGGTGAAGGCGAAGGGCACCTGTAGCGTCTTGGCGAACTTCGCATGCTCAAGGATGTGGCGGCGCTCGCCATGCACCGGAATGGCGATCTGCGGCCGGGCCCAGCCATACATCGCTGAAAGCTCGTCGCGGCAGGGGTGGCCCGATACATGGATCGGCTCATCGCGATCGGTGATGACGCTGACGCCGCGCTCGACAAAGGCGGCCTGCATGTCGTGGATCGCGCGCTCGTTGCCCGGAATCTGGCGCGAAGAGAAGATCAGGCTGTCGCCCGCCCCAAGGCTGACATGGGGGTGACTTCCCGCCGCGATGCGCGAGAGCGCGGCGCGCGCCTCGCCCTGGCTGCCGGTGCAGAGGTAGAGCACGCTTTCAGGCGGCAGATGGGCGGCATGCTCGGCCTCGATGAAGTCGGCGCAGCCCTTCAGAAGGCCCACGCTTTTGGCCGCGCCCGTGATGCGGAACATCGACCGCCCGACAAGACAGACGTGCCGGCCCGCAGCCTCCCCCGCTCTGATCACGCTTTCCAGCCGCGCCACGTTGGAGGCAAAGCAGGCGACCGCCACCTTGCCCTTCTGGGCGGCGATCACGCGGGTAAGCTCACGCCGGACATCGGCCTCCGAACCCGCCTCGCCGGGGGTAAAGACATTGGTGCTGTCGCACACCATGGCGAGCACGCCCGCCTCGCCCAGTTCGCGGATGCGCGCATCGTCCGTGACCGCGCCGATCAGCGGATCGGGGTCGATCTTCCAGTCGCCGGTATGCAGCACGGTGCCAAGCGGGGTGTGCACCGCTAGACCGTTCGGCTCCGGGATCGAGTGGGTGATGGTGACAAACTCGAGGTCGAACGGTCCGATAGGAAAGCGATGCTTCAGCGGGACCTCGTGCAAGGTCACCTTGTCGATCAGGCCGCGCTCGCGCAGCTTGTCGCGCACCAGCGCCGCGGTGAAGGGGGTGGCGTAGACGGGCGCTTTCAGCCGCGGCCAGAGCCAGCCGATTGCGCCGATATGGTCTTCATGCGCGTGGGTGAGGATGATGGCGCGGATCGTCTCGCCGCCATCGGCCAGAAAGCCGGGGTCCGGGGTGATGATCTCGACGCCGGGGGTGTCGTCGCCGCCGAACGTGACGCCGATGTCCACGATGATCCACTGACGATCATGCGCCGGGCCATAGCCATAGGCGTTGAGGTTCATGCCGATTTCGCCGGCGCCCCCCAAGGGCAGAAAAACAAGCTCCTCGCCGGGTTTCGGCGCGAACTGGGAGGCAGGCATAGGGGCGTTCATGAGGGGGTGTTGGCTTTCGGCAGGCTCGGGGCGGAAGCATTGAGATGCGCGCTTGCTCGGTGGAAAACAAGGGCGGGGCGTGGGTTAGGTTTCCCCCCCCTACAAACTGCCGGCGTGCCGGTCCTTGTTGCGCCGCCAGATCTCCCACAGACCACGGATCGTGAGATCGCCGTCGAAGTGATCGATGTTCTCGGTCGCGCCTTCAAAGAGCGAAGCAACGCCGCCCGTGCCGATCACGGTCATGGGCGCGCCATATTCGGCCTTCACCCGCGCGATCAGCCCGTCGATGAGCTCGACATAGCCCCAGAAGATGCCCGATTGCATCGCGCTGACCGTATCCTTGCCGATCACACGGGCCGGGCGCTGGATCGCGATGCGCGGCAGTTTGGCGGCCGCCGTGTGCAGCGCCTGGAGCGAGAGATTGATGCCGGGGCAGATGATCCCGCCCTCGAATGCGCCATCGGCGGCGACGACATCGAAATTGGTGGCGGTTCCGCTGTCGACCACAAGCAATGCGCCGGGATAGCGGACATGGGCGCCCACCGCATTCACAAGCCGGTCGGCGCCAGCCTCGGAGGGCTTTTCGATCCGCACCGCGATGCCGAGATCGACATTCTCGCCGATCACCATCGGCTCTACCTTGAGGTAGCGCCGGGCAAGGTTGCGCAGGTTGAACAGCGATTGCGGCACCACGCTGGAGATGATGCAGGCGTTGAGCGCATCGAAGGTCAGACCCGCCATTCCGAGGAGATTGTGCAGCCAGACGGCGTATTCGTCGGCTGTGCGCGAACTGTCTGTGGCGGTGCGCCACTGATTGCGCCACTCCACCCCGTCGTGGATCGCAAACAGCGAATTGGTGTTGCCCTGTTCGATTGCGAGCAGCATCAGGCCTGCCTCTCGTCTGGAAAGAAAACGTCCGCCGCCGTGATCAGGCGGCGCTTGCCGCAGCCCTCGCGCAAGACCAGCGCGCCGGTTTCATCAAGATCTTCAAACACGCCCTCATGCGTGCGCAGCGTCAAGCGCGCCACCACCTGCCCGCCGAGACCCTGGGCGCGGGCAAGCCAGGCTGCCCGCGTGGCCGCAAAGCCCTGCATGCGCCATGTCTCGAAGCGGGCTGCAAAAGCAGCCGCAAGCCTTGCTGCGGCGTCTTGTGGGGAGGGCGGGATGATCCCGAGCTCAGCGAGCGCGATCGCCGGGCGCTCGGGCGCTGCGGGCGCATGGGCAAGGTTGATCCCCACGCCGAGGGCCATCATCAGCCCGCCGTCGCGGCTCCAGTCGCTTTCAAGCAGGATGCCGACGGCCTTGCGCCCCGCGACCATCACGTCATTGGGCCATTTGAGCGTCACCTGCGCCGGCCCGACGAGGCTGTCGAGCACATCCATGACGGCAAGCGCGGCGACGAAGGACAAGGTGGCGGCCTGGTGCGGCGCCACTTCCAGCGGCAGGAGCAGCGTGGCGAAGAGATTGCCCTGCGGGCTCTCCCAGCCGCGCGCGCGCCGGCCGCGCCCGGCGGTCTGACGCAGCGCGACAAGCCAGTGAGCATCCGTGCGGCCCTGAGCGATCCGGCGCAGGACCTCCGCATTGGTGCTGTCGATTTCGGCCAGAACCTCGATCGGGGGCCGCTCTGTCACCGCAGCGCTGCGCCCGCGAGCCGCGCGGCGCCATCGATCAGGCCCATGCCCAGCACCATCACCGGAAACGCCAGCGCCGCTGCGCCCACGATGGCGCCTGTCAGCGTGGGGGCCGCCGGCAGGAAGCCGGGCGCGGGCTCATCGAACCACATGATCTTGATGAGCCGCAGATAGTAGAAAGCCGAGATCACCGAGGCGATCACAAGCGCCGCCGCAAGCAGGATCAGTTCCGCGCGGGCCGCCGCGAGCAGAATCTGCAACTTGCCCAGGAAGCCCGCCAGCGGGGGAATGCCCATCACCGAGAAGATCAGCGCGGTGAAGGCCAGCGCCAGCCACGGCTTGGTCCGCGACAGGCCGGCAAGATCGCTGATCGCCTCCACTGGCCCGCCGTCGCGGCGCATGGCGAGGATCGTGCCGAACATGCCCACGCTCGTGACCGCATAGATGGTCAGGAAGATCAAAAGCGCCTGCCCGCCCTGGTCCGGCCCGGCTGCAATCGCCACGAGCGCATAGCCCATGTTGGTGATGGAGCTGTAGGCCATCAGCCGCTTGATATTGGTCTGGCGCAGGGCGCCCAGCGCGCCCACCGCCATGGACAGAACCGCCATGACGGACACGATCTGACGCCAGGCTTCGATCTGGCTGCCGAACGCCTCAAACAGCAGCCGGGCGAGCAGCGCGAGCGCGGCCACCTTGGGGGCTGCCGCGAAAAAGGCGGTCGCCGGCGTGGGGGCGCCTTCATAGACGTCGGGCGTCCACATATGGAAGGGCGCAGCCGAAATCTTGAAGCCGATGCCGCAGAGAAGGAACACCAGCCCGAAGATCACCCCGACGGGCGCGCGCTCCTCGCCCGCAAGGCTCTGGGCGATGGCGTCGTAATTCACCGACCCGATGAAGCCATAGACCAGCGAGGCCCCATAGAGCAGGAGGCCCGAGGAGAGCGCGCCGAGCACGAAATACTTCAGCCCCGCTTCCGAGCTCTTCTGATCGTCGCGCGCATAGGCCGCCAGCACATAAAGGCAGAGCGACTGCATCTCGACCCCGATATAGAGCGCGATCAGATCGTTGGCGCTTGCCATCACGAACATGCCGAGCACGGCCATGACCACCAGGACGGGATATTCCGGCCGCTCGATCCGCTTGCGCTCCAGGAAATCGATGGACAGGAGCAGCGCGCCGGCCGCCGCAAACGCAATCAGCGCCTTGGCGTAGGCGGCGAAGCGGTCGACCGCGAACGAGCCGTTGAAGGCCACCCAGCGGCCCTCCGCCGGCGCCATCAGCACCGCAACCGCGCCCGCCGCGACGAGGATCAGGAAGCAGACGGCGTTGACGGTCCGGAACGACCGGTCGCCCCGAAAGGCGCCGACCATAAGGGCGGCCATGGCGCCCAGCGCCAGGATGAGTTCCGGCCGGGCGATCTGAAGCCCGAAGAGCAGGTCTGCGACGGTCATGTCTGCCTCAAGGGGCCGCCGGCGCGAGGCCAGCCAGCATCGCATTCACCGCGGGGCCGGTGATGTCGGTAACGAGAGAGGGCGCAACGCCCAGCGCCAGCGTGCCCAGCACGAGCGGCGCAAAGATCAGGATTTCGCGCCAGTCCATGTCGGTGATGGCGGCCAGCGCCGGATTGGTCATCTCGCCGAACACCACCTTGCGATAGAGCGTCAGCGCATAGGCAGCCGACAATATGACGCCGAACGCCGCCCCAACCGCAACCCATGGGTTCACGAGGAAGGCGCCCTGCATGGTGGTGATCTCGCCGATGAAACCGGATGTGCCCGGCAGGCCCACATTGCCCATGGTGAACAGCATGAACACCGCCGCATAGACCGGCATGCGATGGACGAGCCCGCCATAGAAGGCGATCTCGCGGGTGTGCATCCGGTCGTAGATGACGCCGACGCACAAAAAGAGCGCGCCCGAGATCACGCCGTGCGAAATCATCTGGAAGATCGCGCCCTGAACGCCGGTCTCGTTCATCGCGAAGATGCCCATGGTCACATAGCCCATGTGCGCGACCGAGGAATAAGCGATCAGCTTCTTGATATCGACCTGACGGAACGCCACGAGCGAGGTGTAGACAATCGCCACGATCGACAGGCCAAACACCAGAGGCGCGAAAAACTCGCTGGCATCGGGAAACATCGGCAGCGAGAAGCGCAGGAAGCCATAGCCGCCCATCTTCAGAAGAATGCCCGCCAGGATCACCGAACCCGCCGTGGGCGCCTCGACGTGGGCGTCGGGCAGCCAGGTGTGGACCGGCCACATCGGCATCTTCACCGCAAAGCTCGCGAAGAAAGCCAGCCAGAGCCAGAATTGCAGGCTTTCGGCGAAATCATACTGTAGCAGCCGGGTGATGTCGGATGTGCCCGCCGTCACGATCATCACCAGCATGGCGATCAGCATGAAGAGCGAACCGAGCAGCGTGTAGAGAAAGAACTTGTAGGCCGCATAGACCCGGTTCTTGCCGCCCCAGACCCCGATGATCAGGAACATCGGGATCAGGCCCGCCTCGAAGAAGATGTAGAACATCACCATGTCGAGCGCGGCGAACACGCCGATCATCATGGTCTCAAGGATCAGGAAGGCTGCGAGATATTCGCTCACCCGGCTTTCGATCGCGCGCCAGCTTGCAATGACGCACAGCGGCATAAGGAAGGCGGTGAGCACGATGAACAGGATGGAGATGCCGTCCACGCCCAGATGGTAGGACAGGCCCATGAACCAGGGCGTCTTCTCCACGAACTGGAAGCCGGGATTGGACGCATCAAACCCCGCCAGCATCACGAGCGAGAGCGCCAGCACCACAAGCGTGGTGGCGAGCGCGATCCACTTCGCATTGCGGTCGATGGCGCCCGCATCGTCAGCGCGCGCAGACGCCTTCAGGATCAGGATCGCCAGCGCGCCAAGGGCGGGCAGCCAGGTGAGGAGGGAGAGAATGGGCGCGTCCGCCATGGTCTAGCGCCCCCAGATCCAGAGCCCGAAGGCGCCCAGGATCACCGCGCCCGCAAGCATGATGAACCCGTAGTGATACACAAAGCCCGATTGCAGCTTCACCGCCTGCTTTGCGATGAAGCCGGTGGCGGCGGCCACCCCATTGGGGCCGAGGCCATCGATGATCTTCTGGTCCCCGCCCTTCCAGAACAGATCGCCCAGCGCGCGCGCGCCCTTCACGAACACTGCATCATACAGCTCGTCGAAATACCATTTGTTGGAGAGGAAGCGGTGGAGCGGGCCGTTGTTGGCGGCGATCTTCGCGCCCAGCCCTTCGTTCAGCAGGTAGAAGAAGGTGGCGATCAGGAAACCGATCACGGTGACGACCAGCGGCGCCCACAGCACCCAGAGCGCATGGTGGTGAAGCTCCTTCTTGTCCTTCAGCACCGTATTGTCGGCCGCCATGTAGATGGACTTGTCCCAGAATTCCTTGGCGCCTTCGCCGACAAAGGCGTTGTAGAACACAGCCCCCGCGATCAGCGCCCCGGCCGCCAGAACAAACAGCGGAACGAGCATGACCAGCGGGCTCTCGTGGCCGGGCGCCTTTTTCGAGCCGACAGCGCTGTGGTCATCGTGATGGTCGCCGCCGGCGGCCGGCGCGGCATGGGCGTGGGCGACGTCGGGCGCGTTGCCGTGATCGTCGCCATGGGCGTGATCGTGCCCGCCGCCGCGATAATGGCCGTTGAACGTCATGTAGGCGAGCCGCCACGAATAGAAGCTCGTCAGCATGGCCGCGAGCAGGCCGACCCAGAACGCCATATAGGCGAAGGCCACGCCCTTCTCGCCCGCGGCAAACGCGCTCTCCAGCACCGCGTCCTTGGAGAAGAAGCCGGCAAAGCCGATGCCCGTGCCGGGGATGCCTATGCCGGTGATGGCCAGCGTGCCGATGATCATCATCGCCCAGGTGATCGGCATGGCGGGCCCCACCGCCCCCATCCGCCGCATGTCCTGCTCGTGGTGCATCCCATGGATCACCGAGCCTGCGCCAAGGAACAAAAGCGCCTTGAAGAAGGCGTGGGTGAAGAGGTGGAACATCGCCGCCTGATAGGCCCCGATGCCGGCGGCGAAGAACATGTAGCCGAGCTGGGAGCAGGTGGAGTAGGCGATCACCCGCTTGATGTCGTTCTGCGCCAGCCCCACCGTCGCCGCGAACAGCGCTGTGACCGCGCCCAGCACCGTGATCACGGCCGCCGCGCCCGGCGCATATTCGTAGATTGGCGAGCAGCGCACCACGAGCACCACGCCGGCCGTCACCATCGTCGCGGCATGGATGAGGGCTGAGACCGGCGTTGGCCCCTCCATCGCGTCCGGCAGCCATGTGTGCAGGAAGAACTGCGCCGACTTGCCCATCGCGCCGATGAACAGAAGCAGCCCGATGGCCTCCAGCGCTGGCACCGACATCACGTTGCCGAACGCGATCACCGCATCGAGCTTTTGCGGCACAGCGGCGAACACGTCGTCGAACCGGATCGAGCCGAACGTGAGATAGACCGCCATGATCCCGAGCGCGAAGCCGAAATCGCCAACCCGGTTGACCACGAAGGCCTTGATCGCGGCGTCATTGGCTGACCGCTTCTTGTACCAGAAGCCGATCAGCAGATAGGACGCGACGCCCACCCCTTCCCAGCCGAAGAACAGCTGGAGGAAATTGTCCGCCGTCACCAGCATCAGCATGGCGAAGGTGAAGAACGACAGATAGGCGAAGAAGCGCGCCCGGTGCGGATCCTCAGCCATATAGCCGATGGAATAGACGTGAACGAGCGCGGAGACCGTCGTCACGACCACAAGCATCACCGCCGAGAGCGTATCGATCCGCAGCGCCCAATCCGCCTCGAACGTCCCGATGTCGATCCAGCGCGCGAGCAGGATGGTGCGCGCCTCCGCCCCGCCAAGCCAGAAGCCCGAAAACACGACCCAGGCGCCAAGGGCCGCCAGGATCAGGATGCCGGTCGTGACCGCCATCGCCACACGGTCGCCGATGAAGCGCTGGAACAGGCCCGCGATCAGCGCGCCCGCCAGCGGCCCAAAAACGATGAAGATCTCCAAAGCGCCCACGGCCGGCCTAGCCCTTCATCAGATTGAGGTCTTCAACCGCGATGCCGCCACGGTTGCGGAAATAGACGACCAGGATCGCAAGCCCCACCGCCGCCTCGGCGGCTGCGACCGTGAGCACGAACATCGCGAAAATCTGCCCGGCAAGGTCGCCCAGATGGGTGGAGAAGGCCACGAGATTGATGTTCACCGCGAGCAGGATCAGCTCGATCGACATCAGGATGACGATGACGTTCTTGCGGTTCACGAAGATGCCGAACACGCCGATCGTGAAGATGGCGGCCGCGACCGTGAGATAATGGGCGAGCGTGATCTCCATCGTGTCAGATCCCCTGGCCGGGCTTGGGGTCGGCGAGCGCGACGCCCGTGGCGCGGGTGCGCGCGGTCTGGGCGGCGACGTTCTGGCGCTTTACCCCCTCGCGGTGGCGCAGCGTCAGCACGATGGCGCCGATCATCGCGACAAACAGCACAAGGCCGGCGAGCTGAAACAGCAGGATATACTGGGTGTAGAGCACGCGGCCGATCGCCTCGGCATTGGAGACCACATCCATCGGCGGCGCCTTGGCCGCCAGGATGTTGAGCTGCCCCTCGTTTTCCACCCAGGCGCCGCCCACCAGCGCCATCTGCGCAAACAGCGCCAGCGCCACCAGCCCCCCAATCGGGAGGTAGTTCAGAAAGCCCTGTTTCAGCTCCACAAAGTCGATGTCGAGCATCATGACAACGAACAGGAACAGCACCGCCACCGCGCCGACATAGACCACGACCAGGAGCATCGCGAGGAACTCCGCCCCCATCAGCACGAACAGGCCGGCGCTGGTGAAGAAGGTCAGGATCAGGAACAGAACGCTGTGAACGGGGTTGCGCGCCGATACGACCATCAGGGCCGAGACGACCGCAATGATCGACAGTGCGTAAAACGCGACAACTTGCGCCATCGGCTTCCCCTCCCGGCGCGACCGGGTTCCGCAGTGGAGCGCGCCGCCCCCGACGACGCCTTGAAGATACGCGCGCCTGTCAGCCCTGACCGACACGTGAACGAGTCCCTCCGCTTTTAGCGAGGGCATTCGGGCAAGGCTAGAACCAAACGCCGTTCGAAGCGGCTTCTCCCCACATGGTCGAAAGCAGGCCTACCGTGCCGGCAGGAAGGCGCGCGCAATCTCGGGCGTTTCGTTGAGAGAGGCGGGAAACCGAGGCCGCAACCGGATTTGCGCCGCCTGCTCATAGGCATGGCCAAGCGCAAGGAGCCGCGCCTCGCTCCAGGCCGGCCCGATGAAGGACAGGCCCACGGGAAGCCCGCGCACTGCCCCCATGGGCACGCTAAGGTGCGGATAGCCCGCAACCGCAGGCAGGATGGTGGCGACCGCCACCGCGGCGGAGCGGCTCGCCCCCGCCGGATCGCTCGGCCAGGCCGGGGCGCCGGAGACAGCGATGAGGGCGTCGAGCCGGTGCTCCGCAATCAGGCGGTCGATGCCTTCCGGCCCCGCCTTGCGGCGCGCGGCGGCCAGCGCCTCGCGATAGGCGGGGTCATCCAGTCCCCGCGTGGCCTGCGCCCGCTCCAGCAGCTCCTGACCGAACAGCGGCATGGAGCGCTCCGCCTGCGCGGCGTTGAAGGCGATCACCGCATCGAGCGAGCGTGTGCGCACGGCGGGCGCGGCCCCCGCCAGATAGGCGTTCACGCCGGCCTTGAACTCCGTGTCGAGGATAGGGCCGACAAGGGGGCCGATCCCGGCGAGATCGGGGGCGGGAACCTCCACGATCTCCGCGCCGGAGGCCTTGAGGGTGGCGATGGCCGCCTCAAACAGCGCATCGGTTCCCGGATGGCCGCCCTGGGCGAGGCGCAGCACGCCAAGCCGCGCGCCGCGCAACGCCTCCGGAGACAGTCCGGCTTCGTAATCGACCTTGCGCGCGTCAGCCTCGCGGGTGGCGGGATCGGCGGGATCGGAACCGGCGATGGCGTTGAGGACAAGCGCAGCGTCGCGCACGCTGCGCGTCATCGGCCCGGCGGTATCCATCGACGCAGCGATGGGGATGACGTGGGTGCGCGAGACCAGCCCCACCGTGGGCTTCAGACCCACCACCCCATTGACCGACGCCGGGCAGACGATGGAGCCGGACGTCTCGGTCCCGATGGCGGCGGCCGCTAGCGCAGCCGCAGCGGCGGCGCCCGAGCCCGAACTCGAGCCGCACGCGTTGCGATCGAGCGCATGGGGATTGCGGGTGAGCCCGCCAACCGCGCTCCAGCCACTGATGGACCGGGTGGAGCGATAGTTCGCCCACTCCGAGAGATTGGTCTTGCCCAGGATGACGGCGCCCTGGGCGCGCAGACGCGCAACGAGGGGGGCGTCGCGCTGCGTGCGATTATCCGCCAGAGCCAGCGCGCCCGCTGTGGTGGGCAACTCGCGCGTCTCGATATTGTCCTTGATCAGGATGGGGACGCCATGCAGCGGACCGCGCACGCGCCCGGCCTTGCGCTCGGCATCCAGCGCGCGCGCCTGCGCGAGAGCCTCGGGATTGACCGAAATCACGCTCTGAAGCTGCGGGCCGGTGCGGTCCAGCCGCTCGATCCGGCGCAGATAGGCTCGCGTCAGAGCCACCGAGGATGTGCTGCCGGCAGAGAGCGCGGCCCCGATCTCCGAGAGGCTGCGCTCCTCCACCGGCTCAGCGCGGGCCGCGCCCACAACCGCCGTCACTGCGGCTGCCGCCAACAGGCCCGGCCGCAGGCGGCGCCTTCTCGCCATCAGCGGTAGGGCGCGTCGAGCTCGAGGTTGCGGGCGATCTCGCGTTCCCAGCGGTCGCCGTTCCCGAGCAGGCGGGCCTTGTCGTAGAACAGCTCCTCGCGCGTTTCGGTCGCGAACTCGAAGTTCGGGCCTTCCACGATCGCGTCCACCGGGCAGGCTTCCTGACAGAAGCCGCAATAGATGCACTTCGTCATGTCGATGTCGTAGCGCGTGGTGCGGCGCGATCCGTCCTCGCGCGGCTCGGCCTCGATGGTGATCGCCTGGGCCGGACAGATCGCCTCGCACAGTTTGCAGGCGATGCACCGCTCCTCGCCATTGGCATAGCGGCGCAGCGCATGCTCGCCCCGGAATCGCGGCGACAGCGGGCCCTTTTCGAAGGGGTAGTTGATCGTGTGCTTGCGCCTGAAGAAATACTTCATCGCAAGGCCGAAGGCGCCGACGAAATCAGACAGTGCGGCGCCGCGCAGGGCTTGAGCGATGCTCATGCGGGCCTCCCGAAATAGGCGACATAGCCGCCGATGATGGCCACCGCGACAAGAGACGTCGGCAGGAAGATCTTCCAGCCCAGCCGCATCAGCTGGTCGTAGCGATAGCGCGGCACGATGGCCTTCACCATCGCAAACATGAAGAACACCGCCCAGATCTTCACATAGAAGACCAGGAAGCCGACGAAGGGGTTCGTCACCGCGCCCCACGGCAGATGCCACCCGCCCAGAAACAGGATGGCGATCATCGCGCACATCAGCACGATGTTCAGATACTCCCCGATCATGAAGAGCAGATAGGGCGTGGAAGAATATTCCACCTGATAGCCGGCCACGAGTTCGCTTTCCGCTTCCGGAAGGTCGAACGGCGGCCGGTTCGTCTCGGCGAGCGCGGAGATGAAGAAGATCACCATCATCACAAACATCACGATGCCGATGGGGATCTGCTTGGGATCGGCGATATTCAGGACGCGAAAGCCGTTCCAGTCCCACAGGCCGCCCGACTGATGGTTGACGATGGTGGTGAGGTTGAGCGAGCCCACGAGCAGCAGCACCGTGATGATCACGAAGCCGATCGACACCTCATAGCTCACCATCTGGGCGGCCGAGCGCAGCGAGCCGAGGAACGGATATTTCGAGTTCGACGCCCATCCGCCCATGATGATGCCATAGACGCCGAGCGAGGAGATCGCGAAGAGGTAGAGGATCCCGACATTCATGTCCGAGATCACCCAGCCCGGCGCAATCGGCACCACCGCCCAGGCCACAAAGGCCAGCACGAGCGTGATCAGCGGCGCCAGCAGGAACACCGTCTTGTTGGCGCCCGCCGGGATCACGATTTCCTTGAACACGAATTTGAAGAAGTCCGCGAAGGACTGGAACAGGCCGAACGGCCCGACCACGTTGGGCCCCTTGCGCATCTGGACCGCCGCCCAGACCTTGCGGTCGAACAGGAGGATGAAGGCGAGGGTGAGGAGCAAAAGCACCATCACCCCCAGCACCTGAAGGGCGCCGAGCCAGAAGCCCGCCACCGGGCCGAAATCCGCGATCAAGCCGCCCATGGGCGCCTGTCTCCTTCAATGCGCCCGTCCGGGCGCTTGTGCTGATCTGTCATTCCGCAGCAAGCCGCGCCGCGTGCGACGCCTTCGCCGCCGCGGAGCATTCCGCCATCGTCTCGCTCGCCCGCGCGATGGGGTTGGTGAGGTAGAAATCCCGGACCGGGCTGGCGAAGGGCGCATCCGACACGCCGCCAGCAGCGCCGAGCCGCGACAGGTCCAACTCGGTCATCATGGGCGCAAAATCGAGGCCCGCAAAGCTGGGATGATCGGCCATCATCCGCGCGCGGAGCTGATCCAGGCTGTCATAGGGCAAGGGCTTGCCCAGCAGCGCCGAGACCGCGCGCCAGATCGCCCAATCCTCGCGCGCGTCGCCCTTGGGGAAGACCGCGCGGGCCGCCCGCTGCACCCGACCTTCCGTGTTGACGTAGGTCGCGTTCTTTTCCGAATAGGCCGCAGCTGGCAAGATGAGGTCTGCGCTCTGGGCGCCGCGGTCGCCGTGGCTGCCGATATAGACGGTGAAGACGCCTTCCGGGCGCTCCACCTCGTCTGCGCCCAGAAGGATCAGCGTGTCGAGCGCGCCCGGCGCCAGCATGGCGCGGGTGGACAGCCCCCCTTCCCCGGGCAGGAAGCCAAGATCGAGCCCGCCCACGCGCCCGGCCGCGGTGTGGAGCACGCACCAGCCGTTCCAGGCGGGATCGGTGTCCGTGGCGGGCCTGACCACGCCAATCGCAGCGGCGAGCCCGGCGGCCGCCTTGAGCACCGCCGCGCCATCCTCGCGCGCCAGCGCACCGGCGCCGAGGATGATCATCGGCCGGCGGGCGGCTTTCAGCGTGGCGAGGAAGCTGATCTCGTCAGCCGCCAGAGCATCAAGCGAGGCAGGCCCCGCTCCCAGATGCTCATAGCCATAGGTGAGGTCGACGGCCTGGCCGATCAGACCCACCTGCAGCCCGCCGCGCAGCCAGGCCTTGCGGATGCGCGCATTCAGAAGGGCCGCCTCCACCCGCGGGTTGGCGCCCACGATCAGGATGGCGTCGGCCTCCTCCACACCCATGATCGAGGCGTTGAACAGATATTCGGCGCGCTGGCCGCTCTGGCCGATCACCGAGCCGTCCTGCCGGCAATCGCGGTTCTGGACGCCAAGCGCCCCCAGCAGATCGAGCGCGGCCTTCAGCCCCTCCGCATCGCACAGATCGCCCGCGATGGCGCCGATGCGGGCGGGATCGCCTTTCAGCCTGCCGGCGAGCACGCCCAGCGCCTCCGGCCAGGTCGCCGGGCGCAGCTTGCCGTTCTCGCGCACAAAGGGCTGGTCCAGCCGCTGGCGGCGCAGACCGTCCACGGCGTGGCGGGTCTTGTCGGAGATCCACTCCTCGTTGATCTCCTCGTTCAGCCGGGGCAGCACGCGCAAAACGTCCGCGCCGCGCGCATCCATCCGGATGTTGGAGCCGAGCGCGTCCATCACGTCGATCGTCTCGGTCTTCTTCAGCTCCCACGGCCGCGCGTTGAAGGCGTAGGGCTTTGAGGTCAGCGCGCCGACCGGGCAGAGATCAACCACATTGGCGGACAGCTCGCTGGTGAGGGCGGCCTCCAGATAGGTGGTGATCTCCATGTCCTCGCCGCGCCCGATGGCGCCAAGCTCCGACACGCCGGCGACTTCGGTGGCGAAGCGGACGCAGCGCGTGCACTGGATGCAACGCGTCATCACGGTCTTCACCAGCGGGCCCATGTGCTTTTCTTCCACCGCGCGCTTGTTCTCGTCATAGCGCGAGCCGGCGCGGCCATAGGCCATGGCCTGATCCTGAAGATCGCACTCCCCGCCCTGGTCGCAGATGGGGCAGTCGAGCGGGTGGTTGATGAGCAGGAACTCCATCACCCCCTCGCGCGCCTTCTTCACGCCGGGCGTGGTGGTGAAGACCTGGGCGGGCTCGCCATTGGGGCCGGGGCGCTGGTCGCGCACCTGTTGGGCGCAGGAGGCCACCGGCTTGGGCGCGCCCTTCACCTCCACAAGGCACATCCGGCAATTGCCGGCGATCGAGAGCCGCTCATGGTAGCAAAAGCGAGGGATTTCAGCGCCCGCCGCCTCACACGCCTGGAGGAGCGTATATTCCCCAGGGACGTCGATCTCGGTCCCGTCGACGATAATCTTGGTCATGAACCAGCCCAGCGTTGCCGCCCGTTCGTCGCCTATTCGCGCGGGACGTTCAAGGGCTTGTCCGCAGGGCGGGTGCGTTCAAAGCGGGCTTGCCGCGCCCTCGCCCACAACCGTGGTCCACTCCCGCACGCGCCAGGCGGTCACGAGACCGGCCTGTACATAGGGATCGGCGGCCACAAACGCCTCTACCGGCGCGGCGCTCTCGGCCTTGAACAGAAACACCGCGCCATCGACCGGATCGGCCAGCACGCCGCCAAGCTGCATCTCGTCACGCGCTACGCTTGCACGCGCGGCGTCGAGGTGGCCGGCGCGGTAGGGCCCGCGCTTTTCGAGGATGTCGGGCACATAGTCGTAAAAGAGCAGGAAGTGCTTCATGCCGGGAGGGGTAGCGGCTGTGCGGCACGGGGTCCAGCGAGGTTTGCGTCTATCGCAGCTCGATGATTTGGTGCCCGGCATCGAGCAGCGCCTGAGCGCGCGGCCAATGCGTACGCAGCCAAGGGATGAGAATCTGGTTGGACGTGTTGCCAATCCGGACCCAAACGACCCGGACCGGCCGCTTCAGGACGAAGTCCTGAATCTGGGTGAAGTCGACATCCTTGGTGACGATCACGGCTCCGGTTTCTGAATCGCCCCGAGTTTTCTAGACGCCCTCGGATTGCGTTTTGTGCTGTCGTTCGAACTCGACGGGTGACAGCATCCCGTTTCGAGCATGCTTCCGGGTGGGGTTAT
>JBIIUJ010000080.1:0-11629 GCA_044340025.1 Caulobacterales bacterium
GTCTTCCAGCGTTGCGAGCACGGGCAGACGGCCCACGAATTCCGGGATCAGGCCGAACTTCAAAAGATCGTCCGGCTCCACCTGGCGCAGCAGCTCGCCGGCGCGGCGGTCGTCGGGGTCCTTCACCTGCGCGCCGAAGCCGATGCCGGCTCCGCGCCCGCGACCGGAAATGATCTTTTCCAGCCCGGCGAAGGCGCCGCCGCAGATGAACAGGATGTTGGCTGTATCCACCTGCAGGAATTCCTGCTGGGGATGCTTGCGCCCACCCTGCGGCGGCACGCTGGCGACGGTGCCTTCCATGATCTTGAGCAGGGCCTGCTGCACGCCTTCGCCCGACACGTCGCGCGTGATGGACGGATTGTCGGACTTGCGGCTGATCTTGTCGATCTCGTCGATATAGACGATGCCGCGCTGCGCCCGCTCCACATTATAGTCGGCCGATTGCAGCAGCTTCAGGATGATGTTTTCCACATCCTCGCCGACATAGCCGGCTTCGGTCAGCGTGGTGGCGTCGGCCATCGTGAACGGCACGTCGATGATGCGCGCCAGCGTCTGGGCGAGCAGGGTCTTGCCGCAGCCGGTGGGCCCGATCAGCAGGATGTTGGACTTCGCCAGCTCGACGTCATTGTTCTTGGAGGCGTGGTTCAGCCGCTTGTAATGGTTGTGCACCGCGACAGACAGAACGCGCTTGGCGTGATCCTGGCCGATGACGTAATCGTCCAGGACTTCCTTGATTTCCTTGGGCGTCGGCACGCCTTCCTTGGACTTCACCAGGGCGGATTTGTTCTCCTCCCGGATGATGTCCATGCACAGCTCGACGCATTCATCGCAGATGAACACGGTCGGCCCGGCGATCAGTTTGCGCACCTCGTGCTGGCTCTTGCCGCAGAACGAGCAGTAGAGCGTGTTTTTCGAGTCGCCGCCGGCGGTGGACTTGCTCATGGACGCTCCTGTGCGGGTAATTCCTGGCCCGCGCTCTTGCAGGTTCCATGCCCTGCAAGCTCTAGAGTCAAACGCGCGTGGATTAGCAATCCGTATCCACGGCAGATTTACGACATGTCACCACGCTCCTCGCCACGGCGCAAGCGGGAGGCGCGCTGCCGTCAGACCGGGACGCAGCGGCGCCCACGGCTTGATCAGGCGGCGGATTTCTCCGCGCCATCGTCGCGCTTTTCCCAGACGTGGTCGACCAGACCAAAGGCCTGGGCCTCCTGCGCGCTCATGAAGTGGTCGCGATCGAGCGTGCGCTCGATCACTTCATAGGGCTGACCGGTGTGGTGGACGTAGATTTCGTTCAGCCGGCGCTTGGTCTTGATGATGTCCTCGGCGTGGCGCTCGATATCGGAGGCCTGGCCGCGAAAGCCGCCGGAGGGCTGGTGCACCATGATGCGCGCATTCGGAAGGGAAACGCGAAGGCCCTTCTCGCCCGCCGTGAGCAGGAGCGAGCCCATCGAGGCGGCCATGCCCATGCAGACCGTGGAGATCGGCGAGCGGATGTATTGCATCGTATCGTAGATCGACATGCCCGATGTCACGACGCCGCCGGGGCTGTTGATATACATGGAGATTTCTTTTTTCGGGTTCTCGGCTTCGAGGTGCAGGAGCTGGGCGCACACCAGCGAGGCCATCCCATCTTCCACCGGACCGGTGAGGAAAATGATCCGCTCCTTCAGCAGCCGCGAAAAGATGTCGTAGGCGCGCTCGCCGCGCGCAGACTGTTCCACAACCATCGGGACAAGGTTGGCGGTGAGGTTGTGGATGGGATCGAACATGAATGGCGTCCTGTGGGTCGCGGAGCGCGCGGGGGCCGCGCTCCAGGGTCTGCCTGATATTTGACGCGTTGGCGCGGCGCGCAAGGGGGCTGCTGCGGATCGCCGGCGGGGCCCCAGCCGGCCGGGGCACAGACGCCTGCCTGCGGATGCAAAAAGGGCGGGCCCGACCGGACCCGCCCTCCCTGCGTCTTACTCGGCGTCTGCGGCCTTTTTCTTCGCCGGGGCCTTCTTCGGCTTGGCGGGGGCGGCCTCTGCAGGCTCGTCTTCGGCCTTGGCCGCCTTGGCCTTGGCCGGCTTCTTCGCCTTGGCCTCGGCGGCCGGCGCTGCCCCGGGGGCGGGATCTTCGGCTTCCAGCTCCGCGCGGGTCACGCTGCGCTCGCTCGACTTCACCTGCGAGAGGAGCAGGTCCACGACCTTTTCCTCAAAGATCGGCGCCCGCAGGGCAGCCACCGCATTGGGCGTCTTCTGATAATATTCGACGACCTGGCGCTCCTGGCCGGGGTAGCGCATGGCTTCGGCGTTGACCGCGCGGGCCACTTCTTCGTCCTTCACTTCCACCTTGGCGCGGGTGCCGATCTCGGCGAGCACGAGGCCCAGACGGACGCGGCGTTCGGCGATCTTGCGATATTCCGCCTTCAGATCGTCGTCGGACTTGCCCACGTCGTCGGGGTCCACTTCGCCGCGGGCGCGGTCGGCCTCCACGGCCTTCCAGATCCCGTCAAACTCGGCTTCCACCATGCGGGCAGGAAGGTCGAAGCTGTGGGCGACGTCGAGCTTGTCCAGGAGGGCGCGCTTGGCCTTGGCGCGGGAGAGCTGGTCGTATTGCGCCTGAAGCTGCTTCTTCACGGCGTCTTTCAGCGTCTCCAGATCGGAGAGGCCGAGCTTCTTGGCGAACTCGTCGTCGATCTTGGTCTCGGCCGGCGCATTGACGGCCTTCACCGTCACGTCGAACGTGGCCTCCTTGCCGGCCAGATGGGCGGCTTGATAGCCCTCCGGGAAGGTGACGGTGATGACTTTTTCGTCGCCGGCCTTCACGCCGACAAGCTGATCCTCGAAGCCCGGGATGAACTGGCCCGAGCCCAGCACCAGCGGCGCATCCTGGGCCGCGCCGCCATCGAACGCCACGCCGTCGAGCTTGCCCAGGAAATCGATCACGACCTGATCGCCGTTGGCCGCCTTCGGGGCCTTTCCGCCCTTCGGCTCGAAGCTCTTGTTGCCGTCTGCGATGGAGGCCAGGGCCTCATCGATCTCGGCGTCGGACGGCGCGCCGACCAAACGCTCGATTTCGATCGAGCTCACATCCGCCGGCTCGAATTCCGGCATCAGTTCGACGGAGACATCGAACGACAGATCGGCCTTGCCATCCATGGCGGCTTCGAGGTTTTCGGCCGCCGTGATTTCGGGCTGGGTTGCAAGGCGGCCGCGCTCGACCACGCTGTTGACGCCGGCCTGCAGGGTGTCTTGCACCACGTCGCGCATGATCGAGGCGCCGAACATCTTCTTGATGTGGGAGGACGGCACCTTGCCTTTGCGGAAGCCCTTGAGTTGCACCTGGGGGCGCATCTCGTCGATGCGCGCATCCAGCCGGGCGGCGAGGTCGGCGGCGGGCACATTCACGCCATAGACGCGGCTGAGGCCTTCGGTCTTCTTCTCAACGATCTGCATGGTCGGTCCTGCCGGGTGTGTGGATCAAGCGTCCCCCCGCGGACACAAGCGCAAGCGCCATCGCGGACTGGGAAAGCGCGGGCTTATGTCACAGCGGCGCGGCGCGTGTCTATGCTGCATGCCACAGGGCGCCCGGCCACCTTGCTTTTCCCGCCCGTTTCCGCTTTAAGCCGCCCCTTCGCCGACTGCGGTCCGGCCCCTCGGGGCGTTCACGGATCCATCGCGCCTTCGGGTAATCCCGCCGGAAGGCGCGCCGCAGTCAAGACTGGGACCAAAACCATGTCGCTGTATGAGCACGTGCTCATCGCGCGTCCGGACATCTCGCCGCAGCAGGTGGACGCGCTGATCGAGGACATCACCCGTATTCTCGCCGAAAAGGGCGGGAAAGTGGGCAAGACCGAATATTGGGGTCTGCGCAACCTCGCCTATCGCATGAAGAAGAACCGCAAGGCGCATTATTCGATGATCAACATCGATGCGCCGGCCGAAGCCGTCCATGAGCTGGAGCGCCGCCTGCGCATCAATGAAGACGTGCTGCGCTTTCTCACCGTGAAGGTGGACGCGCTGGATGACGGCCCTTCGCCGATCCTGGCGCGCCGCGAGCGCGATGAGAAGAAGGCGAAGGCCCGGGCGGAAGAGGGGATGTACTGATGAGCTCGAAGTTCACCATCTCCAACCTGCCCACGCGCCGCCCGTTTGCGCGCCGCCGCAAGGTTTGCCCGTTCTCCGGCGCCGAAGCCCCCCCGATCGACTTCAAGGACGTCAAGACGCTCCAGCGTTACCTGTCCGAGAAGGGCAAGATCGTGCCCGCCCGCATCACCGCCGTTTCGGCCAAGAAGCAACGCGAACTGTCGCGCGCCATCAAGCGCGCCCGCTTCCTCGCGCTTCTGCCCTACGCTGTTCAGTAAGGAGAGGCCGCAATGGACATCATCCTTCTTGAGCGCGTTCACAAGCTGGGCGCGATCGGCGACGTCGTGACCGTGAAGCCGGGTTACGCCCGCAACTTCCTGCTCCCCACGGGCAAGGCGCTGCGCGCCACCGAAGCCAACAAGCGCAAGTTCGAAGCCCAGCGCGCCGACGTCGAGGCCCGCAACGCGGCCAACAAGGCGGCGGCGGAAGCCGAAGGCGAAAAGCTCGCCGGCGCGACGTTCGTGCTGATCCGTCAGGCCGGCGAAAGCGGCCAGCTCTACGGCTCGGTCTCGGCGCGCGATATCGCGGCGGCTGCGGCTGAGGCCGGCTACAAGGTCGGCCGCAACCAGGTCGTGCTGAACACGCCGATCAAGGCGATCGGCCTGCATGCGGTGGAAGTCCAGCTCCACGCCGAAGTCTCGGTGACGGTCAACGCCAACGTCGCCCGCACCAAGGACGAGGCCGAGCGCCAGGCCAAGGGCGAAGACATCATCGCCGCCCAGATGGACGAAGAGCGCGAAGCCGCCAACGCCCAGGCCGCCGAGATCTTCGCCTCCGCCAAGGCCGCTGCGGCCGACCGCGGCGACGACGACGCATAGGCGTCTGTGCTGCATAGAAAAAACGAGCCCCGCCAGGCGACTGGCGGGGCTTTTTCTTTTGGCGTCGGGACTGGTGCACCCAGCCCCCTTCGTCAGCCTCGCTGACCTTTCCCCCGCGGGCGGGGGAAGACACCGGCGTCACGTCTACTGATGTCTCCCCCCGCTTGCGGGGGGAGTACGGCCGAAGGCCGGGAGGGGGGCGGCGGCCGGTCGGTCAGCAACCCGTCTCTGTGCAGGCCCCCTTCGTCAGCTTCGCTGACACTTCCCCCGCGGGCGGGGGAAGACACCGGCGTCAAGTCTACTGATGTCTCCCCCCGCTTGCGGGGGGAGTACGGCCGAAGGCCGGGAGGGGGGGCGGCGGCGCTCAGAAGATCGCATACCCGCCATCGATCACGAAGCAGTCGCCTGAGTGATAGGATGAGGCGTCCGAGGCCAGATAGACCGCCACGCCGCCGAAATCCTTTGGCTCGCCCCAGCGCCGCAAGGGAACGCGCGGGATCACCTTTTCGGCAAAGGCCGGCGCGGCCTGGGCCATGGCGGTCATGTCGGTGGCGATCCAGCCGGGCAGAACCGCATTGGCGCGCACGCCATAGCGCGCATGCTCGACAGCGATCGACTTGATCATCGAGATCACCGCCCCCTTGGTGGCCGCATAAGCCTCGTTGCGCGCCGCCCCCTCGATGGCGGCAAGGGAGGCGACGCCGATAAGCGAGCCGCCGGGGTCGCCCGCCTTCGCCCGCTCCACCATGTGCCGGCAGGCTTCCCGCAGCGTCCAGAACACGCCATCCAGGTTCACCGCGAGGGTCTTGCGATAGATCTCGGTGCTCATGTCGACAAAGCTTGGCGCGCCATACCCCACGCCGGCGTTGGCGAACACGCTGTCGATGCGGCCGAAGTCGGCCGCCGTCTGGGCCATCGCCTGCACCACGGCGGCCTCGTCGGCGACATCCACGTCGTAGGCGCGCGCTTCAACGCCTTTTGCGGCGAGACTACGTTGCGCCTCGCGGTTGTTGCCAGCGTTGCGGCCCCAGATCGCCACCGCCGCGCCCGATTCCGCAAGCGCTTCAGCAAAGCCATAGCCGATGCCCCGGTTGCCGCCTGTGACGAGCGCGACCTTTCCGGTCAGATCAAAGGGCTTGTATGGCATCGGCGTCTCCCTGAAGCGTTCTGGTTGTGGGGCGGGCTTAAGCGGAGCGTCCCCAAGCGGCAAGCGCGCCCTCACGCCGAGTTGAGCCCCCCGCGCCTTCTTTCCGCCGCATCGCGGGCCAATCTAGCGGACATGAACACCAAGAAGCTGGCCAAGGCGCTGGCCAAGCGCGCGGCTTTCGGTCGCCGGCTGAGCGAACCGCGCAACATGGACTGGCTATACTCCTCCGGGCGATCGGCTTTGCGCGCCCGCCAGAAGCGGCCCAAAGGCTTGAAAGCATGGCTGGCGCACATGGTGCGCGGCCTGCTTGGTCGGCTGCTGCGGCGCTAGCCGGCAACCAGACGCGCCCCTTCGCGGATGATCCGCACGGTCTCGTCCCAGAGTCCAAGCTGGTCTAGGGCGTCCAACGGGTGAAACCGCGCATCGGCGGCGTCGTCACCGGCTTGCGGCTCTCCAGAGAGCCAGCGCGCCGCATAATCCAGCAGCACATAGTGGCGCGTGGTCTCGCCGCTGGATCGGCTGGTGAAGAGGCCGTCGACCACGTCGATCAGTCCAGTGAGCTCCGCCTCCACGCCCGTCTCTTCGCGCAGCTCGCGCAAAGCCGCCTCGGCAGCGCGCTCGCCCCACTCGATGCGCCCACCGGGCAGCGACCACTCGCCAAGGCGCGGCGGCGTGCCCCGCCGGATCAGCAGCACCTCCGCGCCGCGCAGACAGACCACGCCCACGGCGGGGATGGGATGGCTTGGCCGTTCGGGGTAGGGTGGGGACATGTGCGGACGATACGCCATCACGCTGCCGCCGGAAGCCATGGCCCGGCTGTTTTCGCTGGAAGACGCGCGCGCCAACCTGGCCCCGCGCTGGAACGTCGCGCCGACGCAGCCGGTCCCCATCATCGCCATCGGCAAGGATGGGGCGCGCAAGCTGGTGACGGCCCGCTGGGGCCTGAAGCCGGCCTGGATGGAGAAAGACCCGCCCACCGGACCGCTGTTTAATGCGCGCGGCGAAACCCTTGCAGAAAAGCCAGCGTTTCGAACCGCTTACGCCCGCAAGCGCTGCCTCGTGCCGGCGGACGGCTTTTATGAATGGAAGCGGGAAGGCAAAGCCCGCCAGCCCTTCTTCATCACCCGCGCCGACGGCGAGCCTATGGTCTTCGCCGGCCTGTGGGAAAGCGCCAGAGACGCCGACGGCGCGCCGCTTGTCTCCATGAGCATCGTGACAACTGCGGCGAACGAGCAGATGCGCCCGCTGCATGACCGGTTGCCGGTCATGCTGGAGCCGGACGCCTGGGCGGACTGGCTGGCCGCCGGCACCGCGCGCCCATTGCTGGATAACCTGCTTGTCGCCCCGCGCGAGGGCGCGCTTGCGGTGCGCGCAGTGTCTGACCGGGTCAACAAGGTCGCTCATGACGATGCGGGTCTGCTCGATCCGGTCTGAGCCTTCGCCTTGCCCGGGCGGGCGCAAACAGGCTAGTCAGACCTCAACGGGGAGTAGCGCAGTCTGGTAGCGCATCTGCTTTGGGAGCAGAGGGTCGCTGGTTCGAATCCAGTCTCCCCGACCAGCCTCGGGACACACGCTCATGACGCTCGCGCGCATCTTTCGCCCCGCCAAGACGGCCATGCAGTCCGGCAAGGCCAAGTCGACAGACTGGGTTCTGGAGTTCGAGCCAGAAAGCGCGCGCCGGCCCGATCCGCTGATGGGCTGGACGTCTTCTTCCGACACCCGCGCCCAGGTGAAGCTCGTCTTTGAGAGCCGTGAGGCCGCCATCGCGCATGCGCAGAAGATCGGCGTGCCATTTCAGGTGCTAGAGCGGCGCGAGCCCAAGCGCATTCTGAAATCCTACTCCGACAATTTCGCCTTCACCCGCAAGGAACCGTGGAGCCACTAAGACTGGCCCCGCGCCCGCCCAAGGCCCCATAGCTCAACCGGATAGAGCACCCGCCTTCTAAGCGGACGGTTGCAGGTTCGAGTCCTGCTGGGGTCGCCAGGGGCTAGACATCCCACTCCAGACCCATCTCGCGGAAGCGGGCGCGGTCGTCGGCCCAGGTCTCGCGGACCTTCACGTGCAGGAAGAGGTGAACCGGGCGCTCGAACGCTTCGATCATCTCGGCGCGGGCGGCCTGGCCGATGGCCTTGAGCGTTGCCCCGCCCTTGCCCAGCGCGATGCCCTTGTGGCCGTCGCGGGCGACATAGAGGATCTGGTCGATCCGGACCGAGCCGTCCTTGCGCTCTTCCCACCGCTCGGTCTCGACCGTGGATTGGTAGGGCAGCTCCTCGTGCAGACGCAGGAACACTTTCTCACGCGTGATCTCGGCGGCGAGCATCCGGGAGGGCAGGTCGGCGACCTGATCCTCGGGATACATCCAGGGCCCCTCCGGCATGGCGGCCGCGAGCGCTTTCGCCAGCTCTTTCAAGCCCGAACCGGTCTTGGCGGAGACCATGAACACGGCTGAATAGGCCCCGCTCCGGTGCAGATTCTGGGCGAGATCGAGCAACTTCGGGCGTTCGATCGCATCCACCTTGTTGAGCGCCAGGAGCGCCCCGCCGCCGCGTTCTGCCAGACCCGCCGTCACCCGCGCGCGGTCTTCCACGCTGTGATGATCGGCGCCGCTCGGCGCGCCTTCCGCAACGGCGGCTTCAGCCGGCGCATCGACGACATGGACGCGCGCATCGACGGATTTGGCCCCCTCCCAGGCGGCCTGCACCATGGCGCGTTCCAGACGGCGCTTGGGCGCAAACACGCCGGGGGTATCGACCAGCACGATCTGGGCGCCCCCCTCGATAAAGACACCGCGCACAGGAAAGCGCGTGGTCTGGACCTTGTGGGTGACGATCGAGACCTTCTGGCCCACGAGCGCGTTGGTGAGCGTGCTCTTGCCGGCATTGGGCGCGCCAAGAATAGCGCAGAAGCCGAAGCGTGTGGGCTCAGACATGGCCGGCCACCCCCAGTGCGCCGAGCAGAGCCTGCGCGGCGGCGCGCTCGGCCTCCTGCTTGGCGCCGGCAAGACCCTGCGCGCTGAGATCGCCCACACGCGCCTCGATGGTGAAGCGGGGCGCATGGTCCGGGCCGTCGCGCGCCACCACGACATAGCGCGGCTCCGGCCGGCCGGCCTGGTGGGCCCATTCCTGCAGAAGGGTCTTGGCGTCGCGCGGGGCGACGCTCACGCCGGCGAGGTCTTCGGCCCACCGGTCGAGGAAGAAGGCGCGCGCCGCCGGGAGGCCCCCGTCGAGGTAGAGCGCCGCCACCACCGCCTCGCAGGCGTCGGCGAGGATGCCTTCCTTCTCGCGCCCGCCGCCCGCCTCCTCGGCTCTCGACAGACGCAGGAGGGGGCCTAGCCCCGCCCGCCGCGCGGCGCGCGCACAGGCGGCGCGATTGACGAGCGCGTTCAGCCGGTTGGCGAGCCCGCCTTCCTTGGCGTCGCGGAACGCCGCGAACAGATGCTCGGCCGCGAGCAGCCCAAGCACCCGGTCGCCCAGAAACTCAAGCCGTTCGTTGTGGCTCGTCGTGCGCTGCCCGTCGCCGAAGCTTGCATGGGTGAGGGCGCGCTCGGCGAGCGACCAATCCGCGAACGGGCGCCCGAAGGCGGCCGCCAGCGCGGCGCGCCGGTCCTCTGCGCTCACTCGATCCCCACCGCGATCCGGTCGTAGCGCAGGCCGGTAAACCAGGTCCAGGGCAGGAAAACGTTCGTCCTGGCAGGATCGAACGACAAAAACACGATGCGCGCCCGGCCCACCAGATTCTCGAACGGCACCGTGCCCACCCCACCCGCCATGGCGGGCACGCGGCTGTCGACCGAATTGTCGCGATTGTCGCCCATCATGAAATAGGAGCCTTCAGGCACCACAAACTCCTCGGTGTCGTCGAGGCGGCCGTTCCGGTCGAGGTCGTAGGTGATGTAGCTGCGCCCATTGGGCAGGGTTTCGAGCCAGCGCGTCACGCGCTGCACATTGCCCCAGCGATCGCGCAGGATCTCCTCGTCCAGCTGCTCGCGCGGGACGGCCGCGCCATTGATGTGCAACTGACCGCCGATCATCTGGATGCGGTCGCCCGGCATGCCGATCAGCCGCTTGATGTAGTCGGTCCGGCCGTCGCTGGGCAGTTTGAACACGATCACGTCGCCGCGCTCGGGCGCGGCGCCCATGATCCGGCCGGAAAAGAGCGGCGGCTCGAACGGGATGGAGGCGCGCGAGTAGCCGTAATCCCACTTCGACACGAAGAGATAATCGCCCACCTTGAGCTTTGGCAGCATGCTTTCGGACGGGATGTTGAACGGCTGGAACAGGAAGATCCGCAAAAGCAGCGCGATGCCCAGCGCATAGAGGATCGTCTTGATGTTGTCCCACAGCGTTTCCGGCTTCTTGGCCGGCTTTTCGGCGGGTTGGGACGTGGTGGTCATGGGATCGATTCCGGGCTGGCCGCCGCTTGCACGCAACGGGCTTCTATCACGACAAACGCCTGCGCCCACGGATAATCATCCGTCAGGCTGAGATGGATCAGGCAGGCCATGCCTTCCGGCGTCAATGCTTGCAAGCGCAGGGCCGCGCCGCCGGTCAGCGCCATCGTCGGCGCGCCTGAGGGCAGGTTCGCCACCCCCATCGTCGACAGATGCACCCCGCGCTTCAGGCCCGTGCCCAGCGCCTTGGAGCAGGCCTCCTTGGCTGCGAAGCGCTTGGCGTAGGTGGCTGCGCGCGCGAGGGGCCGGCGCTCGGCGCGCGCGATCTCGGTCGGGGTGAAGACACGGGCGGTGAAGCGCTCGCCGAACTCGCCGAGCGACCGCTCGATCCGGCGGATGTCGCAAAGATCCGACCCGATGCCGATGATCATGCGCGCGAAGCGTCCATCAGCCGGCGCATCTCGCGGATGGAGGCGTCCAGGCCCACAAACAGCGCTTCCCCCATCAGGAAGTGGCCGATGTTCAGCTCCGCGATCTCGGGGATGGCCGCGACCGGGCTTACGTTCTGAAATGTGATGCCGTGGCCGGCGTGGATTTCGAGCCCGCGCCGCGCGCCGGCGGCGGCGGCCGCGCGCAGGGCTTCGAGCTTTTCGGCCGCGCGCGCGGCGTCGCCTTCGGCCACCGCCTCGCAATAGGCGCCCGTGTGCAGCTCCACCACCGGCGCGCCCATGGCCTCGCCCACCGCAAGCTGGATCGGATCAGGCTCGATGAAGAGCGAAACGCGGATCTTCGCCTTGAGCAGTTCGCGCACGATGGGCGCCACGAGCGTGTGCTGGCGCGCCACGTCGAGGCCGCCTTCGGTGGTGCGCTCCTCGCGCCGCTCGGGGACCAGGCAGACCGCGTGGGGGCGCGCACGCAGCGCGATCTCCAGCATCTCCTCGGTGCAGGCCATCTCCAGATTGATCGGCAGCGAGATCGCTCCTGCCAGCGCCTCCAGATCGCCGTCGCGGATATGGCGGCGGTCCTCGCGCAGGTGCACGGTGATGCCGTCGGCACCGCCGAGGTGGGCCTCGACGGCGGCCCAGACCGGGTCAGGTTCGTGGCCCTTGCGCGCTTCGCGCACGGTGGCGACGTGGTCGATGTTGA
>JBIIUJ010000225.1:0-2890 GCA_044340025.1 Caulobacterales bacterium
GCGATCGAGGCCTATCTCGCGCGCGGCGGCAGGGCGCTCTTGCTGCTCGATCCAGCCGCGATCACCGATGTGCGCCCCGGAGAGGCGGGCCCCTCCGCCTCCATCGATCGGCTGGGGCCGATCCTGTCGGCGCTCGGCGTGCGGATCGGCCCGCAGGTGGTGATCGATCAGGACGGCGCGCTGCCTGTCACGCGCGAAGAGGGCGGCCGCACCCGCATCCTCGCCCAGCCGCTTTATTGGTCGGCGGGACCGGAAAACCTCTCCCAATCCGACCTTGCAACCCAGGCGCTCGCGCGCGGGCTGCACTTTGGCGCGCCCGGCGCGATCACCCTGCGCCCTGTCCCCGGGGTGACTTACGAGCCGCTGGCCCGCTCCTCCACCCGCGCCGCGCTCGTTCCGGCGGGGCAAGCACGCGACGGCGCAGACCCGGCGACGTTTCAGGCCATCGCGCCCGATGGCGCAAACCATGTAATCGCCGCCCGGCTGACCGGCGCGGATGGGCGCATGGTCGTGCTCGTCGCGGACGCCGATCTTCTCAACGACGGCTTCTATCGCGGCGAAGACGGCGCCCCGATCGCGGATAATGCGGCCTTTCTGCTCAATGCGCTGGACCAGCTTGGCGGCGACCCCGCGCTGGTGGCGCTGCGCTCGCGCGCGCCCGCCGCCCGGCCCCTGAGTGTGGTTGAGGAGCGCCGGCAGGCCGCCGAGGCCCGCTTTCTCGACGAGCAGGAGCGGCTGGAGGCCGCGCTCGCCGGCGCGATGGCGCGGCTCTCCGATCTGGAAGCGACCGGCGCGAATGCGGCGCAATCCGCCGAAATCGCCCGATTCCGCGCGGAAGCAGCCGCCATGCGCGCCCGGCTGCGCGCGATCGAGGCAGAATATCGCCACGCCGTCTCAGGCATTCAGGCGCTGCTGGTGGGCGTGCAGGTCTGGTTTATTCCGGCGCTTGTGGCGCTGCTCGGCTTCTGGCGGCCGTGGATGCGGCGGGGCGCGCGATGAGCGACGCCCGCCTCCGACGGCGCCGCAAGGCTGCAGCGGTTGCGGCGGCGACCTTGGGGCTCGTCATCGTCACAGCGGGCGCGCTGGCCTGGCGCAGCGTGCGCCTCGCCCCGCCCGCGCCGGGCGCCGGCGCGCTGATTGCGCCCGATGCAGAGGCCCTTCTGGCCCGGACGGCGACGGTGCGCGTCACGCTGGCGTCCGGCGCCTATCGGCTGGAGCGGCGCGGCGCGGTCTGGCGGATGCCGGAGCGCGGGGACTATCCGGTCCGGCCTGACGCGATCGCCGCGCTGGCGCGGGGTCTGGCGGACCTTCGACTGGACAGTCCCGTGGGAGCCTCGCGGGAACGGCTGACAGCGCTTGGCCTCGACGACCCGCGCGAGGGCGGGTCTGGCGCGCTGCTCGAACTGCTCGATCCGCAGGGCCGGGCTCTATTTGCCCGCATCATCGGCGTGCGTCCGGGCGGAACCTTCGTGCGTGCGCCGGATGCGACGCAGGCCCACCGAGCAGAGGGCGCTTTGCCGCCGCTGCAGGATCCGGCCGCCTGGCTCGATCTCGCCATCCTGTCCATGCTGCCGGAGGCGGTGGCGCGGGTGGATGTCGTGCCGCTGTCCGGCCCGGCCTATGCCATCCTGGCGACAGGAGAGGGCGAGTTCGCCCCGCTGGGCCGGCAAGCGTTTTCGCAGGCCAACGCTGTGGCGGCTGCGACCGCGCTCACGCGCTGGCGCCCGGTGGATGTGCGCCCCGCCGCCAGCCTGCCGCCCGGCCCCGTGGCCCGCCACATGACGACCAGCCGCGGCGGTCTCGCCGTGCTCGCGCAAGCCCGCATGGTGGAGGGGCAGGCCTATGTGACGCTGCGGGCGCAGGCCCTGCGGCCGGAAGCGCAGGAGGCGGCGGACGCGCTGAACGCCCGGGCCGAAGGCTGGGCCTTTGCGCTCGCGGCCTATGACGCGGCCGATTATCTCTTCACCGACGCGGACATGGCGCCCGGCGGCAGGTGACGGCGCGCCTCCAAGCCCCTAAACCCGACCGCGCCATGAAGCTGATCTGCTACACGCTCGGGATGGACCCGCCCGCCATCCGGCCCGCCGAACTCAACCGGCAATGGATGGACGAGACCGGCCAGCGGTTCGCCTATCGCTGCCTGCCGCTGAACATCGCCAACCAGCATGGCTGGGAGATCCTGTCGCCCTCCAGTTTCGAGGCGACCTGGGACGGCGGCTCCGGGGTGGACGCGATCGTGATCGCCCCGCTTGATGAGGGCTGGCCGCCTCCCATGACGCATTTCGGCCACGGGGTGCTGACGTTTCACGTCAACTGCCTGTTCCGCACCGAACCGCAGTGTCAGCTGTTCGTGACCGGCCCGTTCAACGCGCCCAAGGATGCGATCCAGGCGCTCTCCGGCGTGATCGAGACCGACTGGAGCCACTATACGTTCACGATGAACTGGAAATTCACCCGCGCCTTCACGCCGATCCGGTTTGAGAAGGGCGAGCCGATCTGCACGATCTTTCCCACGAGCCTCTCGGCGCTCGAGGCGGTGGAGCCGGAGATCCGCGAGCTCCAGCAGACCGAGCCCGCGATCTGGCAGGCCTATCTGGACTGGCAGGCCGGCCGCAACAGCTTCAACGAGGGGCTGCAGAAACACGATCCCAAATATGTGGAAGAGGGCTGGCAGCGCGGCTATTTCCGCGGCGTCGGCCCCGATGGCGCGCCGGTGGAGAGCCACAAGACCAAGCTGCGCCTGAAGGACTTTCCCGCCGCCGCGCCGCCGCCCTCGCGCTGGACGCTGCGTTGATCCCCGTTTCGGAGCCCCTGTCATGAGCCTTCCCGTTGGCGGCCGCATCGTTGAAGATCTCGCGTTCACGCCCGTTCGGGTGGCGGTGCTCACCGT
>JBIIUJ010000081.1:0-11597 GCA_044340025.1 Caulobacterales bacterium
ATCAGCTTGTCGAGCCCCCGGCCGGTATAGGCCGAGAGCGGCACCAGCGGAGCGCCCTTGGTCTGGGGCAGCACCTTTTCGGCGCGCTCGCGGAAGAAGGTCAGCGCGGCCTGCGGCTCGGCGACCTTGTCCCATTTGGCGAGCGCATAGACGAGCGCGCGCCCTTCGCGCGCGACGAGATCGGCGATCTGGAGATCCTGCTTCTCGAACGCCTGGGTGGCGTCCATCACCAGGATGCAGACCTCGGCGAATCGGATCGCGCGGATCGTGTCTGCGACCGAGAGCTTCTCCAGCTTTTCCTGCACATTCGCCTTGCGGCGCATGCCTGCGGTATCGACCAGGCGCACCCGGCGGCCCTGCCATTCCCAGTCGAGGCCGATGGCGTCGCGCGTGATGCCAGCTTCCGGCCCGGTCAGCATCCGATCCTCGTCGATCAGGGCGTTGACCAGCGTCGACTTGCCCGCATTGGGCCGGCCGATGATGGCCAGCCGCAGCGGCGGCGCCTCGCTTGGTCCTTCCGGGGCGTCGGCGGCCTCCCCCAGGGCGACGCGCAGCGCCTGATAGAGGTCGCTCATGCCCTCGCCATGCTCGCCGGAGATGCTGACCGGCTCGCCAAGGCCGAGGCTGTAGGCCTCCAGCACGCCCGATTCGCCTGCCCGGCCCTCGGCCTTGTTGGCGGCAAGCACCACCACCTTGCCCGACCGGCGCAGCAGGCTGGCGAACCGCTCGTCAACCGGCGTCACGCCGGCGCGCGCATCGATCAGAAACAGACAGACGGCGGCGTCGCCGATGGCGGCCTCGGTCTGGGCGCGCATGCGCGCTTCGAGGCTTTCGTCGGTCACGTCCTCGAAGCCGGCGGTATCGACCACCTTGAAGGTCAGATCGCCCAGCGACCCGATCGCTTCGCGCCGATCGCGCGTGACCCCCGGCAGATCGTCGACCAGCGCGAGCTTCTTGCCGACCAGCCGGTTGAACAGCGTCGACTTGCCGACGTTGGGTCGGCCGACAATGGCGAGAACGGGATGCATCAGGACCGATTACACGCTGGCGCGGCTCGGCGCGACCCGTCGCTTACCGCAGCGCCACAAGCTGGGCGTTGGCGCCGAGCAGATAGATCGCGCCATCCATCGCCACCGGCGGGATGAAGAAGGCTGCGCCGCCGTTCAGCGTCCGCTCGGTCGTCCCGGTCTGGGGATCGACGATCGCGATCTCGCCGGTGGAGGCCGCCAGCACCAGCTTGCCATTGGCCATGAGCGGTCCCGTCCAGCTGACGCGGTCGCGGCGGTTGTTCGGGTTTTCGAACCGGCGCAGCTGGGAGACCCAGCGCACGGCGCCGGTGGAGCGCTCCAGCGCAACGAGTTCGCTGTCCACCGTCACCACATAGAGCTGCTCTCCCGCAGCAAGCGGGGTCTGGACCGAGGCGAGATTGCGCGCCCACAGCCGGTTGCCCGAGCGCAGATCCACCGCAGCGATCACGCCCGACTGCGACACGGCAAACACCGTCCCGCCCGAAATCACCGGCCGGCCCGCAATGTCATTGATCGCCGACAGGCTGTTGAGACCACCCGCGCGGGTCAGCGCGTCTCCCCACAGCCGCCGGCCGTTGGTCGCCAGCAGGGCCACGATCTCGCCGGAGGCGAAGGGCGCCACGATCACATCGTTGAGCAGCGCGGGATTGGGGCTCGCCAACATGCGCGCGGGCTCGGCGATCGCCTGGAAGCTCCAGATTTCCTGCCCGTTGGAGGCGTCGAAGCCATAAAGCTCGCTGTCGTTGGTGACGACGAAGACGCGTCCCGCTCCGGCCACGGGCGCAGCGTGCAACGGCGAAGGCGTGCGCGCGCGCCAGAGTTCGCGCCCGGTGGCGGCCTCGAAAGCGATCAGCTCGCCAAAGCCAGTGGCGGCAAACAGCGTGGCGCCATCCAGAGCCAGGCCGCCGCCAAAGGCCTCCGCATCGCGATTGCGCCGCCGCTCGGTCGGGCGGACGGGCCTCGACCAGAGGGCCGAGCCATCCGCGGCGCGCACCGCACGCACCATGCCATCGGCGTCAAGCAGGAACAGCCGCCCCTCCCCGCCCACCGGGGTGGCCGTAATGGGCCGGCGGTTCCCGCCGCCAGCGCCCACACCGCGCCGCCATGCAACGCCCGAGACTGTCGCCTGGATGTTGCCGGTCGCATTCGTCAGATCGCCGCCGCCCGTCGGCCAGGCCGTTATTGCGCGTGCTTCCGGGAACGACACGGTCGTGCCGGCGAGCGACTGGTCGGCGGTAAGCTGCTGATCGATGGACAGGATCGAGACGCGCCCGTCTTCGGCCGCCTTGCGCTCGGCGTCGTCGCGCCCGCCAAAAGGCCAGAGCCGACCGGCGCCTTCGCGCACGCTGGCGCACCCGGCCAGAGCCGAAACGAGAGCAATCGCAACAAGAGCGCGGAAACGGCGCACCATGGTCTGTGGTCCTTCAGGGCGCGGGAGCGGGGGCCGGTTCGGCGGGGGTGGCTTCAGGCGCACTCGCCTCGGCAGGCGCCGGGGCGGGCGGGGCGGTTGCGGCGCGCTGCTGGATGCGGCCAAGCGCTTCTTCGATACGGGCGTCTTCCTGGGCCTGCACTGCGCGGGTGCGCGCCTCGCTGGCGGCCGCTTGGGCTTCGGCCTGGGCCTGCATCTGGGCCATTTGCTGGGCCTGGAGCTGAGCGAGAAGCTCGGGCGGGATCTGCTGGCCGCCCGGGCCCATCGGACCCTGCTGGTCGGGCAGCGGCTCCTTGGCGATGGCGGCGCCGGCGTCGATGGCGGCGAGCGCCTGCGTGGCGCGCTGGCGCAGGCCATCGGGCGCATTGGGGTCGAGCGACAGAGCAGCGTAAATCGGCCGCGCCTTGGCCGCTTCGCCTGCCTGCCAGGCCAAGGCGGCGATCAACTCGCGCGCAAGCGGGGCGAACGCGGTGTCGCCTTCGCTCAGCGCCTTGACGCGGGCTTCCACCGCCGCGCGGTCGGCGCCGCCGGAGGCTGCCGCATAAGCGGCCTTCAGCGTGGCGAGCGCCTTGAGGTCGGGATCCGCGATGCTGGCGATCGCGGCGTCGTAGGCGGTTACGGCAGCCTTCAGATCGCCTTGCTCCACATGCACCGCGGCGGCTTGCAGCGCGGCGACGCTGGCCAGCCCCGGGGGGGCATTTTCCGCGATGGCGTTCAGGCGGGTGAGACCATCCTGAAAATTGCCCTGCTCCAGCGCCTTGATCGCCTGATCATAGGAGGCGGCGGCCTCCTGGGCGGCGCGCGCCTGCTGGCCCTGCCAGAGCGCATAGCCCGCATAGCCCAGAATTCCGGCCAGAAGCGCGCCGCCGATCCAGGGGCCCCAGCGGTTGGCGAACCGGATCCACTGGTCCTTGCGGACCTCTTCTTCGACTTCGCGCAAGATATCGGCCACGCCGGATCTCCGGGGATTGAACGGGTGCGGACGCTAGCCCTCGCCGCCCGGCGCAGCAAGCCTTGAAGGCGCCAGAGCGATGGCGGCTTGCGCCGAGTTCATGCACAGCCCCACCGGCGCGGTTCACGGGCGGGTGGAAAAGGCCGCGCCATAGCGCTCCGGCTTGAAGCCGACCAGCAGCGGTCCTGCCCCCTCGAGCACCGGGCGCTTGATGAGGCTTGGGTTGGCGGCCATCAGCGCCAGCGCGCGCGCCTCGTTCAGATCGGCCTTGTCGGCGTCCGGCAGGCCGCGAAACGTTGTGCCCGCCCGATTGAGCAGCGTTTCCCAGCCCGCCTCCCGCGCCCACGTGGCGAGCTTGTCGGGCGGAGCGCCGGCGACCTTGTAGTCGTGAAAGGCATAGGCGACGCCCGCCGCCTCCAGCCAGGCGCGCGCCTTCTTCATCGTGTCGCAGGCCTTGATGCCATACAGCGTGATCGTCATGGAACGCCTTGTCGCGGGCGGGGCCGCGCCGGGCAAGCCCAGCGCGCGCCTCAGCCCTGACCCAGCGCCGCCGCCAGCCGCACAGCGGCGGACGACGCCTCGCCCCGCGCCGCAGCTTCAGCGCTTTCGGCGTCATAGACTGCGCGATCGGCCGTCAGCACGGCCAGAAAGTCCGACAGGCCGGAGGTGTAGCGCACCTGGGCCAGCCGGGCCTGCTCGCGCGCGCTGGCGGCGGCGGCCGATTGCGCCATGGCGGCGGCGCGGGTCTCGCGCGCGCGCACCAAAGCTGTGTCGATGCCGGCGCCCGCATCGCGCACCGCCTGATCAAAGGCGATGGCCTCAGCCCTCGCCGCCGCGCCAGCCGCGTCAGCCAAGGCCGAAAGCCGGCCAGTATCAAACAGGGTCGCCGCCAGCACGGCGCCCAGCGAACTTGTCTGCGGCCCCGCCCCGTCGCGCACGAGGGCGGAGAGGGTCAGGGTCGGCAAGCGGTCGGCGCGCGCCGCTCGCGCATCAAGCCCTGCCGCCGCCAGACGGGCGGCAGCAGCGGCGATATCGGGGCGCGCCTCGATCTGAACGGCAGGCGCCGCCAGCAGCGGCTCCAGCGCGATGTCTGGCGCGCCTGCGGCCTCACGCGCGCCCAGAACGCCCGGTTGCAGCGCCAGCAGCGCCTCCAGCCCTCGGCTCGCCTCGGTGATGGCGGCCGCAAACGCCGGCAGACGGGCCGCAGCCACATCGCGCGCGGTCTGGGCCTGAGCCAGGCCAAGCCCTGTCTCCAGCCCCGCTGACTGGCGCGCGCGGGCAAGCGAGAGATTGTCCTGCGCCGCCGCAAGGCTGCGCTCGGCGGCCTGCTGCTGGGCCTGGGCGGTACGCAGGGTGATGTAGAGCACGCCGGCTGTCTCGCGCGCGGCGATCCGGGCGGCCGCCACCTCGAGCGCGGCCGCCTCGGCGCGGGCGCGGGCGGCGCTGCTGCGGCTGCGGACCGCGCCGGAAAGGTCGATCGGCTGCGCAAGCCCCGCCCCGGCGGCCTCGCTGGAGACAGCGCCTCCCACGCCCGGATCGGCGCGCAGCGCTTCGCCGCTGGCGGTGACGACAGGGCCCAGCGCAGCGCGCGCGGCGCGCGCCCGGGCCTGAGCCTCCGCCAGCCGGGCGCGGGCGCCTTCCACGGCGGCGGCTTCACCTGCCGCCTGAACAACGGCGCGCAGCGTGGCGTCTTCGGTGGCGGCCATCCACCAGCCGGCGGAGGCCTGCGTGGCCGGGGCGAGCGCGGGGGCAAGCGGAGCGCGCGGCGGGGCGGCGACCGGTACGGTCGTGCATCCAGCCAGCGTGGCGGCCGCGATCAGGGCAAAGGCGCGCATCAGATCAGCTCCGACCAGCCGGCGCAGGCGCCGGGGCCGCCGCCAGCGGGCGCGCGGCGATGAACACATCCATCTGCTGACCCACGAAGGCTGGCATCCGAGCCGGATCGAAGGCGTAGATCGCCTCGATCACGCGGGTGTCCACCCGCTCGGCCCCGCCGTTCAGATTACGCTTTGGCGTCGCCTGCGGCTCGAACCGGACAAAGCGCAGGTCGACTTTCTTCGTGGCGTCGCCGCGCAGATTGCCCTCCGCCGCGGCGCCGGCGGCGATGCGGCCGATGTCTTCTTCATCCACCTGAACGCGCACATGAAGCGGCCGGGTGGCCCCCAGCGCAATCAGCGGGTCGCCCGAAGGGGCGCCGGCCGCCGCAAACTCGCCGCGCTGCACATTGACGCGCAGGACCTCGCCCGCGATGGGCGCGCGCACGGTCAGGCGGGCGATCGTGGTCTCGATCTCGCCAATCTGGGCGTCGATCTCGGCGATGGCGGCGTCAGCCTCGGTGATCTGGGCGCGGGCGCGGGCCACCTCGGCGGTGGAGGCCCCGGAGCGGCCCCGCGCCTCGGCGGCGGCGGCCTCGGCGCGCTCCAGCGCAAAGCGGACGCGATCGCGCTCATCGGTGGAGACGGCGCGCGGATCGCTGATGGTGTCGAACAGCGCCAGCCTGGCGCGCGCATCGCGCACGGCTGATTCGGCCTGGGCGAGGCCCGCCGCGCCGGCGCGTGCGGTCTGGCTTGCAGCCTCCAGCGCCGCCTGGGCGCTGGCGCACCGGGCGAGCGCGCTCTGGCGCTGCGCCGCCAATGTGGCGCGTGCGGCCTGCGCCTCGCGCGCATCCAGCCGGAACAGAGGATCGCCGGCGGCGACCTGCGCGCCCGGCTGGGCGAACACTTCCGTGACGACGCCCGACAGGTTGCTCGCCACCGCGATCACCTCCGAAGACGGCTCGATCAGGCCAAGGCCCGCCACCGTCGCGCCCTTGCCGGGCGAGGCGCTGGGCGGCGCCACAGGAGGCGCGCCATCGGCGGCGGCCGGCCTTGTGATGATTGAAACGGCGAACAGAATGCCGCCAAGGGCGACAAGCGGCAGAAGCGCGCGGCGCGCGAGGGTCCAAGTCAGTTTCATGCGGCTGCCTCTGGAGCTGGAACAGCGGTTTCGGAGTGGATGCGGCCGTCTTCCATGGCCACGATCCGGTCGGCGAAGCGGTAGATGCGGTCGTCGTGCGTCACCACGACGACGGCGCGTTTGGGGTCTGCGGCGGCGGCGTCGAGCAATTCCATCACCGCCTGGCCGGCATGGGCGTCGAGCGCGGCGGTCGGCTCGTCGCACACCACAAGGGCGGGCTCGTGAGTGAGGGCGCGCGCGATCGCCACCCGCTGCTGCTGGCCCCCGGAGAGCTGGCGCGGCAGCTTCTTGACGTGATCGGCAAGGCCGAGCCTCGCCAGCATCTCGGTCGCCCGAGCCACGGCGACATCGAAGGAAACCCCGTCTGCAATCAGCGGGATGGCGGCGTTTTCCGCCGCGGTGAGCGTGGCGATCAAATTATACTGCTGGAAGATGAACCCGATCTGGCGGCGGCGAAACATCACGCGCGCGCTATCCGACAGGGCAGACAGCCGCTCCCCCATCACCTGCACTTCGCCCGAGGTGGGCGTGAGCGTGCCCGACAGGATGGAGAGCAGCGTGGTCTTGCCGCACCCCGATGGCCCCACCAGCATGGAGAGCTTGCCGAAGGGCGCCGCAAAGCTCACCCCGTGGAGCACACGCAGACGCTCCGCCCCACTTTCGAATTCCATCACAATATCCGAGGCTTGTGCTGCAATACTCATGGCCTAACCCCGAAACACGATCGCTGGATCAACCGACATGACGCGCCGGGCAGATCCGACGCAGGCGATCACCATGATGAGGAACACCACCGCCGCGACGCCCATCACCACCGGAAACGGCAGATAGAAGCCCTCCAGCGCCGGGCTGCGCCCGGCTGTCAGGGCGAAGAAGGCCGCACACGCGCCGATGCCGAGACCGAAGCCAATGAAACCGACGAGCGAAGCCTGCGTGAGGATCATCGACAGGATCTGGCCGTTCGTGACGCCCACCGCCTTCAACGCGCCGAACTGGCGCAGATTTTCCAGCACGAAGAGCACGAAGGTCTGGCCCGTGATCGCAATCCCGACGATCACGCCGAGCGCGATCGTGATCCCGAAGTTCACCGGGATGCCGGTGCGGGCGAGGTAATATTGCACGCTGCGCCACGCGAAATCTGTGCGCGTCAGGGCCTGAAGCCCCGTCTCGTCCGCGATCCGACGCGCCAGCGCCTGCGGATCCTGGCCCGGCGCCGAGCGCACCAGCACAAAGCTCATCGCGCCCTGGGACGGCGGGAGAAAGCCGCGCACATCCGACAGCTTCATGTAAGCGATCGGGAATGTGATGAAGGGCGCGCGCGCATCCACGATACCCGCAACCCGGACGCGCACGTCATTGATCTCCGGGGTCCGGCCAACCATCGCCAGCGGGTCCTCGCCCGGCCAGATGAACTGGGCGCCCTGCCGGTCGAAGACGATCGCGTTGGGCTCGCGCAGCACCGAGGCATCGCCCGAGAGCCAGGTCTGCGGCGCGCCGGCGAGGCTGGCGCTGTCGAGCCCGACAAGACTGATCTGATTGAGCAATCCCTCCCGCGTGCGCAGCATCACGAGGCCCTTGTAGAGCGGCGCCGCCCAAGCCACGCCCTCCACGCCGCGCACCCGCTCCAGTTCGACGTCGCGCAGGGCCTCCACTTCGTCGACGTAGCTCACGCGCGGGTCCATCACCCAGATGTCGGCGTCGCGCACTTCCAGCACCTGATTGGCGGTGCGCGTCATCAGACCGATGAAGATCGAGACCTGCTGGCTCATCAGGAGCGTGGCGAACGCAACCCCGAAAATCAGACTGAAATATTTCGCCCGGTCCCCCGTCAGCATCCGGAGCGCCACTGTGCGCATGACCCAAGCCCTTTTATATACCAGACCGTCTGGTATGCTCTTAATCAGATATACCGGACCGATTGGTATGTCAAATAGGCGCCCCCTCTTGCCGAGGCGCTGCAATAGGGAGAAAGGAGCGCCATGGGCCCGCCATTCGATACTCCGCCGCTCGATGAAGCCGCCGGCCGCGGCCGGCCAAAGGACGAGCAGAAACGCGCCGCCCTGTTGGCGGCGGCGCAGCGCCTGTTCTTGGAACATGGCTTCGATGGGGTCTCCATCGACAAGATCGCGGCCGAAGCCGGCGTGGCGAAGGTGACGATCTATTCCCACTTCGGGGGAAAAGATCAGCTGTTCGCCGAGGCGGTGCGCGCCAAGTGCGACAGCTTCATGAGCGACGACGCGATCGACGCCCTGTGCGGCGGCGGCGTGGAGGATCGCCTCCTTCGCCTTGGCCAATTGTTTCTCGGCCTCATCCTCGACCCGGACTCCACAGACGTCCATCGCCTCGTGATTGGCGAAGGGCCGGGTCATCCTGAAATCGCGCAAGCGTTTCTGCAGAATGCGGTGCTGACCACCTGCGCAAAGGTCAACACGCTGCTGGAGCGCGAAGTGCGGGCCGGCACGCTGGAGATCGAGGACACGATGGCCGCGTCCGGCCATTTTCTGGCGCTTGTCAAAGGCTTGCCGCAGATGATGGCCATGATGGGCCTGCCGCCGGGCAGCCCGGGGGAGCTGGACGCTCACGTCCGAAGCGCCGTTGGCGTCTTCGCCCGGGCCTATGCGCCGCGCCTCAGCCACGAAACACGATCGCCGGATCAAGCTTGAGCGCGCGCCGCACGCTGAGCAGGGCAGAACCCACCACGATGATGAGCGTCAGGCCGGCCGAGCCTGCAATCGTCTGCCAGAGCATGTTGAACCCCTCCAGCGAGGGGCTGTCGCGGCCCGACCAGAGGAAGAGCGCGCAGCCGAGGATGCCCAGGCCATAGCCGATAAATCCGACCCAGACGGCCTGGGTCACGACCATGGCGGCAAGCTGGCCATTGGTGACGCCGATGGCCTTGAGGGCGCCGAAATTCTTCAGGTTTTCGGTGACAAACATCGCCAGCGTCAGCGCCGTGATGACAAGCCCCACCACCGCGCCAAGACCGATCGCGACTCCGAAACTGATCGGAATCCCGGTGTTGTTGATGATGAAGTCGACCCCGGCGCGTGCGAATTCGTCCCGCGTGAGCGCTTTCAGGCCCGTTTCTGTGCGGATTCGTGCAGCCAGCTCGGCCGGGCTCACCCCGTCCTGCGCACGCACCAGAACGAAGGAGAGCTTGTTGCGCTCCGGCGGGGTGATGGTGATCGCATCGGAAAACTTCATGTAGGCGGTGGGCAGCCCCGCGAAGGTGGGCAGCGCATCGGTGGTGGCGCGCACCACGATCCGGTTGTCATTGATCTCGGCCACCTGGCCCACGGGGTCGCGCCCGTCCGGCCAGATGCGGATGGCGAGCGTGCGGTCGATGACGAGCGCATTGCGCCCCCGGATAGCAGCGGCCGCCTCCTCGCGATTGTCGGGCGGCAGGCCCGCGAGGCTCTGATCATCAAGCCCGATCAGCGTGACGGCGGCGATCACGCCCTCCTCGGTCTTCAGCGAGGCGGTGGCGCGGAAATAGGGCGCAGCCCAGGCCACCCCGTCGATCGAGCGGACGCGGTAGAGCGCCTGATCGCTCATGGGCAGGCCCTCGTCGGCCTGGCGCACGCGCGGATCCATCACCCAGACTTGCGCCTCGCGCACATCCAGCACCGGATTGGCGCCCCAGGTGAGCAGCCCCACAAAGATCGAGACCTGCTGCGTGATGAGCAGGGTGGCGAAGGCGATCCCGGCGATCAGGCCGTAATACTTCACCCGATCCCCGATCAGCATTTTCAGCGCGATGCCCAGCATGCCCGCTCCTGCCCAACATGCGCCGCTCTGGCGCGAGGATTTCTGAACTGATACGTTCAGTTCATATATTCGTGCTATGAACTGAACGGTTCAGTATGTCAACTAGTCCTCCCCCTCCTTCCGACCAGCCGCAGAGCGCGGAGCGTTCGAGCGGCGGACGCGCGCGCAGCGACGCCAAGCGCGAGGCGATTCTGGGCGCGGCGCGGCGGCTGTTTCTGGACCATCCGTTCGATCGGGTGAGCATGGATGCGCTGGCCCAGACGGCCGGCGTTTCGAAGGTGACGATCTATGCCCACTTCGCCTCGAAGGAAGACGTCTTCGTGGCCGCGCTGTCGAGCGAGACCGACGTGGTGTTTGGCGGCGCGGCCGAGCCCGCAGCCACAGCAGACGAACTGGAGGCGACGCTTGCCGCCTTCGGGGCCGAGTTCGTGCTGATGATCACCACGCCCGACGTGCACGCCTTGCACACGGTGATGATGACGGAAGGCCGCCGCCACCCCGCCCTGCCCCAGCGCTTCTACGAAACCGTGGTGCGCCGCTGCACAGACGAGCTGGGCGCAGCCCTGGCGGACGCGACCGCGCGCGGCCTGATCGCCTGCCCGGACCCGATGCTGGCGGCCATGCAGTTCATCGCGCTAAGCCAGGGCGAGTTCTTCTATCGGCTCCAGCTGGGCGCGCCGCCGCCGGAGGAGGCCGAAGTGCGCGCCTATGCCGCCGCCGCCGCCGCGATGTTCCTGCGCGCCTATCGGGCGTAAGCCCTCGTGCATCGACTTTGCACCGAGGCAGGTCGCCCCATCCCCCGGGACCCCAGATACCCAAGAACCTTACAAGACGAGGCGCGACCTGAATTCTGCCAGCAATTCCAATGCTGATCCGTGGAAATCAACCAAAGGACCAGAAACATTTGGTGAGTGATGAAGCACCTGATTGCCATTGAAAAACTTTGATATCAACCTGTCTTTTATATCATGACGCGACGGGTAGCTAAGCCCCCGCGATGTAAAAAACACATTTTTGCCAGGCGACCTTGGCATATCTGGTATAAAAACATTATTCTGCTTATGAAAGCTAAACCCAAGAAACACTATTGTCTCAGCCGCCTGAAGCAAGCCATGCACATTTTGGACCACCTCTTCATCACGAGATTCTCCAAAAGTCTTTATGTTATTTGAGAAATCATCCAGCAACATGATATTTTCAAGCACGTTATACGCAATTTTCTGATCCCACGGCGCGATACATCCATATGGGAAAACAATCTCAATTCTATTCACCAGATCTCTCGCGCGCTGAGGAACGCAAAGCTGTGACCACACTAGGAAACGGAACAGACCGATCTGGAAGACTCTGTCATAATTAAATGAAACAACACTTAGATTATCGAATATTCCGTCCACATTGTCCCTATCGATACCATCAACCAGAATTGACCAAATGCTCCTTAGCCATCCGGGCTCAAACTCTT
>JBIIUJ010000226.1:0-2878 GCA_044340025.1 Caulobacterales bacterium
GGCCGCCGGAAAGCTGATCCGGCTTGCGCTCGGCGAAGCGCTCCAGCTTCACGAGCGCCAGCATTTCCTCAACCCGTTTCGCAATCTCCGGCTTGGCCATGCCGGCCATCTTCAGCCCGAAGCCGACATTGTCGGCGACGCTCATGTGGGGAAACAGCGCGTAGGACTGAAACATCATGTTGACCGGCCGCAGGTGCGGCGGCTGGCCTGCCAGATCCTGGCCGGCGAGCGTGACGCGCCCCTCGGTGGGCGTCTCGAAGCCCGCCAGCATGCGCATCAGCGTGGTCTTGCCGCAGCCCGAAGGGCCGAGCAGGGTGAAGAATTCCCGCTCGTGGATGTCGAGCGAGACGCCTCCCACCGCGGTGGTGTCGCCATAGCGCTTCACCACATTCTCGAACCGGATCAGCGGCTTGGCGGCCGGATCAGTCCAGGGCGCAAAGGCGCGGCGAACCGCGCCGACGCTACGCTTTTCGCCCGCCATCGCCTATTGGCCCGTGCGCACGGTGGTCCAGTAGCGATTGATCTCGCGCATCAGCTCCTGCTCCTTCACCGTCGGGGTGAACATTTTCGCGATCACCGCGTCGGCGGGATAGATGCCCGGATTGTCGCGCACGGCGGGATCAAGCAGCTCCTTGGAGGGCGCATTGGCGTTGGCGTACTGCACATAATTGGACGCGCGCGCGATGACTTCGGGGCGATACATGAAGTCGATGAATTTGTAGGCGGCTTCCTTGTTGGGCGCGTCGTTCGGGATGACGAAATTGTCAAACCAGATCTGGGCGCCTTCCTTCGGGATGGAATAGCCGATCGAGACCTTGCCGCCGGCTTCCTCCGCGCGGGTCGCGGCCTGGAAGATGTCGCCGGAATAGCCCACCGCCACGCAGATGTCGCCGCCCGCCAGGGCATTGATGTATTCCGAGGAATGGAACTTCCGCACAGACGGGCGAACCTTCGCCATCAGATCGGTGGCTTCCTTGTAATCCTGAACATTGGTGGAATTCGGATCCTTGCCCATATAGTTCAGGATGATGGAGAACATCTCCTCGCCGCTGTCGAGCATCATCACGCCGCAATCGGCGACCTTGGCGATGGTGGCCGGATCAAACACAAGGCTCCAGCTGTCGACGGGAACGTCGCCCAGCCGCTCCTTGATCATCGCCTCATTATAGCCGATGCCGATCGTGCCCCACATGTAGGGGATGGAATGCTTCAGGCCGGGATCGAACGGCTCCATCCGCGAGGCGATCTCCGGCCAGAGATTCTTCCGGTTCGGGATTTTTGCAAAGTCGAACGGCTCCAGCACGCCGGCCGCAATCAGGCGCTGCACCACCTGATTGGACGGCGCCACGATATCGTAGCCCGATCCGCCGGTGGTCAGTTTGGTTTCCACGATCTCGTTGTTGTCGAACGTGTCGTAGACGACCTTGATCCCTGTTTCCTTTGTGAATTCTTCCAGGAGCGCCGGGTCGATATAGTCCGACCAGTTATAGACGTTCAGCGTGCCGCCGGCCTGGCCTGCGCCGCCGGCGGTCTGTTGGCCGCAAGCCGCTAGCGTCAGCGCGGCCGCGCCCGCCGCAAGAAGGCCAAACCGCCGCGTCAAGCCGCCCAAACCTGCCGAAAAATCGCCCATGTCATCCGCCCCTTGCTGTTGATGATCGCCTAACCATCCTTCCCACGCGCTGGCGAAAGCGCAAGACCGAGCAAGTCACACGCGCGCCAGCAGCCCCTCCAGCGCCTCTTCAAGCAGCACAAGATCGTCTGGCGTGGACAAGCGGTGATCGCCGGCCTTTATCAGCGTCAGGCGCACGTCAGCGCACTCCAGCGCCTCCATCAGGCGGGTTGCATGCCGCCAGGGCACGTCGGCGTCCGCCATGCCCTGCAGGATGCGGATCGGGCCTGCGAAGGGGATGGCCGCATCCAGCAGGTTCCAGCGCGCCCCATCGTCCAGCAGCGCCTGCGTGATCACATAGGGGCCGTCGCCATACGGGGAGGGTCGCTCCCAGCGGCCGGTGGCGGCGAGCGCCGCGCGCGCCTCCGCCGGCAGGGAAGGCGTCATCAGCTTTTCGGTGAAATCCGGCGCCGGGGCGATCAGCAGCAAGCCCTTCACCCGCTCGGGCCGGGCCAGCGCAGCCAGCAGCGCCAACCATCCGCCCATGGAAGAGCCAACCAGCACCAGCGGGCCGTCGCTCAACGCATCGATCGCCATCAGGCTGTCGGCGCGCCAGCGGCTGATCGTGCCGCCGGCGAAGGCGCCATCGCTCTCGCCATGGCCGAAATAATCAAACCGCAGAAAGCCGCGGCCGATGCGTGCGGCCCAGGCGTCGAGGTGCGCGGCCTTCGAGCCCGTCATGTCGGAGCGGAACCCGCCGAGCCAGACCACCGTCCGCCCCGCCCCGTGGCGCTGGCGATAGGCAAGCCGGGCGCCATCCGGCGCGGTGAGGAATTGCGTTTGCGGGGCGATCATAGGATCAGCGCGTGGCATGGGCCCCTGCGTTCTTCAAGTCATCCCCACGCTCGATCAGGGCGGCGCCGAGCGCACCACGATCGAGGTGGCGCAGGCGCTGGTCGCGGCCGGCGGCCGCGCGCTGGTGGCAAGCGCTGGCGGCGGGCTGGAGGGCGAGCTTGCCGCCGCCGGCGGCGTGCTGCACCGGATGCCGCTCGCTTCCAAGAACCCGCTCACGATCTGGGCCAACGCCGGCCGGCTCGCCGCGCTGGCCCGCGCCGAGGGGGTGGACCTCATCCACGCCCGCTCGCGCGCGCCGGCCTGGAGCGCGCTGGCCGCCGCTCGCCGCCTGGGCCTGCCTTTCGTGACCACCTATCACGGCGTCTACAACGCCCGCTCGCCCCTCAAGCGCTGGTACAATGGCGTGATGGCGCG
>JBIIUJ010000107.1:0-9015 GCA_044340025.1 Caulobacterales bacterium
CCCTCATCGAAGTGGAAGGCGTTGTCCGATGGCTCGAGGTTCAGCTCCAGCGTGGCCAGGCCCAGCGCGCGCGCCTGCGCCACGAAACCGGCGGCGGGATAGACCGATCCGCTGGTGCCGATTGAGACGAAGACGTCGGCCGCCTCCAGCGCCGCCTCGATCGCGTCCATGTGGTAGGGCATCTCGCCAAACCAGACGATATCGGGCCGCAACCGCCCCTGCGGACCGCAGGCCGGGCAATTGTCGGCGTGGCTCATCTCCCCGTCCCAGGCCCCTTTCCAGCCGCAGGAGAGACACCAGGCGCGGCGCAGCTCTCCATGCATGTGCAGCACGCCCGATGCGCCCGCCCGCTCGAGCAGATCATCCACGTTCTGGGTTACCAGCGTCACGCCGGGCCGGGCGGCCTGAAGCCGGGCGAGTGCGGCATGGGCGGGGTTTGGCGCAGCCTCCAGCAGGTTGGCGCGCCGCGCGTTGTAGAAGGCATGCACCGAGGCTGGATCCTCCGCGAAGGCTTCCGGCGTGGCGAGGCGGCGCCAATCAAACTGGCTCCACACGCCGCCCGCGTCGCGGAACGTGCCAAGCCCGCTTTCGGCCGAAAGCCCGGCCCCGGACAGGATCACAATGCGCCCGCCCACCTATCGCCCCATCAACGGATACTCCGCCTCGATTACATAGCGGCTCGGCCCCTTGCCGAGCCAGCTGGAATAGAGGTGGAAGCGATCGGCGATCCAGGGTCCGGCGCGAAACAGGCTCTGATTGCGCTCGAACGCAAACACGCGCGCGGGATCGGATCCACCGCGCAGATAGGCCAGCGTCACATGCGGGGTGTAGCGCTCGCGCTCGGGCGGCTTGCCCAGCTTGCGGCAGGCCGCATCGCACGCGCCAGCCAGCGCGCGCAGAGCCGGCCCGCCGTCCACATGCAGGAACAGGCTGTGCGGATCGGCGCCGCCGAAACTGCCAGCGCCAAGCGCACGCATCTCGAACGGCGCGATCCTGATGGCGGCGAGCGCCTGATCCAGCTCCTCGGCGAAAGGCTCGCCCACCTCGCCCACAAACCGCAGCGTGACATGCAACGCCTCGCGCGGGCGCCACTTCGCGCCCGGAACGCCGCGCTGGATGGCGACCAGCCGGGCGGCGATCTCGTCGGGAACTGGCAAGGCGGCAAACAGGCGCAGCATGGCGGGCGGAAATCCAACTACGCGAGGCTTTGGAACAAGGAGGGCGCAAATGACTTGCGTCTGGGCCGAACCATGCCGAGACGTCGGAACGATTTCCAGAGCGTTTGACCCAATGGCGCGAGGATTTAGAGCGTCATCGCGCCGCCCCGCTTCGCGGCTGCGCAGCTTCCCCCGCCTGATCGTCTTGTCCGGGGCCTGAAGGAAGCCCGCAGGCCCCGGACCACATTGCCGGTCGTCGCGGCCTTGATCGCCCTGGTTGCGGCCGCCTTGGGCGATGCTTGCAGCGTGTCCAGCGCGCGCTGTCGGACACTTGTTGATTGAAGGAAAGCGGCGCGGCGCGTGCTATGCTGTCTTCGCAACGGGCGTTGAAGCAAGCTTGGGCACGGCCGGTCTGCTGCAGATCGCATGGGCGGGCGCGCCGCCGGGTCGCGGCCGGTCAGACCTGTGCGAAGGATCGCGCCGTCTCTGCTGCTCCGACCTCGAAGGGCGTGACGTCAGACCAGAACCGCCGGGCGAAGCGGCTGGCGTCGACGCGATAGGGTCGGTCCCACTGGAAGCGCATTTCGGCCAGTTCGCGCAGGAAGGGCGAGAACAGGCCCATCGGCCCCAGCGCCCATGGCGGCACAGCGTTGATCAGCGCCGGCCGGTTCAGCGCCGCAGCCCCGAGCGTCAGGATCTCGCGCGGGGTGCGCGTGGGGGCGCAGGGCAGGTGCCACGCCTGATTGAAGGCGTCATCGGGCGCATCGATCAAGGTCGCCACGCCCCGGCCGAAGTCCGGCACATAGGCGAAATCGTGCAGAATGTCGGGCGTCACCGCCAGAAGCGCCGGCTTGCCCTGCGCCATGGGGGCGAAGGCCTGCGCGCCCAGATGGGATTGCGCCACGCCGGGGCCATAGAAATCCGGCGCGCGCAGGGCGGCCACCCGCACCCGGCCCAACGCCGCCGCCTGCCACAGTCGGGTGACAGCGGCGCGCGCGGCGGGCTTCATGCCCTGATCGGTGAGGGCCATGTCCTCGCGCAGGGGCGCAGTCTGCGGGCCATACATATAGAGATTGTCGACGAAGACGAGGCGCGCGCCGGCCCGCTCGCAGGCCGCCAGAACATTCGTCATGGCTCTGGGCCAGGCGTCGCGCCACACCCGCCCCTCATAGGCGAAGCCAACCGCAAGCACGACCTGATCGGCCCCGGCGAGCGTGCGCTGGACCGATTCAGCGTCCAGCACGTCGCAGGGTGCAAACCCTGCTCCGGCCGCAAGGTCGGCGGGCGTCGTGCGCTGGGCGACCACGACGTCATGGCCGGCCCTCGTCAGAAAGCCCGCCGCAGACCGGCCCACAGGCCCGTGACCAAGAATGATGATGCGCAATCCCATGGCGGACCTCCCAGTCGCGCTGGCGCATCGTTCTGGCGCTGGTCTGATCATGCCGCAAATGCCATGTTGCCATCATGACCATGACGGATGTGCATCTGCGAGGCGTCGATCTCAATCTGATTCCCGTGCTGGAGGCGCTGTTGCGCCTGCGCAGTGTGACGGCGGCAGCCCGGGAGGTTGGGCTGAGCCAGCCGGCGGCATCGCGCGCGCTCGCGCGCCTGCGCGCGGCTTTTGGCGATCCGTTGCTGGTGCGCGCGGCGGGCGGGCTGGCGCTTACCCCGGCGGCGCGGGCGCTGCTGCCCGCTGTGGCGCAGGCCGCCAGCGCGCTGAAGGCGGTCTATGCCCCCGCTGCGCCGCCCGATCCGCGCTCTGTGGCGCGCACCATCACGATTGCGGCGACCGATGTGCAGGCTGTCCTTGTAGGCCCGCCCCTGCTGCGCCGGCTGGCGGATAGGGCGCCGCAGGTGGACGTTCAGTTCGAACCCTACAGCATCGATCTTGTCGCGCGCATGGAACGCGGCGAACTGCACTTCGCATTCGCGCTTGCCAGTTCGCCTCTGCCGCCGGGCGCGGCCAGCCAGCGGCTGGTGAGGGACGATCTCGCGCTTGTCATGCGGCGCGACCATCCATGGGCGGATCGGCGCTGGACGCTGGAGGACTATGCCGCAGCCGGCCATGTGGCGATCCGCATCTTCGGCGACGGCCTGTCCGAGATTGACGCAGCGCTAGCGCTTGCGGGGCGCAAGCGAAGGATCGTGCTGGCCGTGCCGCACTTCGTGGCCGCGCTGGCTGCTGTCGGCGGAACCGATCTCGTGACCACGGTGTCGCGCGCCTACGCGGGCGCCATGGCGGACCAGTTTGGCCTGCGGCTGCACCCTGCGCCCTTGGCCGAGACAGGCTTCGACAGCGTGCTTGTCTGGTCACACCTGCACGGAGCGGACCCCTTCCTGGCCTGGATGCGCGAGGAAATCGCCGCCGCGACCCTGGAGGGCTACGCCCGCCCCAGCTGAAGGGGCGGGCGTTCCGCGCCGCTCAAGGGTGCGCTTCCGGCGCCGTGTGGGCAGGCCCGCCATGAGCGGCAAGGCCCGCCAGCCGGGCAAGGCGCGGCACAATGCGGCGCTCCAGGCTATCCACCAGCAGGTGCATCACAGGGACCAGCACCAGCGAGAGCAGCGTGGAGGTGATCAGGCCGCCGATGACTGCAATCGCCATGGGCTGGCGAAACTCCGCGCCTTCGCCCACGCCGAGCGCTGTGGGCAGCATGCCGGCGATCATCGCGATGGTCGTCATGATGATCGGGCGCGCCCGTTGCGTGCAGGCCGCAATGATCGCCGCCCGGGCGGGCATGCCTTCGCGCTCGCGCTCGATGGCGTATTCGACCAGGAGGATCGAATTCTTCGCAACCAGGCCCATCAGGGTCAGAAGGCCGATCATGCCGGGCAGGTCCAGCGCCATGCCCGTCGCCCAAAGCCCCGCGAACGCGCCGCCGACCGATAGCGGAAGCGCCATCAGGATGGTCACCGGCTTGAAGAAGTCCCGGAACAGAAGGACCAGAACAGCCAGCATGGCGAGAACCCCTGCGCCCAGGGCGCCGCCGAACTGGGCGAACATCTCCGCCATGTATTCCGCATCGCCATAGGGCTTGTGGCGGACGCCCTCGGGCAGGGAGCGGTAGGCTTCCAGCTGCTCGATCGCGGCTGTCGCTTCGCCCAGGGTGATGCCGTCCAGCGCGGCGTTGATCGTTATCTGCGGTGTGCGGTTGAAGCGATCGAGGCGCGTGACGCCCGGCTCGAATGTCAGGTCCGCGACCGAGGAAAGCGGCACACTCCGCCCCGAGCTGGTCTGGACCGGCAGGAGACCGATGACATCGAGCCGCGCCTTGTCGTCCGCCGACAGCTTCACCCGGATGGGAACCCGCCGGTCGCCATCAACCAGTTTGGGCGTGAGGGCGTCCAGCTCCCCGATGGTTGCAACGCGCGCGGCCTCCGCGACGGCCTGCGCGGTGACGCCGAGAGACGCAGCTTCAGCCTCGCGCAGGCGGATCACCAGATCGAGGTTTGCAGGCGGCGAGGAGAGGCGAACGCCGGCAAGGCCCTCAACCGTGCGCATTTCCGCAGCCAGCGCCGAGGCCGCGCGCGCCAGCGCCCCTTCATCCTCCCCGCCGAGGATGATCTGAACATCCGGCATGCCATATTCGTTCAGGAAGCTGACGCGCAGGTCCGGCGTCGCGCGGACCAGCGGGGCCACGCGCGCCTGCCACTCCTTGGCCGTGACGCCGCGCTCCGCGCGCGGCTTGAGCAGGATCGTGACCGTGCCGGTCCGCAGTTCGGCCGTGGAGTTTTCCGCATCGCCCGACGCACCGACAGTGACGAAAACAGACTCCACCGCCGGATCGCGCCGCAACTGATCGGTCAGGGCGCGTGTCCGCGCCGTCATCTCCTCGGCGGTGACGCCGGGAGGACCCTCCACTGCGGCGAACACCACGGGCTTGTTCCCGACGGGCGTGAAGCCCGTGGGCAACAGCGAGGCGATCCCCAGCGATGCGACAAACACCGCGATCCCCGCCGCCATTGCAGCAAGGCGGTTGGAGAGCGCGAGATCCAGCAGCCGCAGATACCACCGGGGAACCGTCTGTTCCTGGTCATGCTTGACCTTTGCGGTCAGGAAATAGGCCGCGAGCAGGGGCGTCACGAGACGAGCCACAAGCAGCGAGAACAGCACCGCCACCGACACGGTGATCCCGAACTCCCGGAAATACTGACCAACAACGCCGCCAAGCGCGGAGACGGGCAGAAAAACCGCAACGATGGTGAAGGTGACAGCCACCACGGCGAGCCCGATCTCGTCGGCGCCGATCAGCGCCGCCTGATAGGGCGTCTCGCCACGGGCAATCCGCTTGGCGATGTTTTCAACCTCGACGATCGCGTCATCAACGAGGATGCCGATCACGAGCGTGAGCGCGAGCAGGCTCACGATATTGAGGCTGAAGCCGAGCAGGCTCATCACCCAGAACGTGGGGATGAGGGATAGCGGCATGGCGACCGCCGCAATCAGGGTCGCCCTCCAGTCGCGCAGGAAGAACGCAACGACCAGCGCCGCGAGAACCATGCCTTCCAGCAGCATATGCTCGGTCGCCTTGTAGCTGGCGCGCGTCTCCTCCACGGTCGAGGCCAGACGGGTCAGGCGCAGGTCGGGACGCTCCGCGCCGATGGCGGCAATCTCTGCGCGCACCCGATCGTCGACCTGCACTTCGCTCGCGGCTTTCGTCTTGAAGACCTGCAGGGCCACGACGGGCTTGCCGTTCAGCAGGGCGAAACCGCGCGGTTCCGCCGCCGCGTCGTCAACACGCGCAATCTCGCCGAGACGGACGGCGCGGCCGTTTCCAAGGCTGATGTCGAGGTCGGCCAGCTCCTCGGCGCTGCGCACGGCGCCAAGGATCCGGATCGCCTGCTCCTGATCGCCGATCCGCCCCCGCCCGCCCGTGGCGTCAACGGCCGCCTCGCTGAGCGCGGAATTCACATCCCCCGCCGTGATGCCCAGAGCAGACATCCGCGCGGGATCGAGCGTGACGGTGATTTCGCGGTTCAACCCGCCGACGCGAACGACCTGGGCGACGCCGCGGACGCCCATCAGCCGCCGGACCAGAACGTCATCGGCAAGCCAGGCCGCTTCCGATTGGCTCAAGCCCTGCGCCTCGAGCGCGTAGGTCACCATCGGGAAGCTGTCCATTTCGAGGCGCTGAACGGTCGGCGGCTCGATGCCGCCGGGAAGCTGCGGCTGGATCGCATCGATGGCGGCGCGAACGTCATCCAGCGACCGCTGAACGTCCGCGCCGACCGGAAACTCCGCCGTCACCGCAACAACGCCCGGGGTGATCTGGGTCTGAACCGTCCGGACGCCCTGAACGCCGGCGATCGCGCTCTCCACGGGCCGCACGATCTGGCTGACCATCTCGCGCGGCGCCGCGCCCGGCTGCGCCACCGTGACCTGAACAATCGGAAACGACGTGTCAGGAAACGGCTTGATGGGCAGGCCGAGGAAACTCGTGATGCCGGCAAGAAGCAGCCCCAGCATCAGGACCACGACCGGGATCGGATTGCGGATCGCCCAGGCGGAAAGACGGAGGTTCAAGACGCGCGCTCCTTGGAAGGCGTGACGCGATCGCCCGCCGAAGCAAAGGCGTCGCCCGAAAGCACGACCCGCTGGCCGACGAGGGATTCACTGGCCTCCAGTCCGCTCCAGCCGTTCGCCCGCTGAACGACCTTGACCGGAACGCTGCGCACGATGTCTCCCCGGCCCACGACCAGCACCGCCGATCCCTGCGGACCCTGAACGATGGCGCGGTCGGGCACCGCGGGCCGCGGCGTTGCCGGCAGCGTGAAGGACGCCTTGGCAAAGCCGCCGGGGCGCAACTGGGGGCTGGGCGGCAGCGTGATGCGCACAGCGCCCATCCGGGTCTGCGGATCGACCAGCGGGCTGATGAGCCGCACCGACCCTGCCAGCGTCGTTCCGTTCGGCAGCGTGACCTGTGCGGCCGCGCCGGGCTCCAGCAGGGCAAGGTCGCGCTCCGGCGCCTCCGCCGACAATTCGATCAGGCCCCCGCGCGCAATCCGGAACAGGGGACCGGTTCCCGCGCCAACCACATCGCCCACGCGCGCGGAGCGGGCGAGAACACGACCCGCGGCCGGCGCGCGCAGCGTGAGGCGGGCGCGCCGGGTCGCGGTTTCGCCGATCTGCGCGCGGGCGAAAGCAACGTCGGCAGCCGCCGCAGCCGCATCCTGGACGCCAAGGCGCGCTGCAAGATCGCGTTGCTCGATCAGCTCGTCGGCCACCACGCCCTCCGCCGCCAGACCCGCAACCCGGTCCTTTTCGCGTGCTGCCTGGGCGGCGCGGGCCTCGCCCGCCGCAAGGGCGGCCTCTGCCCGCCGCAGGCTTGCCGCCTGGGTCCGCGCCTGCGCCGACAGGAGCGCGTCATCGAGAATGGCGATGGGCTGACCCGCGCTCACCCAGTCGCCCTCGTCGACCAGCAGACGCGCGATCTTCTGGCCCTCCAGATCGGAGGCGATGACAATCTCGTCGCGCACGGTCAGTTCGCCGGAAGCCACCAGCACGCCCTGCATCGGGCGCAGCGCGATGGGCGCCACACGGACTGTCGCAATCGATGGTGCAGCCGCTGTCGCCTGTGCATCGGCTGGCTTTGCGCCCCCGGAAGACGCGGGCGCACACGACGCCGCCAGCGCCAGAGCGGCCAGGCAGGCGCCAGCCAGAAACGAGGATGGATGCTTTCGGACACTCATGTCGGCTGACCTTGCTGGGTTTGGATCGCTGCCGGCGACCAACCGCCGCCCAGCGCCTTGAAGAGATCGATGGTGCGGCTGATGCGGCTCACGCGGCCTTCGAGCGCTTGCGAGCGGGCCTCGCGCCAGGCCCGCTCGGCGGCAAGCACGGGGTCGATGTCGTCAAGGCCGGCGCCATACCGTCGGCGGGCAGCCTCGAAGGCGCGCTGGGCTGCACTCTCCGCCGCGCGCAGGCGCTCCGCGCGCAGCGTCTCCGCGTCGAGACGCATGAAGCCCTGATCGGCTTCGGCCAGCGCGGTCTGGACCGTCCGTTCCAGAAGCGCGAGCGCTTCGGCGCGGCGCGCCGTCTCCCCGCCCAGCGCCGCCAGCAGCCGCGGCCGGTCGAGCACCGGAAGCGTCGCGGAAAGACCCATCGCCCAGAAGCTTCCAACCGCAGAGCCTGGCTCAAGCACGCTCGAGAGGCCCGCCGTCGGCGCCCAGACGATGGTGGGGAGCAATGCCGCGCTGGCGAGGCGCTGGCGCTGTCCAGCGGCTGCAAGCCTTGCCTCCGCCTCGCGCACATCGGGGCGGCGCGCCAGCAGCGTTGCCTCCATCAGCACGGGCGGCTTTGGCGGGGCGTTCGGCAAAGCCCCAAGGTCTGGAAGAGGCGCGCGACCGGCGCCAAGCAGCCCGCTCAGCGCGCGCCTTGCAGCGTCGCGCTCCGCCTCCAGCCCCGCAATGATCGCCTCGGTGGTGGCGAAAGTCGCTTCAAGCGGGGCGATGTCGGCGCGCGGAGACAGGCCCAGCTCCGCGCGCGCCCGCGCAAGGCGCACGAGTTCGCCCTGGATTGCGGCCTGCGCCCTCGCTTCCTCGAGGCGGGCCTCGCCTGCCCTGATCTCCATCATGATTTCAACGGTCTGAGCGGCCAGCAGCGCCCGGCCGGCTTCAAGGCTGAAGCGGTCGGCCGCAAGGTCGCTGCTTGCCGCCGCCGCGCGCGCCGCGCGCCGCCCCCAGAAATCGACCTCCCAGCTGATCGGAAGGCTGGCCTCGGCCTGGGCCGTCACGCCAGCGCCAAGCAGAGCGGCGTCGCCGGAGACGCGATCCGTGCGCCGCCGCGACGTTTGCAGGCCCAAGGCGCCTTGCGCCCGATCAGCGGCCAGCGTCTCCCTGCGGGCCGCATCGGCAGCCTCCA
>JBIIUJ010000100.1:0-9628 GCA_044340025.1 Caulobacterales bacterium
GGACCGAGCGTTTCGGCGGGGGCTAAAGCCCAGGACATGTCTTCGCCTGTTCCCCAGCATCTCCCCCGCCTTGAGGCGGTTCACGACCACTATGACCTGCTGCTCTGCGACATCTGGGGCGTGATCCATAACGGGCGGGCGGCCTTTGCGCCGGCCTGCGATGCGCTGGCGGCCTTCCGCGCGACGGGCAAGCCGGTGCTGCTGATCTCCAACGCGCCGCGGCCCTCTGTCGTGATCCCGCCGCAGCTGGAGCATCTGGGCGTGCGCCGCGACGCCTGGGACGCCATCGTCACTTCAGGCGACGCCACCCGCGCCGAGATCGCCGCGCGCGGCCCAAACGCCTATCGGATCGGTCCGGACAAGGATTCCGGCCTCTATGACGGGCTCGAGGTGGATTTTCTCCGGGCCGAGCGCGCCGATTATGTGATCTGCACCGGCCTGCGCGATGAACTGGCCGAGGGGCCGGAAGACTATCGCGCCGAGTTCGAGCGCCTGATCGGGCTGGGGCTGCCCATGGTCTGCGCCAATCCCGACAAGATCGTCCAGTTTGGCGACCGGGCGATCTATTGCGCGGGCGCGCTTGCCGATCTCTACGCCCGGATGGGCGGGACGACCGTGATGGCGGGCAAGCCCTTTGCGCCCATCTATGAGCTGGCGCTGCGCGAGGCCGGCGCGCTTCTGGGGCGGGCGCCCGATCGGGCGCGCATCCTCGCCATCGGCGACGGACTGGGCACCGATGTGGCCGGCGCTGCCGGGCAGGGGATTGATTGCCTGCTGGTGGCAAGCGGGATCCACGCCGCCGCGATGCACGGGGCGGCGGGCTTCAGCCCCGCGCGCGCCACGGCGCTGCTTTCCGAACAGGGACTGTTTGCGCGCTACGTCGCCGAGGCGCTCGCCTGACCGCCAGAATGTTGGTGAATCGAGCCTGAAAGAAATACAAGTGAATTCAGGGGGTCGTGTGAACGATATCCCAACTGCTGCGGTGTAACTTGGGCGAGCTTCGGCGGGGGAAACAGCTGCCGAGCTTGTCGCTAGCAGCAAGTAGGAGCCTCACATGAGCAAGTTCTTTGCGAAACTCCGGAAGGACGAAAAAGGCGCCACGGCCATCGAGTATGGCCTGATCGCCGCCCTGATCGCGGTCGCCATCATCGGCGGTCTCGGCACCCTCGGTGGCAACCTCGACGGCACGTTCAACGACGTGGCCGACGCGGTTGGCGGCGAAGCAGCCCCTCCGGCTGAATAAGAAGCGGCTGACAGTCGCAGCGCGATGGGCCCGGGCCCGTCGCGCCTTGCGGCCCAACCGTTCGGCGCTCTTGCGGGCGCCAGGCGAGACCCCGCTTCGGCGGGGTCTTTTGCGTTTGAGGATGAGCGCGCAAGCCCTCACGCCGCCGCCTCCGCTGGCGCATATTGCGCAAGCAGGATGGCCAGCCGGGCCCGAGCGGCCTGGGCCGCCTTCTCCTTCACCGGGCCGAAGCCACGGATCTGATCAGGAAGGTTTGCGATCTCGATCGCTTGTCTGTGCGTGGCTGGCGTCAGCCCGGCGATCAGGCGGGTCACGGTCGCCTCATATTCTGTGATCAGGGCGCGCTCCATCCGCCGCTCGGCGGTGACGCCAAAGGGGTCCAGCGGGCCGCCACGCAACCGCTTCAGGCGCTTGAGCAGGGCAAAGAGCGCAAACACCCAGGCGCCGAACGCCCTCTTCGCCGGCCGCCCCGTTGCGGGATCGGCTTTCGCCGGCAAGGGCGGGGCGAGCCAGACCTTCAGCGTCAGCTTGCCGGAGAAGGCCTGCCTCAAGGAATCCTGAAAAGCCCCGCTCGTGTAGAGACGGGCGACCTCGTATTCGTCCTTGTAGCTCATCAGCTTGGCCAGATTGACCGCCACTGCGCGCGTCAGGCCGTCGCCGAGGCCCAGCGCATGCTCGGCTGCGCGCACGCGGGCCACGACCTGCTCCCAGCGGCCAGCCCAGGCGCTGTCCTGATAGGCGATGAGGTGGTCCCGGCGGTGGGCGATCAGTGCGTCCAGCGGCAAAGCGGGCGGTGGAACGCGCGGCGGAGCCAGAGCGCGCAGCCGGCCAGGATCGTGGGCGGCGAGCCGGCCCAGATCGAACGCCAGCATGTTTTCCTTCACCGCTGCGCGATTCAGCTTGATGGCCCGGTACAGCCCCCGCAGCGAAACCGGCACAAGCCCGCGCTGCCAGGCAAAGCCCAGCATGATCATGTTCGAATAGAGCGCATCATAGAGATAGGCTTCAGCCAGGGTCTCTGCGTTCACGAGCCCCAAGTCCAGCACGGCGGCGTTGAGCCGGCGCTGCAAGTCCCGATTGTCGAAACGGGCGTTGCGGTCGAACACGAATTCGCTGGTGGGCGTCACGTCGGCATTGGCTGCTGCATGGGTGGTCTGGCTGCACAGCAGGCCCAGCGCATCGAGATTGGTCGCCACGATCAGGTCGCCTGCGATCAGCACGTCGGCTCCTGCCGGCGGCACGCGGCCCGAGCGGATGGCGTCCGGTTCCTGTGCGATCCGCACATGGCTGATGACAGCTCCGCCTTTCTGGGCGAGGCCGGTCATGTCCAGCGTGCTGGCCGCCTTGCCATCGACATGGGCCGCCATACCAATGATCGCCGCCGCCGTCGTGACGCCGGCGCCGCCAACCCCGGTCAGGATCAGATTGCGCGGGCGCGACAGGTCCATCGGCTCCGGCATCGGCAGCAGGCTGGCGTCGAACGCTGGGCGGGGGCTGGCGCGTTTGGCGTTCACTCCGCCGGTGATGGTGACAAAGCTGGGGCAGAAGCCATCCACGCAGCGCAGATCCTGATTGCAGGAGCTCTGAACGATCACCCTCTTGGTCCCGAACTCTGTCTCGATCGGGTGGATGGACAGGCAGTTGGACTGTTTCGAGCAATCGCCGCAGCCTTCGCACACGGCGGTGTTGATGAAGGTGCGCTTAGCGGACGCCTTCATCAGGCCGCGCTTGATCCGGCGGCGCTTTTCGGTGGCGCAGACCTGATCATAGATCAGGACGCTGACGCCCTTGGTCTCGCGCAGGCGGCGCTGCACCGCATCAAGCTGCGTGCGCGGATAGACCCGCACTTCCGGATCGAGCCGCACGCCGACATAGCGGGTCGGATCATCAGCCACGATCACGACCCTGGCGACGCCTTCACCCAGAAGCTGTCGGGCGATCTGGGGCACGGACTGCCCGCTCTCGGTGCGCTGACCGCCCGTCATCGCCACCGCGTCGTTAAACAGAAGCTTGTAGGTGAGGGTGGCGCCGCCCGCCACCGCCGCGCGGATCGCCAGCGATCCCGAGTGGGAATAGGTGCCGTCGCCCAGATTGACGAAGATATGGCTCTCTTCTGTGAAGGGCGCCTGGCCCAGCCAGCCCACGCCTTCCCCGCCCATCTGGCTCGTCATGTCGGTTTGCCGGTCGGGCATGAAGGTCGCCATGTAATGGCAGCCGATCCCGGCAAGCGCGCGCGAGCCCTCGGGGACGACGGTGGAGGTGTTGTGCGGGCAGCCCGAACAATAGTGCGGCTTGCGGTGCACGCTGGCCTCCAGCGCGCCTGCCCGCTCCTGGGCTGCGCCGACGCGCGCGAGATAGGCCTGCGCCCGCTCCCGGTGCGGCCCGTCCGGCAGGAGGCCGAACAGCGCCTCCGCAAGCACGGGGATGGAGATCGAGCCCGTCACAGGCAGCAGCGGCGCGCCCGCCGCATCCGTTTTGCCGATCACGCGCGGCCGGCGCCCGTCCGGCAGGGCGTAGAGCGCATCGCGGATCTGAGGCTCGATCAGGGCACGCTTGTGCTCCACCACCAGCAGGGTCTCGATCCCAGCGGCGAAGGCGCGCAGGCCCTCCGGCTCCAGCGGCCAGGGCATCGCCACCTTGTAAAGCGCAAGGCCAAGACCGGCGGCGGCCTCTGGCGACAGGCCGATCGCGTCCAGCGCTTCCAACACGTCGCGCACCGCCTGCCCGGTGGCGACCACGCCAAGCCTTGGGCGGGGGCTGTCGATCACAACGCGGTCGAGCCCGTTGGCGCGCACATAGGCCCGCGCGGCCGGCAGCCTGAACTGGCGCAGGCGCGCCTCCTTGGCCATCGGCTCATCGCCGCGCCGGATGGAAAGCCCGCCGGGCGGCATCTCGATTGCTGGCAGGGTGAAGGAGAGGCGGCCCGGATCGACCCGGATCACCGCGCTTGAATCCATCGTGTCGGCAAGCGCGATCAGGCCGGTCCAAAGCCCGCTGAACCGGCTCATCGCCCAGCCATGCAGCCCGAAGTCCAGCACGTCCTGAATGCTCGCCGGGCTGAGCACCGGCATTTCGGCGTCCATGAACGCGAATTCGGACTGGGACGGCAAAGTGGAGCTCTTGCAGGCGTGATCGTCGCCCGCCACCGCCAGCACGCCGCCATGGGCCGCCGCGCCGGCGAAATTGGCGTGCTTGAACACGTCGCCGGTGCGGTCCACGCCGGGCGCCTTGCCATACCAGAGGCCGAAGACGCCCTGAAACCGGGCGCCGGGAAACAGGCCGAGCTGCTGGCTGCCCCAGACCGCAGTCGCCCCCAGATCCTCGTTCAGGCCCGGTTGCGCCACAATGTCGTGCGCTTTCAACAGAGCACTGGCGCGATCGAGTTGCTGATCGTAACCGCCGAGCGGGCTGCCCCGATAGCCCGAGATGTAGCCGGCGGTGTTCAGGCCGGCGCGCCGGTCCGCCCGTTTCTGATCCAGCGGCAGCCGCACCAGCGCCTGCACCCCCGACAGCATGACCATGCCGTCTTCCTGGGTATAGCGGTCCTCGAGCGCGATCTCGCGATGCTTCATGGTGGCTTGACCTCCCGACGGGCTCGCTGGAGCTTTGGGGGCATTGTTTCCCAAGCGGGCGGAAAATGCTTGCCTCATTGTGCCGGTCTGTGCAGGCTTTGCGAAACGGCGGCAGCACGATCGCCGGAGCGGGAGGGAAAACATGTCCGAGGAGCTCGACGCGATCGATGCGCGAATTCTCGACCTGATCCAGAAAGACGCCGGTCTGTCGGTCGCCGAGATCGCCGATCACGTCGGTCTGTCGTCCAGTCCGGCCTGGCGGCGGATCAAGCGGCTTGAGGAGACCGGCGTGGTGGAGCGCCGGGTGACGCTGCTGAATCGGGAGGCGCTCGGCCTCAATTTCGAAGTGATGGCGAGCGTGAAGCTGCAATTGCCGTCGCGCGAGAATCTGGAGCGGTTCGAGGAAGCAGTCGCCGGTTTCCCCGAAGTGGTCGATTGCGTCACGGTCACCGGGGCGGTCGATTACATGGTGCGCGTCATCACCACCGACATGCACGCCTACGACGCCTTCCTGCGCGACAAGGTGCTGGCGCTCGGGCTCGTCTCGGACATCCAGAGCAGGATCATCATGCGCGTGACCAAGCGCACCACGGCGGTGCCGCTGGGGCTGGTCTGCGGTCACGTGTGATCGGCCCTTCCCGTAAGCGGGCGGCGCGCTAGGCTCTTGCCCATGTTCCGCGCTCTTCTCACCGCATTGGCCCTTCTTGTGGCGGCCCCAGCCGCCGCCCAGCCGCGCACCGAAACGGCGGTGCTGGCGGGCGGCTGTTTCTGGTGTGTCGAGACCGACATGGAAAAGATTCCCGGCGTCATCTCGGTCGTGTCGGGCTATTCGGGCGGGCGCACCCGGAACCCGACCTATCAGGACGTCATCACCGAGACGACCGGCCACCGCGAAGTGGTGCGCGTGACCTTCGATCCAGCCCGGATCAGCTATGGCGCGCTGCTGGATCGCTACTGGCGCACCGTGGACCCCACCGACGCGGGCGGTCAGTTCTGTGATCGCGGCGAGAGCTACACCACCGCGGTCTTCGCCACGCCCGCCCAGCGCGCCGAAGCGCTTGCTTCGCTGGAGCGCGCCCAGCGCGCCCTCGGCCGGCGCATCGTCACGCCGATCCTGCCGGCGGCGCCGTTCTGGGAAGCCGAGGCCTATCACCAGGACTATGCGAAGAAAAACCCGCTGCGCTACCGGCTCTATCGTCAGGGGTGCGGGCGGGACGCGCGCGTCAGGGCGCTGTGGGGGTCCCCGAAATGATGGCGCGCGCGGTCTGATCGCCAGACAGCCACGCGCTTTCCACCCGCGCGCCGATGCGCCAGTCGCCGCAGGCCGTGATTTTCAGGTCTGGGTCGTAAAGGCTGGCCGCCGCAACGGGCTTGACCACCTGCGCATAGCGCCAGCGGTGGGCCGCCTGCCAGGCGGGGGCGGGCAGGGCAAGACCCGCAGCCCGCCCGAGCGCCGCCCAGAGGTCGCCTGCGATCCGGCTGGGGTCCTCCTCCAGATGCTGTGCGCTCCAGCCAGGGCTGGCATGCAGCACCCAGGTCTCCGGCCCCGTCCGGCGGGGCTTCGACCGGTCACGCGCCGCCCACGCCAGCGGGCCAGCCGAAAACCTCGCCCCGTCAAACGCCAGACTCAGCGGCGTCTCCAGCGCATAGAGGCCAGCCCAGCAGGGCGCCGTTCGCGCCGCCGCGGCCTCCTGCGCCAGGGTGGGAGCGGCGTCTGCGAGCAGCTCGGCGGCCTGCTCTGCCGGAAGGGCGCAGACCACGATCTCCGCCGCTCCCAGATCGGCCCCGTCTTCGGCGGTCAGGCGCCAGCCGTCGGGCCCGTGCGCCAGCCCCTGCACCCGCACGCCCCAGGCCACATCCAGCCCATCAGCCAGCGCGCGCACCAGCGCATTCATGCCTGGCGCGCCGACATGGCGCGGCTCGGCCGGCAATGGGCGCGGCGCGCCGGCGGCATCCAGGCTGACGAGCCGTCCTTCCCACTGCGCCACAGCGCCCGCCAGGGTCAGACGGTCCACCTCGGCGCGGAAGCCAGGGTCCCGGGCGGTGAAGAATTGCGCGCCATGATCGAAGCGCGCCTCACCCAGCGGCGTCTCCACGCGCCGGGTGGACATCCGCCCGCCGGGCCCGCGCCCCTTGTCGAACACCCGCACCCGAAAGCCCGCCGCGTTCAGGCGCCGCGCACAGGCAAGCCCTGCCAGGCCCGCCCCGATCACTGCTGCTGAAGCCGCCATCGCCATCCTCGCCGCGCGCGCCATATCTCCGGCATGGAGCAGACACGCCTGATTGTTCTTTATGACGGATCCTGCCCGCTCTGCCGGGTGGAGATAGACCACTATCGCAGCCTCGACAGCGGGGGCGCTGTGGATTGGCGCGACGTCGCCGCCGAGCCCGACGCTGCACGCGCCTGCGCGCTCGATCCGGTGGAAGCCATGGCCCGCTTCCATGTGGTGGAGGAGGGCCGCCCGCTTTCTGGCGCGGCGGCGTTTGCGGCCTTGTGGCGGCGGTTGCCGCAGCCCTGGACGGCGCTGGGCGCCCTTTGCCGTCTGCCTGGCGTTCTTCTGATCGGGGAGGCTGCCTACCGCGCGTTCTTGCGCCTGCGCCCGGCGCTCCAGCGCCTGGCCCGCTAGATGCCGCGCAGCCGGGATGGCAAGCGCGCGGTGGCCAAGGCGGACCTGCCCACCAAGACGTGCCCTGCCTGCGCGCGGCCCTTCGCCTGGCGCAAGAAGTGGGCGCGCGACTGGGACAAGGTCATTTTTTGTTCAGAGCGCTGCCGGAACGAGCGGCGTGATCGCAATGCGGTGAAAAACTGACGCAGGCGTCAGTTTGTGCTGGACGGAAATGCTGCAGCGCACATATGTCGTGATGCGCCGCACAAAATACATAAGCGCGCAGGAAACGCCTTCGATGGACGTCGCCACCGAAGGAGATTTGTCATGATCCGTTCTCTCGTCGCCGCTTGCGCCCTGCTCTCGGCTCCCGCCGCTTTCGCCCAGACCACCGTCGCGGTGCCAGTGACTGCAACCGATTTCGCCGACGTTGCGCAGATGGATGGGCTGCACCGCTCTCTCGCCGTCGCCGCCCGCCAGGTCTGCGCGCGCGAAATGGCTGACCTGCCGCGGCAGGCCTACAAGGCCTGTGTGGAAGACACCCTTGCCCGCGCCATCGCCGTGACTGGGTCGGAGACCCTTGTCGCGCTCGATCGCGCCGTGCCCGCCAGCCAGCGCTTCGCAGCCAACCGCCCGGCGGTGCTCGAAGCCACGGTCGCTACCTTCAAGTAAGCCGCAAGGCCGGGCGTGCGCGCCCGGCAAAGCGCCCCTCGGTCGGCCAGGGCCGCCTTCCCAGCACCGGGGAGGCGGCCTCTTGCACGCCCGGCTCAGCGCTCGACGGTCAGCGCCACGCCCATGCCGCCGCCGATGCACAGCGTGGCGAGACCCTTTTTGGCGTCGCGCTTGGCCATTTCATGCAGCAGCGTGACAAGAATGCGCGCGCCGGAGGCCCCGATCGGATGGCCGATGGCGATCGCGCCGCCGTTCACATTCACGATCGCGGGGTCCCAGCCCATATCCTTGTTCACCGCCAGCGCCTGGGCGGCGAACGCTTCGTTGGCTTCGACGAGATCGAGGTCCGCCACTTTCCATCCGGCTTTCTCCAGCGCCCGGCGCGAGGCCGGGATCGGGCCGGAGCCCATCACCGCAGGATCCACCCCGGCCGTTGCAAAGCTCGCAATGCGGGCAAGCGGGGTCAGGCCGCGCCGGGCGGCCTCCGCCGCGCTCATCACCACCAGCGCGGCCGCGCCGTCATTGATGCCGGACGCATTGGCCGCCGTGACGGTGCCATCCTTCTTGAAGGCGGGGCGCAGACCGGCCATCGCCTCCAGCGTGGCGCCGTGACGGATGTATTCGTCGGCTTCCACGACCGTGTCGCCCTTGCGGCCCTTGATCGTGACGGGCGTGATTTCGCCGGCGAACTTGCCAGCCTTCTGGGCGGCTTCGGCCTTGTTCTGCGAGGCCACGGCGAAGGCGTCCTGCTCGTCGCGGCTGATCTGCCAGCGCTCGGCGACATTTTCGGCCGTGATGCCCATGTGATAGCCGTTGAAGGCGTCCCAAAGGCCATCCCTGATCATGGTGTCGACAAGGCCCAAATCGCCCATCTTGGTCCCGCCGCGCAGGTGGGCGGCGTGTTGCGACAGGCTCATGCTCTCCTGGCCGCCGGCGACCACGATATCGGCTGCGCCGGTCATCACCTGCTGGGCGGCTATGGCGACGGCGCGCAGACCCGAACCGCAGACCTGATTGATGCCCCAGGCAGGCGCGCCATCGGGCACGCCGGCCGCGCGGCTGGCCTGGCGGGCGGGGTTCTGGCCCTGGCCGGCGGCGAGCACCTGGCCAAGGATCACCTCGCTGACGGCTTCTTTCTCGATCCCGGCGCGTGCGATGGCGGCCTCGATCGCCACGCGGCCCAGTTCGTGGGCCGGGGTGGCGACGAAGGCCCCGTTGAAGCTGCCCACAGGCGTGCGGGCGGCCGAGGCGATCACGATATCGGTCATGGCGGGTTCCTCTCGTGCGGCGGTTCGCAACGATCGACCGCCTGTCGGCCGCTTGCGTGTCACCGGGCTGGGGGAGAGTCAACGCGACCTTGGACGACTTCGGACGCCCTTTCCGCGTGATGCGGCGCGGCAGCCACTTGCGCTTGCACTGCTGCAGCGCCAATGCTGCGCGCAATATCGCAGGTGCGAGATGGGGGAATGGCATGAGCGAGGCGAAAAAGCAGGGCCCGGTCACCATCAAGAAGTACGCCAATCGCCGGCTCTACA
>JBIIUJ010000227.1:0-2825 GCA_044340025.1 Caulobacterales bacterium
CGAGTATCTCTCGGTGCTCGATCTCTCGGAGGAATTCTATCTCCAGACGATCCAGAAGGTGTTTCAGGAGCACCATCTGCCGCGCGGAATCCTCAATCATCGCGGCCGGATCGTGAATCCCTCAGCCATCAGCACCGTCGCGCTCATGACGGTGGAGGGCGAGAACGACGATATCTCCGGCATCGGCCAGACCCAGGCCGCCCACGACATCTGCGTGAACATTCCGCAGGAAATGCGATACGATTACGTGCAGCCCGGTGTCGGCCATTATGGCGTCTTCAACGGACGTCGCTTCAAGACCGAAATCTATCCGCGCCAGCGCCAGTTCATCGCCACCTATTTCGATCGCGCGGCCGAGGCGACGTTTCTCGCGTCGCGCGCCATGGGCGGCGCGGTGAACAAGATCGCGGCCGAATAGACGGGTTCAGCTCGTCGCGTACTTCACAGAGCAGCCATAGGCCTGCGTCACCGGCTGGGACACGGGCTTGCCCGCTTTCAGCTCGCCCAGCGCCTGCGTCACGTAATTGGTGGCGCCCGCCACCGTCGCCGCGCCGCGGCCGGGATTGTTGTCGATCGCGCCGGCGTAGGCGAGATTTCCCTGCGGATTGATGATGTACATGTGCGGCGTGGTGCGCGCGCCATAGGCCTTGCCGATCGCCCCGGACGGATCCAGGATCTTGGCGGCGGGGGCTGCGTTGCGCGATGCGGTGAGGCCATTGGCCTCGGCCGCGGAGACATGGCCCTGCTGGCCGGGCGCAGACGAGACGATCGTCAGCCACACCACGCCATCGCGCCCGGCGGCGCGCTGGAGGTTCTGCATGTTGCCGGTCTCGTAATGCTTCACCACGAAGGGGCACTGGTGATTGGTCCACTCCAGCACGACGGTCTTGCCGCGGAAATCGGAAAGGCGGTGCGGCTTGCCGGTTGTGTCGGTCGCGGTGAAGGCGGGCGCGGGCGCGCCGATCCGCGCTTGCGCGTGGGCCTGGCCGGCGGCGAGCGCAGCCACGGTCAGCGCGGTGGCGAAGGCGATGCCGGCGCCAAGGTCGAGCTGGCGGCGTGAAAGCTGGGTCATGTCGGCGGTCCTCCGGGAGCGAGCTTCAGACATAGGGCGCGGGTCACCAAACGACCACTTCACGCCGTTCCGCTTAGCGCTATCAGCAATCACAAAGCACTACACGGATATGTGAGCTGTGCGGGGGCGCCGCAGTCTAACCGTCTGTGCTCACCGCCTGTTGGACGAGACCAGCCGTCAGGACCTGCGGCAGGATCTCGGGCTCGCCAGCGCCGGGCGCATAATAGAGATACAGCGGCACCCCGTTGCGCCCATGCTCGGCCAAAGCGGCGGCGATCTCGGCGTTGCGGTTGGTCCAGTCCGCTTCGAGATAGACGATCCCCGCCTGTTCGAACGCCTCCACCACGCTGGCCTGGGTAAGGGTGGTCGCCTCGTTCACCTTGCAGGTGACGCACCAGGCGGCGGTGAAGTTCACGAAAACCGGTTTGCCCTCCGCCCGCAGCCGGGCAAGCGTTTCAGGGCTCCAGGCGGTCTTTTGCAGCGCGCCCTGCGCTGCGCTGCTGGCGGCGGCTTCGGCCGCCACAGGCCGGGCCGCGTTTGCCCCGAAGCCGAACACCAGGAGCGCGCCAAGAACGCCCACGCCACGCCACGCCGCTTTGAGAAATCCTTCGCCGCCTTCCGTCACCCGGAACAGCCAGACCGCAAAGCCCGCCGCCAGCATCGCTGCAAGCACGGCCAGTGCGCCAGAGGGGCCCGCCTGCACCGTCGCAACCCACGCCAGCCAGATGGCCGCCCCAAACATCGGGAACGCCAGCGCCTGGCGAAACCGATCCATCCAGAGCCCCGGCTTCGGCAGCCGCTTCAGCAGGCCGGGCGCGAAGGAGAGGGCCACGAAGGGCGCGGCAAAGCCCAGCCCCAGCGCTGCAAACACGCCGAGCGCCACTGCTGGCGGCTGCACTGCCGCAAAGGCGAGCGCGCCGCCCATGAACGGCGCCGTGCACGGAGACGCCACAATCACCGCCAGCGCCCCGGTAAAGAAGGCGCCTGCATCGCCGCCCTTCGCGGCAAGCGCGCCGCCGGCGTTCATGAAGCCGCCGCCCACCTCGAACGCGCCCAGCATGTTGAGCCCGATCAGGAACATCACCACCGCAAGGCCGATCACCACCGGCGGGGATTGCAGCTGGAAGCCCCAGCCGATCGCCTGCCCGGCGGCCTGCAGCCCGATCAGCGCGCCGGCGAGGGCGAGGAAGGTCGCCATCACGCCGGCCAGAAAGAACAAGCCCTGGCGGCGGATCGCGCCAGCCTCGGCATGCGCCTTCTGTGCAAAGCCCAGCGCCTTGAGCGACAGAACCGGAAAGACGCAGGGCATCAGATTGAGAATGAGCCCGCCCAGAAACGCAAACAGCAAAGCGCTTGGCGCCGTGAGCCCGCTTGGGCTTGCGCCAGCTGCCGCCCCGGCGGCCTGCACCACCGCGCGGTCGCTGGTTGCGGGCAAGGGATCGCCCACCTGCGCGGTGATCACGCCGGCCTGTTCCGTGCCCTGCGCATCGGTCCAGACCAGCAGGCCCTCCACCGAGGAGGCCGGGTCGAGCGGCGCCGCCACGGGCGCATCCTTCAGCGCAAGGGCCAGCCCCTCGGCCCCTGTGCGCAGGCCCTGCGGCGCGGCATGGTCGATCAGCGTGCCGCTATAGGGGAAGAAGTGGGCGGCCTTCGCACCGCCGAGGGCAGGCCCTGCAACGGACAGCGTCGGCGCCCCGACGGTGGGGGTGAAGCGGGCCTCGGCGCTGATGGGTCGCGGGGCGGTGGCGATGGT